>NZ_BLVO01000004.1:0-300000 GCF_013340285.1 Desulfovibrio subterraneus | reverse complement strand
CGGGGGTGGGGGAAGCATTAATTTTTCAGCGCCAACTAACTGCATTCTAGCTAAATTGTTGATGTTTGATATGAAATCTATTGTTTTTGGAGGGAGTGACTTGCCAATTCCCGCCAGTATGTCGACGTCGCTTAAGTTCTTGCGGAATACTGTTTCTAGTTCAGACAGTATTTTGTCTGTATCTATTTTGTGATATTGTTCTGATTTTAGTGAAATAATTAAACATTCTTCCTCGAGTCGTTTACCAATAAATTTAATGAATTCCTCTCTTCGTTTGGTATCCTTTATTGCAGTTGAGTCAAATACGATTTTTATACATTTATTGAAATCTTCATATTCGTGAAGATGAAGATGCGCTATAGATTTTAAAATAAAAGACTCTTGATTTATTCTGGTTTTGCTCGATGTCTTTGTAGATACTTTGTTTAGTATTTTTATCGCTTGGTCTGAGTTGTCTGTATTTATTAATAATTCACAATATACCAAGAGCATTTCATAGTATTTTGTGTGATGGTTTGTGTTTAATAAGAGTCCTCTAAGGTCGTTTAGTATAGATATTGCGCCATCTCTGTCTTTTTTTCTGCAAGAATCAAATAGTTGTGCTTTTAAGATTTTCAAGCGTATTTTTTGTTGCTCTGTCAGAGCTGGAGGGCGTGACATGTTTTTCCTCTCGGTTTCCTTTGTTTAGTAATATACTCGGTTGGATATTGGAATATCAAGCACAAATCCCCCCGGACGCTTTCGCTTCCGGGGGGATTTTTATTTCTTCTCTATGGCGCTAGCCGCAATCTACAACTTATACGCTTTCACATACTCCACTGCTTCCTCAACCGAGTTCACCTGACCGGCGATCTGGGCCTTGAGCAGGGCGTCACGAATAATACCAACATGCGGTCCGGGCTTGAGGCCGGTGGCTTCCATGATGTCGTTACCGTTCAGATACGGTTCGGTCATCTGCTCGGGGGTGTCTGCGCGTTCCAGATACTTCATATTGTGATTGAAGGAGGTAAGCGCAACGCCGCGGGCCTTGAGGTCTGCACGGGCCAGCTCGATAAGGCGGGGGTATTCATCCAGCGCCTTGAAGCGGCGGATACCGCGTTCCGTCAGCATGGAGTGGAAACGCAGGTGCTGCCGCACAAGGTGGCAGATGAGGTCCACATCCTGCTGGGGAATGGAAAGGCGGGAAAGGAGCTTTCTTGTTACCTTCGCGCCCACGCGGTGATGCTGGTAGAAGGTCCAGCGTTCGCCGTCGTGTTCCGCAGTGTAGAGCTTGCCCACATCGTGGAACAGCACTGCAAAGGTGCCGAGCCAGTCGTAGGTGAACTCTTCCGGATACTTGTGCATCACGCCGATGGTGTGCTCAAGCACGGTTTCCTGTTCGCCTTCTTCGTTCTTGATCTGAATAACGCGGGAAAGTGCTGCAATTTCGGGCAGCAGGCCGTGCAAAATCATGGATTCGAACAGAAGCTGCACGAACTTCCACATGTTTTCCGCTTCCACCTTGCGCCATTCGTCCATGATCTCGGTCACGGGCACGTAGTCCAGAATGCGGGATGCGCCCTTTACGATGGCCATCCATGTATTCTTTTCCAGCGGCAGGTCAAAGTTGGCGGCAAAACGCAGGGCACGGATGCCCAGCAGGTAGTTGCGGCGCAGGGTTTCGTCCGGAATGCCTTCCATACGAATTTCGCCCACGTTAAAGCTGACGAAGCCGTCATAGGTTTCGTAGGTGCGGGGAATGTACGGACAGGCAAGGTGTGCGGGCAGCGAGCCGGTTTCTTCCAGACGCTTGAGCAGGCGCGGGGTGATGCGTGCAAGTGTCGCCTCGGGGTGCGATGCGTCTTCGGTGTCGGCCGGATAGAAGTGGAAGGTGATGCCGCCCTCCTTGAGCAGGCCAAGCGCGCCCTGAATGGGCGAAGACTGCAGGCCGGGGAAGAGGCGCGTAAGTTCTTCAACGGTGGGCTCGCAGGCGATATCGATTTCCGCTTCGCGGTCTTCGTTGTGCAGTTCCTTCTGCAGCAGGGTGTTCACCACGTAGGCGTCGTACCCGTTACGCATAATGGTTTTGCAGATACCGATGGCATCCTTGAAAGGCTGACTCATTCATCCTCCTGATATGGCATGCCCGTTACTGCCAGCGGGCATGAAAGTACTGTTCAATACCGCTTCTGCTTCACAGGGGAAGCGGACAATGTCAAGCGAATCATGGCTGTTTGAACAGGCAGTTACGCTTTGATTTCCCAGTGTACGCTGTTTTGCTTCTGTTTGCGACACCCTGATACCGAGGATGTTCCGGTAGCGTAGTGGTACAGGATAGCAGAGCGGCACCCTAATGGTGCCGCCCTTTGTGATATCCGTAATTATCTGATGCAATGCCCGTCGCGAAACGTGCAATGCCATGCCGTGCGCGGTTGCTACACGATCTTCACGCCGCCCATCCAGTGGGCTTTAACGCGTCCTTTGAGCATGCGGCCGAGGAAGGGCGTGTTCTTGCCCTTGGACTGCATGGCCTCCGGCGTGAGCGCCCAGTGTTCTTCGGGGTCGAAGAGGAAGAAGTCTGCAGGGTCGCCCTTTGCAAAGCCGTTGATGGGCAGGTTGAAAATGCGTGCAGGCTCATGGCACCAGCGTTTGATGAAATCAGCTTCGGAGATAAGTCCGTCCGTTACCAGCGTCCATGTGAGCGCCACGGCGGAATCCATGCCGGAGATGCCGTTGGGGGCCTCATCCAGCGTGCATTCCTTTTCATGCTCGGCGTGCGGGGCGTGGTCGGTTACCAGAATGTCTATGGTGCCGTCCTTCAGCGCCTCGCGCATGGCCTGCACATCCGCAGGCGTGCGCAGTGGTGGATTCACCTTGGCCATGGTGGAGTAATTTTCCAGTTCGGAATCGTCGATGAGCAGGTAGTGCGGGCAGGTTTCCGCAGTCACGCGCACCCCGCGTTCTTTGGCCCAGCGGATAAGCTCCACGGACTGCTTGCAGCTGATGTGCGCAAGGTGCACGGGAATGTCGAGATATTCGGAAAGCAGGATGTCGCGTGCCGCCTGCATGGATTCCGCCACCACGCTCTGCCCCTTCACGCCGATGCGGCCGCTGGTGGCCCCTTCGTTCATGTGCGTGTCTTTGGCGAGGGAGGGGTCTTCGCAGTGGTCAATGACAATGAGCCCGTAGGTGTGGGCGTATTCCATGCAGCGACGGAACATTTCGGCACCGCCCACGGGCTTGCCGTCGTTGGAAATGGCGGCGCAGCCGGCTGCGGCCAGTTCCGCCATGGGGGCAAGTTCCTTGCCGTCCAGCCCGACGGTGGCAGCACCCACGGGATACAGGCGCGGGCCGTGCGGCCAGGTTGCCTTGGCCTTGGCGAGCATGGTTCTGGTGATGGATGCGGTGTCGTTCACGGGCCTGGTGTTGGCCATGGCCATGACCGCGCCAAAACCGCCGTGCGCGGCGCAGCGCAGGCCGGAATTGATGTCTTCCTTGTATTCGAAACCGGGCTCGCGCAGATGCACGTGGCAGTCTATGAAACTGGGGAAGACCTTCAGACCGGCCGCATCGAACACTTCCGCGCCATCAGGAATGTCTGCTTTGGGACCGACGGATTCAATCTTGCCGTCACGCACGACGATATCGACGGTTTCACCGAGATACTGCGCGTTTTGTATGATCAGGATGCTGCTCATTTGGAGCCTCCGTCTTTGCGGGTTGCGTGAAGAAAGAGAATGGCCATGCGCACGGCCACGCCGGAGGCCACCTGCGTGAGCACAAGGCTTTCTGCGCAGTCGGCGATGTCGGAGGCGATTTCCAGCCCGCGGTTCATGGGGCCGGGGTGCATCACCAGCGCGCCCGGGGCGGCCATGGCAAGATGGCGGGCCGTGAGGCAGTAGGTGGTGGCGTATTCGGAAAGGTCGGGCAGCAGACCCGCCTGCTGGCGTTCCAGCTGCAGGCGCAGGCACATCACGGCATCCACGCCCTGCACGGCTTCATTAAGATTGGTGTACACGGTCACAGGCCAGTCGTTCACGCCTGCGGGCAGCAGGGTGCGGGGCGCGCACACACGCACCTTGGCGCCCAGCTTGTTCAGCAGAATGACGTTGGAGCGGGCCACGCGGCTGTGCAGAATGTCGCCCAGAATGAGCAGGGTCTTGCCGCTGAAGTCGCGACCCCAGTGCTGGCGCAGGGAAAAGGCGTCCAGCAGGGCCTGCGTGGGGTGGGCATGCCAGCCGTCGCCCGCGTTGACGATGGCGCAGTCCAGCCGCTCGGCAAGGTACTGCGCAGCACCGCTGGACCAGTGGCGGATGACGATGACATCCGGATTCATGGCCTGCAGGGTGAGCGCGGTATCCTTGAGGCTTTCGCCCTTGGTCAGGCTGGACCCGCTCTTGGTCAGGGCAAAGGTGTCTGCGGAAAGGCGCTTGCCCGCCACATCGAATGAGGTCTTGGTGCGCGTGCTGGCCTCGGCAAAGAAGAGCACCACGCTCTTGCCCTTGAGAGTCGGCACCTTCTTCACGGGCCGCTGGTTGATTTCGTGGAACTGTTCGGCGGTGTCGAGCAGATGGTTGGCCTCTTCCACCGTCAGTTGGGACACATCCAAAAGGTCCTTGTGGGGCCATGTGAAGCGTTGATTTTCTTGCATGTTGCGCACTCTGTGTCGTGGGTCAAAACGGTTTACAGAAGTAAATCCTCCGGCAGCACAGCATACCGGAAATGCCTGCCGGGTTCCAGCGTTCCCAGCGAATCGGAAAGGCCCAGTGCGTGCGCACCGTTCACGGTGAGCATGCGCAGCAGGGTGTGGGTAGGAACGCCTTGGTCGTCCCGCAGCTTGCGGGCCTCGTTCCAGAGGTTGAGGTCGTGGTTGGAGGCGAGACTGTCTGTGCCGAGGCACAGGTTCAGGCCCGCATCCAGAAATTTGTGTACCGGAGCTGTGCCCACGCCGATGTATTCGTTGGATCGGGGGCACAGGCATACATGGGTGCCGGTATCGCGCAGCAGGTCAATGTCTGCATCGTTGCAATGCACGCAGTGCACGGCAAGGGTGCCGTTGTCCAGCAGGCCAAGCTCGGCGGCGTAGGCCACGGGGCGCATGCCGGGGGCCTTGTAGTCAGCGGGCAGCACCCGCTGGTTCAGCATCTCGCGCAGGCGGCCGGTGCCTCGCAGCAGCATTTCTTCTTCATCCGCCTGCTCCGCGAGGTGCACAGAAAAATGCCGCTCACGGGAGCGGCACCAATGCTTTGCAAATACCAATGCGGCGGGATGGGTGGAATACAGCGCATGCCCCGCGAGAACGGTGTTTCGCTTTCGCACGTCGTCGGGCAGGCCGGAGGCGGTGCCGGAGAGGAAGAAGTCCCACAGGTCGGCGGCGGTGAAGCCTTCGGGAAAGGCGTAGCCGAATACTTCGAGCTGCAGGTCTATGCCCACATCATGGTGTTTTGCTGCTTCGTATACGGGCAGGGGGGCGCGTCCGTTCACATCGGCCACATGGACGGTGCCAGTGGCGGCCATTTCGGCAAGGGCGGCATCCAGCGCCTGATCGGTGACGGCTTCACCCATGTGGGCAAGCAGCGAGCCTATCCATGCGGGAAACCCCTGCTGTTGCACGGCAATGCCGCCGAGGTGCGAGAGTTCCAGATGGCAGTGGCAGTTGATGAGCCCGGGCAGGATGGTGACTGCGCCAAGGTTCTGCGGCGCGAAACCGTATGTGGCGGTGAAGTCTGCATAGGGCAGCACGTCGATGATGACGCCGTTCTCAGCGACGATCACGCCGTCATGGATGCAGGAAATATCGGAATCAGTGATGGGTACCGCGCCGGAAACGGGCGGTTTCTCCACGCAGTTGCGGGAGGCTGGCCGCTGGTCGGCCATGGTCAGGACGCGCGAAGCGCGGACGGCAGTGAGCATTTTCGGGTGCTGTTTGGATACTGGATCATCGGGCACACGCCCACACAGTTAACTCACACAAACAGACCGCTTTGTAAAGGACAGATTGCGTGCCTGAGGAGCCATTAAGAGGAGTGATGGATTTTCAAGATATTACCCTTGCAGGGGTGCAGGGGGATTATCCCCCTGCCGGGTGGGGGGTGGAACCCTCCCCGTCGGAGACGTTGCCTATTGTCTGCCACGCAGACCGGCCACGGCAAGGATGATGCCGAGCGCTACACTGAGCAGCGCCGCAAAGAGAATGCGAAACTCTGCGGGCAGCATGAAGGTGATGGTGTGCGCGGGAATCCAGAACATGGGAATGGTCTTGCGCAGCACGAAGTTCCAGATGACGGACCAGTTCATCTCGGTGAGGATGGCCGGAATATCCATGCGCGAGAACAGCCCGGCAAGTGTGCCGCCGTTGCGCAGAATATGTTCATCCGTGACGCGGTGTGCCACCATCATGACGGGAGCGAATATGCAGTTCATGGTAATGCTCACACAGAAGGCGGCAAACAGGCGGTCGGTGAACAGGGGGGACCGCAGGCTCACGTCTTCGCCGAAGCCGAACGCGGCCACGAGATTGGGAGCGCCGGTGGCGAAAATGACAAAGGCCAGTTTGATGATGATGCCGAATATGCCCCAGACGAGCATGCGCGGGGCAAGACCGAATCCTGCCCGCAGGTACATGCCCTTGGTTATGCGCAGGGCAAGACACTCGCCAAGCGTGGCGAGGATGGCAAATTTGACGAAGCTGGCAAGGAAACCGTACTCGGCGTTGATATAGGTATAGGCATCCATGACTGCGGGGACGAAGGCAAACAGGCATATGGTGGCGGCACAGGCGGCACTGAGCAGGGAGTCGCTGGTTTTCATGTCGTGTTCCATGTCTTGCAGGTTTCGGGGATGCGGATGCGATGTTTTGAAAAGAAAAACCCCTCCGGACGCGGGGTCCGGAGGGGTGGGTTGTGTCACAGGAAAACCTGTTTGTAAATGGGCGTTTAGCGCTTGCCGTAATCGGAACGGCCGTTCTTGCGTGCGCCGAAGGGGCGTGCAGGACGGTCTCCGCGCTCGGAGCGTTCGCCGTTTCCGCCGAAGCGGTCGTCAGACTTGCGGGCAAAACGATCGTCAGACTTACGTCCGAAGCGGTCATCAGACTTGCCTTCAAAGCGTGCCTGCGGCTTTTTGCCTGCGCCGTCTTCAGCCTTGCGGCCGTAAGGGGCAGCGCCGGTCTTCTTGGCGAAGCGGTCGTCTGATTTACCACCGAAACGGTCCTCGGACTTGCCGCCGAAACGGTTTTCAGAAGGACGGCCAAAGCGGTCGTCAGGCTTCTTTTCGAAGCGGTCGCGACGGTCGGACTGGCCGAATTCGCGTTCGGTACGGTTAAACCGGCCGGTGCGCTGTTCGTCACGGTTCTGCCAGCCGGAGCGTGCTTCGCCGTTGCCCTTGCGTTCGCCATTGCCGAAGCGACCGGCGTTTTCAGCCTGCTCGCCACGAGCCTTGAAGGAGGGGCGGGCATCGCGATCGGTGCGGGCGAAACGGTCGTTGCCGCGTTCGCCACGGTCGTTGCCACGGAAGCGGTCGTTACGGCCGGAATCTTCACGGTCAAAGCGGCTCTTGTCACCGGGGCGGCGGTTGTCGCCGTCAAAACGACGGGCAGAGCCTTCGGGCTTGCCGGCGCTCTTGCCTTCAAAACCGTCCTTGCCGAAGCTGCGTCTGCCGAAGCTTTCGCTCCGGTCGCCGTCAGCCTTGCGGGTACCAAACGGCTTGTCACGGAAGGGCTTGTCGTCGGACCTTACGAAGCGGTCGGTCTTTTCGGACTTGGCGCCGAAGGGTGACTTGGCCGCGCGTTCGAAGCGGGGAGCGTCGCCGCTGAGCTGGTCGGAGTAGGGAGAGCGTACGCCACCGCGCTGACGGTCCATGGAGCGACCGAAGTCACGATCCTGAGACTTGGGGGCGCGATCGGGACGTAAGTCGTCACGTCTTTCGCTGCGGCCGCCTTCAGCAGATTCACTGCGGGGACGTGCTGCGCGGAAGCCCTGACGGCTGCCACGTTCGGAGTCTGCGAAATCGCCGGGGCGCTTGCCGAACTTGCTGCCACGGCTCATGCCGCCGCCGGAACGGTCGCCGCCACGCTTGGGGAAGCGGTCGTTGGGGCGTCCGAAATCGCCGTCTTCTTCCTGATCGCACACAAAGCCGTCCAGCTTGGTGCGGGGAATGACGTTGCCGAGCGAACGTTCGATGGTGCGCATCAGCGAATTGTCTTCGCCGGAAATAAGGGTCATGGCCATGCCGGTGCGGTCCGCGCGGCCGGTACGGCCGATGCGGTGGGTGTACGTTTCCGCAGTATCCGGCACGTCATAGTTAATGACGTGGGAAATGCTCGAGCAGTCAATGCCGCGAGCGGCAATGTCGGTGGCAACCATGATTTTGTACTTGCCGGCACGGAAACCGTCCAGCGCTTCCTGGCGGCGATTCTGCGACAGGTTGCCCTGCAGTGCGGTAGCCAGCCAGCCCTTTTCACCAAGGAAGCGGGCCACGTTTTTGGCGCGATGCTTGGTACGGGTGAAGACGAGTACGCTTTCGTGTGCGGTTTCCTTCAGCAGAGCCTGCAGCAGGCCCGTCTTCTGGCGGGAAGGCACATTGTAGGCCACATGCTCGATGGATGCCTTGGGCACAGTGTGGTTCACCTGCACGGTGACGGGGTCGCGCAGCAGTTCTCCGGCCAGCGAACGGATTTCTCCGGGCATGGTTGCAGAGAAGAGCAGGTTCTGGCGCTTTGCGGGAAGCAGTGCCAGAATGCGGCGCAGGTCGGGCAGAAAGCCCATGTCGAACATGCGGTCCGCTTCGTCGAGCACAAGAATGTCTACCTCGGAGAGGTTGCATTCGCCGCGCTTGGCAAGGTCGAGCAGTCTGCCGGGGCAAGCCACCGCAATGGCGGAGGAACGCATGGCCTTGATCTGCGGAACAATACCTACACCGCCGAAAACGGCGGCGCTGCGGTAACCGGTCTGTTTGCCGAGTGCAATAAAGGATTCCTGAATCTGCAGAGCAAGTTCGCGGGTAGGAGCAAGTACCAGCACGCGCACGGGGCCGCGACGGTCCGCGTCGGAGTTGATCAGGTGCTGCAGAATGGGCAGGGCAAACGCTGCGGTTTTGCCGGTGCCGGTCTGGGCGAGGCCAAGTACGTCCTGGCCGCGAAGGATGGCGGGGATGGTTTCCGCCTGAATGGGGGTGGGGGTTTCATACCCGCACGCAACGATGCCGGAGACTATGCGCCGGTCGAAAGAAAAGGATTCAAAACTCACGTGGATTCCTGAAAATATGTTGGAAGGAGTGGGGCAACCGTGCGTGACTGTCGGTTGCGCGTCCGACCGCAGGGGGCGTGCCCGAATTATTGAATAGGGCAGGGCACGAGGCGGTTCGGGTGGTGACTTGTTGGGCTCTGGACGGGAGTCTAATGATTCGGGTAGGATGCGAAACAGTATCGCCCTATCTCTTTACGTATGCACCTAGAGGCATACGACAGGCGATGTGAGGGAATGGCTCAAGTCCGGTCACGCGAGAGAGGTATATCTACACGATTCCCCGACGTTGTAAAGCTATTTATTTCAGGGGCGAAATATTATCCGAATGAATGTTTCCGGAATGGGCGCAGGGGCAACTCCATCAGGCCAGATTTTTTCATGTTATCATGTTCTGCTGAAGAGAAGGGCGTATATAGTTGAAACCTTGGTTCATCCCCAGCTCTTTAGCGGAGGACTTTATGACATCGCAAAATTCCGGAAACAGGAAAAGCCGTTTACCAGAAGCGCCAGCCACCAGACCTGCAGAGTCGCTGAAGCAGGATATACTCCGTCACGTTCTCTACAGTCTGGGCCGCGATACGGAGCGCCCGGACAGGCAGACCGTGTTCCGCGCTCTGGCCTTGTCGTTGCGCGATCGTCTGGTAGAAAAATGGATAGCAAGCCAGCGGGATATATACAGCCGCAGTTCAAAACGCGTGTATTATCTTTCCCTCGAATTTCTCCCCGGGCCTTTCCTGCGGGAAAACCTTATCGCGCTTGGGCTTGAGAATGAGGCGCGCGAAGCGCTTACCGACATGGGCTTCGGCCTTGATGACGTGGCTGACGAGGAATACGAACCCGGTCTGGGGAACGGTGGTCTTGGCAGACTCGCCTCGTGCTACCTCGATTCCATGGCCACGCTCAGGCTGCCGGCTTACGGCTACGGCATACACTACGCGTATGGTATTTTCTACCAGCTCATCAAGGAAGGCAGGCAGGTGGAGCGGGCCGACAACTGGCTGCGCGGTGGAACGCACTGGGAGTTTGAGCGTTCCCATTATGTGCACCCCGTGCGTTTTTACGGGCAGGTGCGCGAGTGGGTGGATGAGCAGGGGCGCCTGCGGCATTCACTGGAAAACGCCACAACAGTCATGGCCATGGCCTGTGATATGTTTATTCCCGGCCATAAGAACGACTATGTTTTGAACATGCGCCTGTGGGCGGCCAAGACGAGCCGCGAATTCGAGTTTTCCTTCTTCAACACGGGTGACTACATCGGAGCCGTGGAAGAGAAGATTCGCGATGAGAACATCTCCATGGTGCTTTATCCCAACGACGAAGCGCCGGAGGGCAAAGAGCTCAGGCTGAAGCAGCAGTTCTTCCTCGTCTCTGCCACCATTCAGGATATCGTGCGCCGGTTCAGGAAAAAGGGCATTGCATGGGACCAGCTGCCCCGCAAGAATGTCATCCATCTGAACGAGACGCATCCTGCCGTGGCCATTCCCGAGCTCATGCGTATTCTTGTGGATGAAGAACTGCTCACGTGGGAAGAGGCGTGGTACATATGCGTGCGCACCTTTGCCTACACCAACCATACTGTTCTTCCCGAAGCGTTGGAGGTGTGGCCCGAAGACCTGTTCCGCAGGCTGCTGCCCCGCCATCTGCAGATCATTCATGAAATCAACCGGCGGTTCCTGCATGATGTGCGCCGCCAGTTCCCCAACGATCCGAACATACTGGGCCGCGTTTCCCTCGTCCATGAGGGTGAGAGCCGCTGGGTGCGCATGAGCCACCTCGCCATAGTGGGCAGCTTCAGTGTGAACGGGGTTTCCGCGCATCACTCTGAAATTCTCAAGGAAAGCGTGTTCCACGATTTCTACAAGATCTTCCCCGAGCGGTTCAACAACAAGACCAACGGGATAACCCCGCGCCGCTGGCTGCGCCAGTGCAATCCCACGCTCGCATGGCTCATTACCGAGCATATCGGGCCGGAATGGCTTACGGATCTTGCCCAGCTCAAAAAGCTGGAGCCGTACGTCAATAGTGAAGGTTTTCACCGTGCCTGGATGGAAGTGCGGCTGCGGAACAAGCACAAGCTGGCCGAGTATATCCGGGATAAGAACGGTATTACCGTCATGCCCGAAAGCTTGTTCGATGTGCACGTGAAGCGTTTCCATGAGTACAAGCGGCAGCTTCTGAACGTGCTGCATGTCATTGCCCTGTATAACCGCATCCGCAGTTCTCCGGGCAGCGTGACCGTGCCGCGCACGTATATATTCGGCGGCAAGGCGGCACCGGGGTATTACATGGCAAAGCACATTATCCGGCTCATCAATTCGGTGGCCTATACCATTAATACCGATCCCAGAGTGGGCGATCTGCTCAAGGTCGTCTTCCTGCAGAACTATTGTGTCACGCTGGCGGAACGCATCATTCCGGCCACGGACCTGTCCGAGCAGATATCTACGGCGGGTATGGAGGCTTCCGGCACCGGCAACATGAAATTCGCCCTGAACGGCGCCATTACCATCGGCACGCACGACGGGGCCAATATCGAGATCATGGAGCACGTGGGGAACGAAAACCTGTTCCTGTTCGGCCTTCTTTCGCACGAGGTGAACGAGATGCGTTCGCAGGGATACAATCCCCGTCTCTTCTATGAACGCGATTCGGAACTGCGCGAGGTGCTGGACATGATCGCAGGCGGCTTCTTCTCTCCCTCGGAACCGCATCTCTTCAGAGATGTCGTGGAGAGCCTGCTGAACCATGGCGACAGATACATGGTGCTGGCGGACTTCCGCTCATATGTCTACAGGCAGCAGGATGCTGCCAATGCCTTTATGGATCAGGCGGCGTGGGCGCGCATGTCCATGCTGAACACCTCCCGCATGGGCTTCTTCTCCAGCGACCGCGCTGTGGACGAATACGCCAAGGATATTTGGGGCGTATCAGGGGTATAACTCCCCCTTGCCAATAAACGAAAAGGCCGCCTTTACGGGCGGCCTTTCTGGTTAACGACAAACCCTCGCTTTCAGTAAAGCCGTATTCCGTTACGCCGGAACTGAGGTCCAAAAACGGATTTTCATCGCTTATACGAGGTGCAGGAACGTTAGGTTCATGCCCGGTGGAGCCAAAAAAATACCAGGAATGGCTTTGTCAGCAGTCTGAAGTTTTAATCGGGGATTATCGCGTTAGACCACGAGCATGAGCACCAGCGGCATGGTCAGGGCGGAGAGCAGGGTCTGCGCGGTGATGATGGCCGCCATGCGCTCGTGGTCGCCGCCCAGAACGCGCGCCAGAATGTATGATGACACGGAAACGGGAATAGCAGTGTAGATCAGGCAGATGCCCAGCGCCGGACCGGACACGCCGAAGAGGACACAGAGAATGCCTGTTACGGCGGGCAGAATGAGCAATTTGCAGGCTGAACTGGTGATGACATCTCTGCTGCCCTGCACCAGCGCGGCAAAAGAAAGCCCCGCGCCCACGGAGAGAAGCCCCATGGGAAGGGATGCACTGCCGAGAATGCGTAATGCCTCGCCGATGAATGATGGGAGCTGTATCTGCAGCCCGTTCAGGGTAAATCCGGCAACGCAGCCCAGTATGAGCGGGTTGGTGGCGAGCTGGCGCAGGGTGAACAATATCCCGCCTGCCTTTGTGGCCGTGCGCGGATGCCCGTTGCCGCCGAAGCGTATAAGTGTGGTCACGCACAGCACGTTCACCAGCGGAATAAGCGTCATCAACGCCACGGCGGAAAGGGAAACGCCCGTATCGCCGAACAATGCGCTGGCCGCGGAAAGTCCCACATAGGTGTTGGGGCGCATGGCCCCCTGAAAGACGGATGTGAAGGCCGGACCATCCGGCTGCACCTTGCTCCGCAGGGCCAGCAGACCGCCCGCAATAATGCACACGCCAAGCCCCATGGCGAGCGACATGCTCCATACCGGCTGATTGCCGGGATGAATGTTGGCCAGCTTGTCCAACAGCAACGCCGGAAAGAGAACATAATATGTGAGCCGCTCAGCCTGCGGCCAGAAGCCTTCCGAAGGAAAGCTCATCCGTTTGAGAACGAACCCCGTGATGATCAGGGCGAATATGGGCGCAATGGCCGCAAGCACGTTCATGCCGAATCCTCCGACAGTGACAGGAAAAAGTACTGTAGGAGTGTTGCGGGGCTGTGTAAAGTGTTGCAGTGCTTTGGTTTTGTCGGGAGAAACGGCAAGGGATAAAGGGGTAGCAATAGGGTAGCAATAGGGTAGCAGGAGGGTAGCAGGCTGAAATCAGGCGGAGAGCACAAGCAAGAGTGGCTCCAGTCCGGTAGTGGCTTCACTTTTGACGAAATACCTTCTTTTCCGTATCCATTCTTTATCCAAAACGGGAAAAGCGGCCAGCTGTTTACAGCTGGCCGCTTTTATTCTCATGGCGCGCCTGGGAGGATTCGAACCCCCGGCCGTCTGCTTAGAAGGCAGATGCTCTATCCGACTGAGCTACAGGCGCGCGTGGTATATGCAGGGCGTTGGCCCTTGCTCCCGTACGGGAGGCTCAGTCTTTTATACGAGGACTGCCGATGGGGTCAAGCTATAGGTTGCATAAAAACGTCGGAAAATCATGAACAAGGGATACAATGGCGGATTTGTGCGGATGCAGGCCGGTGACACGGGAATTTCCGACAGACTCATGACAGAAGAGGAACAGGCCTGTATGCTTACAGATTCAAGGGGCGGTCAGCAAAACCTGCTTGACGCCGCCCCCCGCATGCCCTAACGCCAAAGCCATGAGCGAAACGGAAACAGAACGTAATCATTTTCTCACATACGACGCGTTTGAGGCCTATCTTGATAAGCTGGGCCTTTTTAATATGGACCTCAGCCTCGACCGTATCACCACGGTTCTGGACGAGCTGGAACTGCGCCGTCCGCCTTATGCGGTGGCACATGTGCTCGGCACCAACGGCAAGGGCAGCACCTCTGCCTTCATGTCGTCTCTGGCGCAGTCCACGGGGCTGAATACGGGCCTGTACACCTCGCCGCATTTCACCACACCGCGTGAACGGGTGCGCATCAACGGCCAGATGCTGGACGAAGAGGAATGGTGCGACCTTGCCAACGATATTATGGAAGCGGGCGGAGATACGCTGACCTATTTCGAATTTCTCACCGTGCTCGCGGTGCTTGCCTTCTACGACTACGAAGTGGATCTCGCCGTCATGGAAGCCGGTCTGGGCGGGCTGTACGACGCCACCACCGCGCTGGCGACGGACGTAACCGTTTACACGCCCATTGCCTTTGACCATCAGCAAATCCTGGGTAACCGTATTGAGGATATTGCACGCGACAAGGCCGGTGCCATCCGCAAAGGTGTGCCTGTAGTCACCAATGTGCAGGACGAAGCCGCTCTGGCCGTGCTGCGCGATGTGGCGGCACAGCAGAGCACCACGCTGCACATGGCAGAAGAACTCATCACCATGCCGGAAAATCCCCGCTTCGGTCTTATGGGGCCGCACCAGAAGGATAACGCCTGTCTCGCGCTCGGCGCGTTCAAGCTGCTGGTGGACAAGTATGGCTGGAGCCCGCCGCCCATCATGGACTGGGACGACGTGAAGGAACTCGGCTTTGCCGATGCGTGGATAGCGGGCCGTATGCAGGCTGTGGAGGCACAGGCCGATCATCCTGCGCTGATTCTGGACGGTGCGCATAACGGGCACGCGTTCGTGGCGCTCAAGGCATCGCTCAAGGCGCTCGACATCCGTCCCGCTGCCATCATTTTCGGCTGCATGAAAGATAAGCCGCTGGATGATATCATTCCGCAGCTGCTTTCGCTTTCCACCGGCCCGATATTCCTGCCGCCCATTGCGGACAATGAGCGCGCCATGCCACCGGAAGAGCTCAAGGCGCTGGTCGGCGACAGGGCCAGAGTCTGCGTTTCTCTCGGAGAAGCCCTGCGACTTTCCAAAAAGGCTGCGGCTGAAAAAGATGCAGCAAATGAGGTGGTTCTGCTCTGCGGTTCCTTGTATTTACTGGGCGAGTTCTTTACACTTCGCCCCAAGTGTCTGGAACGGGACTAGCCGGAAAGACCGCACCGTAACTCTGCAGACAGCAAAAGACATCAAAGGAGCCGCACCGTGTCTCAGCTATTCCGCGCACTGCCTTCGGTAGACAGGGCCTTGGACGCCCTTGCGAATCTGCCCGCAGTCAGGGGAGAAGATTCCCTCTTCAGCGTACCCCGCGCCATTGTGCGTGATCATGTGAACGGATTTCTGGATGTCTGCCGTGAAGAGATTCGCGGCGGTCTGTATGAGCTGCCCGAGCAGCTGTCGCTGGAATCGCTGCTGCCGCGCATGGCCGCATATGTGCGGGCCAAGTCCCGCCCTCATTTCAGGCGGGTTCTCAACGGCACGGGCGTGGTGGTGCATACCAACCTCGGCCGTTCCCTGCTGGCGGACACGGCGGTGGAAGCGGTACGCGAAGCCTGTGCCCATTATTCCAACCTTGAGTTCGATCTTGCTACCGGCGAACGCGGCAGCCGCTACAGCCATGTCGAGCGTATTCTCTGTCAGGTGACCGGAGCCGAAGCTGGGCTTGTGGTGAACAACAACGCCGCCGCTGTCATGCTGGTGCTCGATACACTGTGCAAGGGGCGCGAGGTCATTGTTTCGCGCGGGCAGCTGGTGGAAATCGGCGGCAGCTTCCGTATTCCCGAAGTCATGGAAAAGAGCGGGGCGCGTCTGCGCGAAGTGGGTGCCACCAACCGCACCCACCTGCGCGACTACGAAAATGCCATTACCGAAGAGACCGCCGCACTGCTGCGCGTGCATACATCCAACTACCGCATTGTGGGCTTCCACAAGGAAGTGACGCTGGAAGAGATGGTTGCCCTGGGCAAACAGCGCGGCCTGCCCGTGCTGGAAGACCTCGGCAGCGGCAGCTTCCACGATTTCAGCGGCATGGGTATGGGCGATGAGCCCACCGTGCAGCAGGTGGTGGGAGCAGGGCCGGATGTGGTCACCTTCTCCGGCGACAAGGTGCTGGGGGGGCCGCAGGCGGGCATTATCGTAGGCCGCAAGGCGTGGATAGACCGCATCAAGAAGAATCCCATGAACCGCGCCCTGCGTATCGACAAGATGACCCTTGCCGCGCTGGAAGCGACTCTGCGCCTGTATGCGGACCCGGAAAAGGCACGGCGCGAGATTCCTACCCTTGCCATGATCACGGCCTCTGCGGATGAACTCAAGGTGCGGGCGAAAAAGCTGGCAGCCAGAGTGCGGCGCGAACTGGGTGAATTGTGCACCGTTGCCCTGCATGAGGGTGCTTCACGCGTGGGGGGCGGTTCCTTCCCCGAACGCGACCTGCCCACAACGCTGGTGCGCATCATGCCTGTTGCGGCTTCGGCAACGGAGCTGAAGCAGCGCCTGCTGGATACGCATCCGCCTCTGGTGGGACGGCTTGAGGATAATGCCTTCTGTCTTGACCCGCGCACCCTGACGGATGCCGAATTTCCGCTGGTCTGCGATGCCCTGCGGCAGGGAATGCATAAATAGAGATTTTTATCGGAGCTTCGCGCTCCGGCCACACTATGATAACAAGCCATATTCCGGCAGGCGACCAGGCCGTCAGGCGATCAGGCGACTAGGCCGTCAGGCGACCAGATCATCAGGCCATCGGGCCGGAAGGAGACAGCATAATGAGCGACACCCTTGAACTTGCCCCCAAAAGCTGCTGGGAAATCTACGGCGACGATGACAGCCTTGCCGCCATGGACGAACTTGCAAACCGTTACGTAGATTTTCTTTCCACCTGCAAGACCGAGCGCGAAACCATCGATTATGTGGTGGAGCGTCTGCGCGGCGCAGGCTACACCACCAATTTCGGGCATGATCTCGTGTACCGGGTGTTCAAGGGCAAGACCATTTTCATCGCCCGCAAGGGACGGCGTGCTCTTTCGCAGGGTCTGCGCCTTGTGGGAGCGCATGCGGATACGCCCCGCGTGGACCTGAAGCAGCGCCCCCTTTACGAGGCATGTGGCGTGGGACAGGCCAAAACCCATTACTACGGCGGCATACGCAAGCACCAGTGGTTCTCCCGCCCGCTCGCGCTGCACGGTGTTATCGTGCGGCAGGATGGCGAAGTGAAGAAGGTGAACATTGGGGAAGATGCGGGCGATCCCGTTTTCGCCATTGCGGACCTTCTGCCCCACCTTGCACAGAATCAGGCCAAGCAGGTACTTTCCGAAGCCTTTGAAGCCGAAAAGATGAACATCATCCTCGGCCATCGCCCCGTTGACGCGAAGAAGGGCGAAGAAGGGGAAGCTGCGGATACGTCCAAGGAAGCTGCAAAGGACGCACCCAAGGACGCACCCAAGGACGCACCCAAGGACGCAATCAAGCGTCGCGTGCTGGAACTGTTGAACGCCAAGTACGATATCCGCGAAGAAGATCTGTATTCCGCAGAACTGCAGGCCGTTCCCGCAGGTCCCGCCCGTTTCGTGGGGCTGGATCGCGCCCTTATCGGCGGCTACGGTCAGGACGACCGCATCTGCTGCTTTGCCGCGCTGGAATCGCTGCTGTCCGGCGATACGCCCGAATTTACTCAGACCGTGTTGCTGTGGGACAAGGAAGAGATTGGTTCCGAAGGCTCCACCGGTGCCAAGTCGCGCTTCTTTGAATACTGCGTTGAGGACCTGATTCAGGCCTGGGCTCCCTCGGCACGCTTCAGCGATGTGATGCTGAACACCAAGGCCGTTTCCGCAGACGTGCACGGCGCGCTGGACCCGGACTATCAGGACCTGCACGAAAAGCTCAACTCGGCCACCATCGGTTTTGGTCCCTGCTTCTGCAAGTTCACAGGGCACCGTGGCAAGTACGAAGCCAACGACGCCCATCCCGAATACGTGGGCTGGCTGCGCGGCGTGATGAATACCGCCGGTGTGCCGTGGCAGATGGCCGAGCTAGGCCGTGTGGACCTTGGCGGCGGCGGAACCGTTGCCATGTATCTGGCGGCATACGGCATGGACATCATCGATTTCGGACCGCCCATCCTTGCCATGCACAGCCCCTTCGAGCTGGCCAGCAAGGCGGACCTGTACGCCACGGTCAAGGCGTATACGGCTTTCCTGCAGGCGTAAGACACAATCGGGCGGTTCCCGCGCAGGGAACCGCCCGTTCTATTTCAGTGGGTTCCGAGATAATAACGGAGCTACACATGCCTATCATTCACCTTTGCCGTTCTCCGTCGTACGCTCGGCTCAGCATAAGGAGATGCATTCATGATCAACTTTCTGTTTCATATGCCCACCCGCATCATTTTTGGTCCCGGCAAGCTCAAGGAGCTTGGGACCACCACCTACCTTCCCGGTAAAAAGGCCCTGCTCGTCATAAGCGCGGGCGGGTCCATGGTAACGCACGGCTATATGCAGCTCGTGCAGACCCTGCTTGCCCAGAACGATGCGGAATCCGTGGTGTTCGACAAGATTCAGGCAAATCCCGTGCTTGAGCACGTTACCGAAGGTGCCGCTCTTGCCCGCGAAGAACGTTGTGATTTCATTATAGGTCTTGGCGGAGGCAGTTCCATCGACTCGGCCAAGGCCATAGCGCTTATGGCCAACAACCCCGGCAACTACTGGGACTACATGCCCAGCGGAACCGGCGGGCGTCAGGTGCCACCCAAACCGGCACTGCCCGTTGTGGCCATTCCCACCACTGCGGGAACCGGGACTGAGGCCGACCCGTGGACCGTCATCACCCGCGAGCAGACAAAGGAGAAAATCGGCTGGGGGAACGATTCCACCTATCCCGCGCTTTCCATTGTCGACCCGCGTCTGACGCTGACCGTGCCGCCCCGTGTGACGGCCATGACCGGCATGGATGCTTTTTTCCATGCGGTGGAAGCCTATCTTTCCCATGCCCGCCAGCCCACCAGCGACCTGCTCGCACAGCAGTCGGTGAGCCTTATCACCTCGTTCCTGCCGCAGGTGGTGCAGGACGGCAGCCGCATAGAAGCCCGCACCATGCTTTCGTGGGCGTCTACCGCCGCCGGTGTGTGCGAGTCGCTCTCGTCGTGTATCTCGCACCACTCCATGGAGCATGCCTTGTCGGCCTACCATCCGGAGATTCCTCATGGCGCAGGGCTTGTCATGATTTCGGTGCCGTATTTCCGCTATCTCACCCGCTATGTTCCTGACCGCATGGTGGACCTTGCCTATTTCATGGGCGTGGAGATGGAAAGCATACCTGCGAAGGACCAGCCTTTTGCCTTTGTGGGAGCGCTGGAAAAACTGATTCATGATGTGGGCCTGTCTGACCTTAAGCTCTCCGACTATGGCGTGCACAGGGACGAGATGGCCACGCTTGCGGCCAACTCCATGGAGACCATGGGCGGACTGTATAACCTGACCCCCACCCAGATGAACCTGCGGGTGGTGACGGAGATATTTGAGGAAGCGTATAGTTAGCCGAATGGCAATGTAATGAGAAGCGCTCCGCAGCCGTAAGGCAGCGGGGCGCTTCAGGTTAATGACAAACCCTAGTTTTCAGTAAAACCACATTCCCGTTAAGCCGGAACCGAAGTCCAAAAACGGATTTTCATCGCTTATACGAGGTGCAGGAACGTTAGGTTCCTGCCCGGCGGAGCCAAAAAATACCAGAAATGACTTTGTCAGCAGTCTGAAACGCCCCGCAGCCGTAGGTTGCGGGGCGTTTTTGCGTACATTACAGCCAGTGCTCCGGCTCGTTCAGGTGGTTTTGCAGATCCTGAAGGAATTGTCCCAGATGGTAGCCGTCGCATACGGCATGGTGCACTTGCGAGGAGAGCGGAACCGTGATGGCCTTCCCGTCTTTTCTGAATTTGCCGAAGGTGAATATGGGCAGCAGATAGGGAGACGTAGACTGCACATTCAGGTTGAAGGCAGTGAAAGGCACCCACGGAAGGCTTGAAATGGGGAAGACATTTTCCGGCGTATCCGGTTTGGGAAAGAGTTCCGGTATGTCGGCAAAGCGTCCGCAGTCGTGGAGATAGCGCTCATGAAATACCGTGAAATCAGCATGATATTCGGTCCAGATGCTGGAAAATGTCTCATGCTTTGCGCTGAATATGGTGTAGGCGGGGTGCATGTCGTCCCATATTCCCGGTTCACCGGAGGCACCGAAGGCCGTGCGGAAGGCTGCATGCCTGTTGACGATGGTGCACAGGGCATGAATGAGCGCGGGATAGGACTTGAATCCGCCGGTCTTCAGGGCGTTTGCGAGGCGGGTTATATCCAGATCGGTTGTCGCACTGTAGCCGCAGGGAACAGTGTTGAGAAAGTGCTCAAAATAGGACCTTCTCTTCCATGCAGACATTTCTATCGGTTGGAAGGGCATGGCATACCTATGGATTTTGAAGGTGAGGCGGGCGGCGGCTTATTCCCAGGGCACTATGCCGCGGCCGCGTTGCCATGAGCATGGGGGGCGAACGCCGTAGGCGGCAATGCCGTCCAGCACGGTCTCCGGCGTGCCGTGGCGCACCTGCCCGCCTGCGTGCAGCACAACCATGCTGTCGGCAAGGTCGATGACGGATTCCAGATCGTGCACGGATATTATCTGCGTGAGCTTGCTTTCCTTGTTGCGCATGAGAATGGCGCGCATTTCGCGGATGGCGGGATAATCCAGTCCGGAAAAGGGCTCGTCCAGCAGGAGCAGGCCGGGGGAGCCGAGCAGGGCTACCGCCAGACAGAGTTTTCGCTTCTGGCCGTACGAAAGGGTCTGCACGGGGGAGTGCCAGTGGTCAGCCAGTCCGAACCGCGTTGCCATGTCCATGGCTGTTTCCTCAGCGCCGGCAAGCCCGTGCGGAAAGGCCAGCATCATGTCTTCTGCAACGGTGGAGCCTATGATCTGCAGGTCGGCATCCTGCAGCACCAGTGCGGAAAGTCCGCGCAGCTTGTCTTCCCTGCCGGGGGAGCTGAACCCCGCAACCGAGAGCGTGCCTCCGGTCGGGCTGTGCAGTCCGGCCAGCAGGGAGAGCAGGGTGGATTTGCCGCTGCCGTTTACCCCGCACAGGCAGAGCAGGGTTCCTTCCGGAACGGAAAAGGTGATATCGCGCAGCGAAGGTGACGGAGCCCCCGGATACGAGAACGTGACGGAGTTGAGTTCAATCACGACGGCAGCAGTCTCCGGCTGTGGAGGTAGCGATAGGCGAATACGGCTGCAAAGACCTTGATCAGGTCGCCGATGATGAAGGGGGCAAAGCCGATGGCAACGGCCTTTTCAAACGAAATGTCGAGAACGGCCATGAGCTGGGCGAGGCCCACGGCAAACACGCACACCAGTCCTGCCAGCGACCACAGCAGGGGCTTGATGAAGCCGGGGGGCGCGTCCGCTTCTGATGAACCGAATCCGGCAAGCAGCGCCGTGCCCACATAGCCGAGAAGATAGCCTCCGGTGGGGCCGAGCATATGGGCGAATCCGGCCTTGCCGCCTGCAAACACGGGCAGGCCGATTATGCCCGCGAGAATGTAGAGCGCCATGGCGGAAGCACCGCGCACGGGGCCGAGAATGAGACCGGCGAGGACAATGAACAGTGTCTGCAGCGTAACCGGCACGGGGCCGATGGGCAGTTGCACCATGGCTCCCACGGCAATCAGTGCCGCGAGCATTGCAGTCCAGACCTGTTTGTGCAGTCCCGAGAGTGGTGTGGTCATAGTCTTACCTGTTCCTTGCCGGGGCAGGGCGAATGAAACGGATCATGCCTTTCAGATTGAATGCAACAGGCTGGCTTGTCAACAGATTGGCCTGTACAGGGCAGAGTTATCAGGCGTGCGGCCACGCTCTTGTTGCATGGTCTGCCTGAAGGCAGAACGCATATTGCCGATGCGTGCGAGAGGTATCCTACTTTACTGTAGCTGGCAATCTGCAGGGCGTATGCAGGGTGGACTGCGCCCGCAAGGTGCGCTATGCAGTCGCACCGCACGCAGGGGCGGTTATTCTGCTATTCGTTGCCTCCGTCGCAAGAGGTGCAGAGAGCCCGGTTAACGGCTTGCCATGAACGTTTTTTGTTCGGCCGCATCCGCTCAGGGCTGTAAGGAGTGCTATGACCGGACTCAAGGAATATACCCCGCAGATAGATCTGCAATTGTGCGGCAGGCACTGGAGGCTCGAACGGGCCGCCGATCTGGAATCGTTGTGGGAATCCATGGGCGATGACGAGTTCGGTGATGACGAACGCCTTCCGTACTGGACCGAGCTGTGGCCTTCCAGCATGGTGCTTGCTGAATGGCTGTATGTCCGCCGTGGTGAGCTCGCCGGAAAGCGTTGTCTGGATATGGGGTGCGGGCTTGGCCTTACCGCGCTGGTCGGCGCATGGCTGGGCGCTGATATGGTCGCCATGGACTACGAACCGCAGGCGCTGCGGTTTGCCGCGCGCAACGCGCTCATCAACGATGTTCCCTCTCCTCTCTGGACAGTCATGGACTGGCGATACCCTGCCGTGGCCATGCACGCCTTTGCATATGTATGGGGCGGCGACATCATGTATGAGCGCCGTTTTGTGGAACCTGTGCTGGCGTTTCTGGAGCATGCGCTCGCATCCGATGGTGTGGCATGGGTGGCGGAACCGAACAGAAATGTGTACATGTATTTCCTCGAACAGCTGGACCGGCGTGGCTGGAAGGCGCACAGGCTCTCCATGGAACAGACGCAGGCCCTGTACGAACAGCCCGCGGCGGTTACCGTGAGCCTGTGGGAGCTGCGCCGTTGATGCGCAGCAGTTTTTTGTGCTACGATCCGCGCGGTGACCATGCGTATTGTCACTGCACAGGAGAGTGCGCGCGATCCGGCGTTTTCTGCCGGACAGAATATTTCAGGAAATGCCGCCTTTCATAACGAGTAACTCTACAGGAGACTCTATGGGCCAGACCATCCGATTCGGTGTGTCACTCGACTCCGATCTGCTGGAGAAATTCGATAAGCTGTGTGAACAGCGTTGCTATCAGACCCGTTCGGAAGCCATCCGCGACCTTATCCGCAATACGCTGGTGGAAGAGGAGTGGAAGGACGATACCCGCGAAATCGCGGGAACCCTCACGCTGGTGTACGACCACCACAAGAGCGATCTTTCCCAGAAGCTCGTCGAGATTCAGCACGATCATCATGACGTGATAATCACCTCGCTGCACGTGCATCTGGACCATTACAACTGCCTTGAAGTGCTGCTGCTCAAGGGAGACGGCAACGAGGTGCGCACCCTCGCCCAGAAGCTCGTTTCCACCAAGGGCGTGAAGCACGGCAAGCTCACCTTGGCGACAACAGGACAGGACCTTGTCTAATTTCATGGAAGACGTACAGATGAGCCCCGCTCAGGTGGCTATGGCTATTGACCGTGTGGGCGTCCGCGACCTGCGCCTGCCCATTGTCATCCGCGACCGTGCACGGGGTGCGCAGCATACCGTGGCGCGCGTAGATATCGGGGTGGACCTGCCTGCCGAGTTCAAGGGCACGCATATGAGCCGCTTTGTGGAGGCGCTGGAAGGATGGGCGGAAGAGCTTGATTACGACAGCATGCGTAATCTGCTGCTGGACATCAAGGACCGTCTGCATGCGCGCAAGGCGTATGCGATGTTCCGTTTCCCCTATTTCCTGAACAAGAAGGCTCCGGCCAGCGGCCGCGGCGGCCTGATGAACTATAAATGCCAGCTTACCGGTGAACTGAAGGGCGACAAGCCCTCCTTTCTGCTGGAAGTGGACGTGCCGGTCATGACCGTATGCCCCTGTTCCAAGGCCATATCCGACGAAGGTGCGCACAGCCAGCGCGCCCTTGTGCGTATGCAGGTGCGCATGCGCGGGTTTGCGTGGATTGAGGAGTTCATCGAAATTGCCGAGGCGTCTGCCTCTTCGCCTGTTTATTCCCTGCTCAAGCGCGAGGACGAGAAGTTCGTCACCGAAGCCGCGTTTGCCTCCCCCACCTTTGTGGAAGACGTGGTGCGCAGCGTGGCGCAGAAGCTGGAAGCGCATCCGCAGGTGAGCTGGTTCCGCGTGGAGGTGGAGAGCTACGAATCCATCCACAACCACAGTGCCTTTGCCACCATTGAGAAGCATACCTAGATTGAGAAGCATACCTAGCGTTTTCGGAACGTATGTAAAAAAAGCCCGCAGTCTTGAGACTGCGGGCTTTTTTCAGGTTACTGACAAACCTTCGTTTTCAACAAAGCCACATTCCCGTTAAGCCGGAACTGAGGTCCTGAAACGGATTTTCATCGCGTATACGAGGTGCAGGAACGCTAGGTTCCTGCCCGGCGGAGCCAAAAATACCGGAAATGACGTTGTCAGCAGTTTGAAAAACGCCCGCAGTCACAAGGCGGCGGGCGTTAATTTACAGATATCCTTCAAGGTGCAGCAGGTATTCTTTCAGGGGAATGCCCCCTGCGCCGGAAAATCCTGTCATGGTTCCGCCGGAACCTATGACCCTGTGGCAGGGAACGATGAGCGGCCAGTGGTTGCGACGCATTATCTGACCCACGCCGCGTGCCGCGCCGGGACGTCCGGCCATGGCGGCAAGCTCGCCGTAGGTCACTGTCGTGCCGGCGGGTACAGACATCAGTCGGGTGAGCACCTCCTGCGTAAACGGCGTGCATCGCTGCATGGCAAGGGGCATGTCCGGCCATGTGACAGGGCGGCCCGCCACATACTCCTTCAGCTTTGCGAGCAGAACTTTGCCGGTGGCAGTCAATTCGTTTTCAGGGGTGTCCTGCCTCTTTTCATCTTTCCATGAAATTGCCGCTTCAGCCAGTTGCTGTCCGACCCAATTCAGCGTAAGGCGTAGCCGCCCCGCCGAAATGGATTCTACGAGCATGTTGTCCGTGGTCATGGTATACGTCTTCATACGAGCGGCTCCGTGATGTCAAAATCCAGTTCCGGGGCAATGGCGCGATACTCCCGTTCCCATTCCTTCTGCAGTGCAACCGGCAGGTTGCGGCGCAGGGTGAACCACAGGGGGGGGCGTTCGTTGCCGGTGCCGGGGGTGCCCAGCGCCTTGCCCTGCCATGTATTGCTGTTTTGCAGCCCCGTGGCAATGGCGGCAAGAATGCCGGTTTTGGTCGACGGCCAGACCGGAGCAAGCAGTTCACCTTCCGAAGGGTCCCCTGTCAGTCGCTGGATGACAATTTCAGGACGCAGACGGGGAATGGCCCGCACCACGGTATCAATATATACATCCTCGTTCAATGGGGTGTAGCCGCCTTGCCGCCATTCTTCGGCCAGCGGGGTGTGCTCGGCCACATAGAGGCTGTGGAACTTGATTCCCTGCACCGGCAGGGCGTTGACCCTGTCTATGGTGTGCAGGAAGTCATCTGTTGATTCGCCGGGCAGCCCGGCGATGACGTGAACGCATGTTTTCAGCCCGCGGGCATGGGCCATTCGGACGGCGCGTTCGAAACAGGCAAAGTCGTGCCCCCGGTTGATGCGTTCCAGGGTTTTGTCCTGCGCGGATTGCAGGCCCAGTTCGAGCCATACCTCGCGTATGGAGGGAGCCGTTGCGGTGCGTGCGATGAGGTCGAGTCGTTCCTCGTCCACACAATCGGGTCTGGTCCCTATGGACAATCCTGCCAAATCAGGTAAGGCTTCGATTTCCGCGAGGGTTTTTTCGAGTTTTTCGAGGGGCCCATATGTGTTGGAAAATGATTGCAAATAGGCTATGAAGGTCGCGGGACCCAGCGAGCGGCTATACCGCTCGCGCCAAAAAGCCCATTGGTCCTGAAGGGTTGTGCCTTGCAGGCCCATTCCGGAACCGGACCCTCGCGGGTTGCAGAAGATGCACCCGCGGGTGGAGAGGGAACCGTCCCGATTGGGGCACGTGAAACCGGCATCGAGCGGTATTTTTTGCACCCGCTGACGAAAACGGTGTCGGAAGTAGACGGACAATTGGTGGTATCTATTCATGCCGGTACTGGGTTACAATTTCGGGTGTCTGTGGTGAGTGATGGTACTCTGTCCTGATACCCATTCCTTTTGAACGAAGCAAGCGAGAGAATATGGCAAAGATACTGGATTTTTTTCTTGGGATGTTTTCCAACGACCTGGCTATTGACCTGGGAACCGCCAACACCTGCGTCTACGTGAAGGGGCAGGGGATTGTTCTGCGTGAACCCTCCGTCGTGGCGGTGAAGAAGGATGCCCGAGGCAACACCGTTGTCCTTGCTGTCGGACATGACGCCAAGCGCATGCTCGGCCGTACCCCCGGTAACATTCAGGCCATCCGGCCCATGAAGGACGGGGTTATCGCCGATTTTGAAATAACCGAAGCCATGTTGCGCCACTTTATCCGCAAGGTGCACAATAACCGTATCGTGCATCCGCGAATCATCATCTGTGTGCCTACCGGCATTACGCAGGTGGAAAAGCGTGCGGTAAAGGAATCTGCCCAGAGCGCCGGCGCGCGTGAAGTATATCTTATTGAAGAACCCATGGCAGCTGCCATCGGCGCCAACCTGCCCATTCAGGAGCCTACCTCCAACATGGTGGTAGACATCGGCGGCGGCACCACGGAAGTGGCAGTCATCTCGCTCTCCGGCGTGGTGTATTCCAAGTCCGTGCGTGTGGGCGGCGACAAGATGGATGAAGCCATCATGACGCACGTTAAGCGCAAGTACAACATGCTCATCGGTGAATCCACCGCAGAAGAAATCAAGATCAAGATCGCATCCGCCTATCCCATGGACCCCGAGGAAACTCTGGAAGTGAAGGGCCGCGACCTTGTGACGGGTATTCCTCAAAACATCATCATTACTTCCGAAGAAGTCCGCAAGGCAATCTCCGAACAGGTGGATTCCATCGTGCAGGCCGTGCGCATTGCACTGGAACAGACGCCTCCGGAACTTGCGGCGGATATCGTGGACAGGGGTATCGTGCTGACCGGCGGCGGCGGACTCCTGAAGGGATTGGACCAGTTGCTGCGCGAGGAAACCTCGCTGCCCATAACCGTTGTGGACGATCCGCTCTCCACCGTTGTTATCGGCACCGGCAAGGCGCTGGACAATCTGGATATTCTCAAGGAGGTAGCGGTCGATTAACGCTTCCTTTTCAAAGCGTCTTTTCATTTTGCTGGTACTGGCTTTGTGCCTGTATCTGACCCTGTTCACATGGAACCTGCGTACCGGGTATGTGGACAAGCTTGCCACACACACCGGACTGGAATTTACCGGTGCGGTGCTCAAGCCGGGCAAGTGGGTCAGAGATCAGGTGGTGGAGTTCTGGGATCATTATATTGACCTTGTGAGTGTGCGCAAACGTAACGACGAGCTTGAAGCGCAACTCAAGGAGGCCATGTTTTCCCTTGCCGAAGCGAATGAAGACAAGGCGGAAGTTCTTCGTCTGCGGTCCCTGCTGTCCGTTTCCGCTCCCGCCGGTTGGGAGCGGATCGGGGCGCGCGTTATCGCGCACCGGCTGGGCGTGCAGGCAGAGCTTGAATCAATCCTGCTGGATAAAGGCTATCTCAAGGGATCTGGCGTCCGAACCCCGGTGGTGACACACGAGGGGGTGGTGGGCCGCGTTTTCCGCGCGGGACCATACACCTCGTCCGTTCTGCTGCTGACCGACCCGAACAGCCGTATTGCTGTGGTCAGTCAGGACAACAGAACCCCCGGCATCGTGGTGGGACTCGGACCCAGAAGTCAGCTTGAGATGCGTTACGTTGCGCTTAACGCGCCGCTTGGAGTTGGCGAACTGCTTGTCACTTCAGGGCAGGCAGGAGCCTTTCCCAAGGGGCTGCCCGTTGCACGCATTGTATCCATTGAATATTCCGATATATCCCTGTTCCAGAAGGTAATGGCCGAGCCCCTTGCCAATCTGGACAATCTTGAAGAGGTTCTGCTGATCGGCAACACTGGTGATGTGGAAGCCTTTGACCAGCAGTCTCTTGATACGCAACAGGAAGACGATGCCCAGAAGCAGTAGCGGTTTCTCCGTGGTGTCCCGAAAAAGGATGCGGCGATAATGCAGGGTTCTCAGCCTTCGCTCTTTCGCTCGCTGATCTGGTGGACCGTATATTCGGTATGCGGCGTATGGGCCATGTATCTTGTGCCCGGAGTCGATTTTCTGTTGCCCGGCCTGCTGTGTTCCATGCAGGAAGGGAACAAGGCCCAGACCATCTGGCTCATGCTGCTGTTTACCCTGATACAGGAGGGGGCCGGTCTGCTTGCTTTCGGTCCCGGTCTCCTGTGGTACGCAATGGCCTGTCTTCTCTTTTATCTGGGTCGCAGCCTGTTTGAAGCAGAGAATATCGTGTTCATCCTCATCCTTTCCGCTGCCATGGGGGCAGGACATGTGGTCATAGGCATTACCATGCGGCATCTGCAGGACGTTGCCATTCTGCTGCCGCGTCTGGTGAGCGATGGCTGTCTCAATGCCGTGATTATTCCTCTGGTGTGGTTTGTGGTGTTCCGTCTGCGCGAAAGAGAGTTGCGTAATGTCAATGCAGCTTGATCCGGAAGGCTATCAACCACCGCGAGGCGGGTTGCTGTTGCTGCAGGGGCTGGTTCTCCTGCTGTTCTTTGTTTTTTTCCTCAGATTCTGGTTCCTGCAGATACACAAGGGAGACGAGTTTGCCCGTCTGGCCCGTGAAAACAGGCTGCGTCAGGAGCGTATCGATGCTCCCCGCGGACTTCTGCGTGCAAGCGGGGGCGAGTTGCTTGCCGAGAACCGTCCCGCCTATGCCCTCGGGCTGGTCCGTGAAGACTGCAAGGACATCGCCTCTACCATTGCTCAGGTGAGCCACTGGACCGGCATCCCCGAAGAGACTCTCTGGGCCAAGTATTTCAAGGACAAGCCGAGGGTCAAACCCTTCCAGCCGCTGGTGCTTGTTTCTGATGTGCCCTTTGACCTGCTTGCACAGATCGAATCCAACCGCATGCTCTGGCCGGGGCTGGAAATAGTCATACGGCCGAGGCGGTTCTATCTGCAGGGGCCGCTCTTTGCCCATGTGCTCGGGTATGTGGCGGAAGCCAACGAAAAGGAACTGGAAGAGAATTCCGATCTTGCGCTCGGCGATGCCGTGGGCAAGCAGGGGCTTGAGCTGGTGCTTGAAAACAGGTTGCGGGGCAACAAGGGCCTGCAGCAGCTGGAAGTGGATGTCATGGGCCGTGAGCTGAACCGCAAAATGGTGCAGGAACCCATGGCGGGCGATTCCATTCTGTTATCTCTGGATTTTGAGCTGCAGCGCATTGCCTCGGAAGCCTTCGAGGATCAGGCCGGCGGTCTTGTGGTCATGGACCCTGACACCGGCAAGCTGGTTGCGCTGGTAACGCAGCCCAGTTTCGACAACAACGCCTTTGCCGCAGGGCTTTCCAACAAGCAGTGGAGTGAACTGCGCGACAACCCCTATTTCCCTTTGCAGAACCGTGTCATCCAGTCTGTGTATCCTCCCGGATCGGTGTGGAAGATTCTCATGGCCGGTTTGCTGCTCAAGGAAGGGATAGACCCGCGCGAAACAGTCTTCTGCAACGGGGAATTTTATCTGGGCAAAACCTTGTTCCGCTGCTGGAAAAAGCATGGGCATGGCAAGGTCGATATGGCCCGCTCGCTGATCGAATCCTGCGACGTCTATTATTATGAAATGCTGAACAAGATCGGCGTGGACAAGATGGAAGCGTTTGCCAAGGCCAACGGGTTTGGTGAACAGACCGGTCTCGGCTTGCCCCATGAACGTTCCGGCCTTGTCCCTTCCCGCGACTGGAAGCGCAAACGTTTCGGCGAAGCCTGGCAGCGTGGTGAAACCGTCATTACCGCCATCGGACAGGGCTTTACGCTGGTAACACCAGTTCAGGTGGCCTGTTTCCTCGGCGCGCTCATGAACGACGGAAAGCTTATGCAGCCCAGCCTGCTGGCAGACAGTGAGCCTGTGGTGCGCAGGAGCATTCCGTTGAACGAGGCCCAGCGCCTGTATCTGCTGGACGCCATGCGCAGAACCGTTGAAGACCCGCGCGGCACGGCAAAGCGTCTGCGTACGCCCGGTGCCGATATCGGCGGAAAAACCGGTACGGCGCAGGTGGTCAAGCTGAAGCTGAAGGCCAACAACGAGCGCCAGAAATTTGAAGAAATGGAATATTGGGAACGGGACCACGCATGGATGGCTGCATGGGGCAGCAAAGGCGGCAAACGGTATGTTGTTGTCTGCATGCTTGAGCATGGCGGACACGGCGGCTCGGCAGCGGGCCCCATCGTGAAAAAGGTCTTCGACCACCTGTTTGCCGAGGAGCATGAATAATGGCCATAGACAGACGACTGCTCACCCATATGAACTGGGGACTCGTCCTCATGACGTTCATCCTGTTCTGTGTGGGCGTGCTCAATCTCTATTCCGCCAGCGCCTTCATGTCGGAAGAGGGCATCGCCATGAGCTCCTTCTATCAGAAGCAGCTTCTCTGGGGCGGTGTGGGTCTCGGGGGCATGCTGCTTGCCATGGTGCTCGACTATCGGCACTGGCGCAGTCTTGCGTGGCCCATGTTCATCCTTACCGTGGTGCTGCTCGCCATGGTGCCTGTGGCGGGTAAAACCATCTACGGCGCAAAGCGTTGGATCTCGCTCGGATTTTTCAATCTCCAGCCCAGTGAGATTGCCAAGATCGCGGCCATTCTCATGGCGGCAAAGCTGCTGGCCCGTAATTCGCATCCTCTCGGCTGGGGAGAATTCATCAAGGTCGTGGGCATATGCCTTATTCCGGCCGTGTTCATTCTCAAGCAGCCGGACCTTGGCACCACGCTGAACATGCTGCTCAACGTGGGTGGTATCATCCTGTTCCGCGGACTGAGCAAGGGGGTATTCAGAACCTGCCTGATTGCGGGGCCCGCCTGCCTGCCCTTGGGCTGGATGTTCATGAAGGAATATCAGAAGCAGCGTGTGCTCACATTCCTCAATCCCGGCGATGATCCTCTGGGGTCGGGGTACCATATCATACAATCGCAGATAGCCATCGGTTCGGGAGAAATGTGGGGCAAGGGCTTCATGGAAGGCACACAGTCGCAGTTGCGGTTCCTGCCTGAAAAGCATACCGACTTCGCCTTTGCCGTGTTCGGGGAAGAGTGGGGCTTTGTGGGGTGTCTTATCCTGCTCGTGCTTTTCTGTCTGTTTCTGCTCGCCATCTTCAATACGGCAAGAGATGCGAAGGACCGGTTCGGCTCTTTTCTCTCCGCAGGCGTGTTCTTCTATTTCTTCTGGCAGTTTCTGATCAACATGGGCATGGTCATGGGGCTCATGCCGGTTGTCGGCATACCCTTGCCCTTTATCAGTTATGGTGGTAGCGCCACTTTGGTTAACTTCTGCCTCATCGGTTTGGTATTGAACGTTTCCATGAGGCGGTTTGTCTTTAAAACTAACTGACCCGTGCTGGCGGGTAGTTGAATTTTGTTTGTATTCTTCTGTCACAAATAAGGAGCGACCAATGGCCAGAGATGAAATCAATGCCTTTCTCGGTTCCGGAACCGTGTATCAGGGCAAGTTGAATTTCCAGGGCTCGGTGCGCATAGACGGCGTTTTCAACGGCGAAGTGCATTCCGAGGGAACCCTCATTATAGGCAAGGACGCTCGAGTCGAAGGGCAGGTGCGTGTCGGGCAGCTCGTCTTGTCCGGTCATATACAGGGCGAGATAATCGCCACCAAGAAGGCCGTGCTGCATCGCACTGCCAACCTTGTGGGCAGTCTGCATTCTCCCGTCCTTATGGTTGAAGAAGGCGCAAAACTGGAAGGCCGCATAGCCATGCAGACCGTTCCTTCAGCATCCGGTGACGACGATTCTGATCAGGAAACGAAATAGTTCCGCAAATGAAGATGGATACAAAAAATAGCCTCCCGATATGGGAGGCTTTTTTTGTATCCAAAATGATAACAGCGAGATATCCGGAGTTGATTGAGTGCACAGTAACCAGCTTTTTTTAAAAAAGGTTTTGACACAACACTATGAATCAGCTAATTCGGGAACCACTTTGAGCTTAAATTCACAACCTCACTAAGGGAGCAGGCATGATCAATCTGGATATTACATTGCTTATCCAATTGGTGAACTTCCTCATCGTGCTGGTTGGCTTGAACGCTCTCCTGTTTCGTCCGATTCGGGAGATCATCAAACAACGGCAGGATAAGATGTCGGGTCTGCTGGGCGATGCTGAACAGTTTGTTGGTTCTGCGGAAGCGAAACTCAAGAACTATGAGGCTGCCCTTACCGAAGCACGCAAGAACGCCACCGCTGAGCGTGAAAAGGTAAAGGAAGCGGCACTCGTCCAGGAAGCTGACATCCTCGCCAAAGCCAACCAGGAGGCGCAGGCTGTAATTTCCGCTTCTCGGGAAAAAGTGGCCGCCGACGTCGCCAAGGCTATGGAGACTCTCAAGGGCCAAGTGGGCGCCCTTGCTGGTAAAGCCACGGCCAAAGTGCTCGGATAACCACGCGCAAGCGTTGAAGGAGGGTTCGCTTTGAAAGGGCTTAGAATTCTAACCGGTGCATTGGCGCTTACACTGTTCTCAGTGGCTGTTGCCTTCGCATCCGAGGCCGCGGGTGGCCACGAGTTGCCTTGGGGTAACTTTGCAGCCCGCGTCGTCACCTTTGCCGTGGTGGTAGGGGTCATCTGGTTTAAGGCTGGCAAGAAGATCGTGGGCTTCTTCTCCGGTCGCCGCACTGGCATTGAGCAGGAACTTGCGGACCTTGAAACCCGCAAGACCCAGGCTCGCAAGAGCCTTGCCGATGTCGAGCAGCGTATTGCCAACATCGAGGCCGAGCGTAAGGAAATTATCGCTGAGTACCGTGCTCAGGGTGAGCGTATCAAGGATGCCATCATTGCGAAGGCTGAACAGACCGCTTCCCAGATTACGGCACAGGCCACCAAGACCGCTGAGACAGAAGTGAAGCAGGCCGTTGAGCAGATGCGTGCTGAAATGGCCGAACTCGTTGTCAGTGCCGCCGAGAAGATGCTCGCGGAAAAGCTGACTGTCGAGGATCACGAAAAGCTCATCGATAAATACTTAACGAAGGTGGTGCTCAATTGACCGGCAATATCGTAGCACGCAGATACGCCAGGGCACTCTTCTCCATCGGTAAGAAAGCCGGTGCGAAGGAACTTGATTCCTTCGGACAGGAACTTGCCTCCCTGGCGAAGGCCATTGAAAGCACGCCTGAACTTGGCAAGGTGTTCCGCAACCCGATCTTCTCTCAGGAAGAAAAGCACGCGGTCATCGAAAAGGTTCTCGAAAACGTCAAAGCTAGCACGACCGTCCGCAACTTCTGCTTCCTGCTCGCGGAAAAAGGTCGTCTTGCTCTGATTCCTGACATTCAGGCGTTCTACAACATTCTGCTCGACGCTGAGCAGGGAGTTGTACGCGGCGAGCTCGTCACCGCAGTGGAACTCCCCAAGGCAAAGCGCGACGAGGTAAAAACCCAGCTGGAAAAACAAGCCAACCAGAAGCTCATCCTGGACTTCAGCGTTAACAAGGGCATCCTTGGTGGCGTTCTGCTGAAGATCGGCGACCAGGTGCTTGACGCGAGCCTCCGCGCTCAGCTGGGAATCTTGAAAGAAAACATCAAGAGGGGTGAGTAGGGCCATGCAGATTAAAGCAGAAGAAATCTCCAAAATCATTGAAAGCCAGATCGAGAATTACGAACAGCGCGTCGAAATGAGCGAAACTGGTACCGTACTCTCCGTTGGTGACGGTATCGCTCGTGTTTACGGTGTACGTAATGCCATGGCCATGGAACTTCTTGAGTTCCCCGGCGGCCTCAAGGGCATGGTTCTCAACCTGGAAGAAGACAACGTGGGTGTCGCTCTTCTCGGTTCTGACACTGGCATTAAGGAAGGCGACCCGGTAAAGCGTACCGGTCAGATCTTCTCCGTTCCCGTTGGTGATGCCGTTATCGGTCGCGTTCTCGACCCCTTGGGTCAGCCCATTGACGGTCTGGGTCCTGTTGAATCCAAGGACATCCGTCCCGTGGAACTCAAGGCTCCCGGCATCATCGCACGTAAGTCCGTTCATCAGCCCATGCCTACCGGCATCAAGGCTATCGACGCCATGACCCCCATCGGTCGTGGACAGCGCGAACTGATCATCGGCGACCGTCAGGTCGGCAAGACCGCAGTTTGCATCGACGCTATCCTTGCTCAGAAGGAAACCGGCATCAAGTGCTTCTACGTGGCTATCGGCCAGAAAAAGTCCACCGTTGCTCTGGTTGCCGACACTCTGAAGAAGTACGGCGCCATGTCTTACACCACGATTATCTCCGCTACCGCTTCCGAGCCTGCACCGCTGCAGTTCATCGCTGCTTACTCCGGCTGCACCATGGCTGAATACTACCGCGATAACGGCCAGCATGCTCTGATCATCTATGATGACCTTTCCAAGCAGGCTACCGCATATCGTCAGATGTCCCTGCTGCTTCGTCGTCCTCCCGGCCGTGAAGCATTCCCCGGCGACGTTTTCTACCTGCACTCCCGCCTGCTGGAACGCTCCGCTAAGGTTAACGACAGCCTCGGCGCCGGTTCCCTGACCGCGCTGCCCATCATCGAAACCCAGGCTGGCGACGTTTCCGCATACATCCCGACCAACGTTATCTCCATTACTGACGGTCAGGTGTATCTGGAACCCAACCTGTTCAACGCTGGTGTGCGTCCCGCAATTAACGTTGGTCTGTCCGTTTCCCGAGTGGGTGGCGCTGCACAGATCAAGGCTATGAAGCAGGTTGCAGGTACCATGCGTCTTGACCTTGCCCAGTACCGCGAACTGGCTGCCTTTGCGCAGTTCGGCTCCGACCTTGACAAGGCCACTCAGGCAAAACTGAACCGTGGTGCACGCCTGGTTGAACTGCTCAAGCAGCCCCAGTACCAGCCCATGCCGTTCAGCGAGCAGGTCGCTTCCATGTACGCTGCTACCCGCGGCTTTATGGACGACGTGCCGGTTGCCGACATTCGTAAGTTTGAAAGCGCATACATTGAGTTCCTGCGCAACGCCAAGGCCGACATCCTTGCCGACCTGAAGGCTCGTGAAGTGATTGACGCTGATATCGAAGGCCGCCTGAAAGCAGCAATCGAAGAGTTCAAAAAAACCTTCTCGGCTTAAGGACGGGGGTATCATATGGCCTCGTTGAAAGACGTCCAACTACAGATCGCTGGGGTCAAGAAGACCAAGCAGATCACCAAAGCCATGAACATGGTGGCTTCGGCGAAACTGCGCGGTGCCCAGACCCGCATAGAACGTTTCCGCCCTTACGCGGACAAGTTCTATGAGATGCTGGGTGACCTTGCCAGCAAGGCGGACGAGAATGCGCATCCGCTCCTTGAGGTCCGTGAGGAAATCAAGACCTGCTGCGTGTTGCTCGCCACCTCGGACCGCGGTCTTTGTGGCAGCTACAACGTGAACCTCATCAATGAGGCTCTCAGGGTTGCCAAGGAAAAGTCCGCTGAAGGAAAGACCGTCAAGTTCTATTGTGTGGGTAAGAAAGGCCGCGACGCCATTCGCAAGAGCGACTACGAAGTCGTGAAAGGCATTGGCGATGCAATGGGTACCTTCGATTTCAGTCTCGCAAACGAGATGGGCATGGAAGTTATCCACTCCTACCTTACCGGTGAATTCGACGAAGTCGTTCTGGTGTATGGTGAGTTTGTAAGCATTGCGAAGCAGATTCCGGTTCGCCTGGCTCTGCTCCCCATTTCTCCTGCTGCCAAGGAAGAAGAAGTTCCTGCTTCCGGCGTGCAGAAGGAGTACATTTACGAACCTGCTGTCGAGGGTCTGCTGGCAGAACTTCTGCCCCGCTTTATCAAGGTTCAGGTGTACCGTGGACTGCTCGATACCTCTGCCAGCGAACACGCGGCACGTATGGCAGCCATGGACAACGCAACCAAGAACTGCGACGAAATGGTGCAAAGTCTGACTCTGATCTATAACAAGACCCGTCAGGCAGCCATCACTAGTGACCTCATGGATATCGTCGGCGGCGCTGAAGCGCTGAAAGGATAAGTAAGGGAGCGAAATCGTTATGGCTAACGTAGGTAAAATCGTTCAGGTTATCGGCGCCGTCGTGGACGTTGAGTTCGCCGATGGCAACCTGCCGAACATTCTCAACGCGATTAAAATCGTGAACCCCAACAACACGGATGCCCCCGAGTTGATCTGCGAAGTTGCGCAGCACCTTGGTGACAACGTTGTTCGTACCATCGCCATGGACGCTACCGAAGGTCTCGTTCGCGGCATGGATGCTACTGACCTTGAATCACCCATCTCCGTACCCGTAGGTGCTGCTTCTCTCGGTCGTATCATGAACGTTGTTGGTAACCCTGTGGACGAAATGGGCCCCATTGACGCTAAGAAGCGTATGCCCATTCACCGCGCAGCTCCTGACTTCACTGAGCAGGACACCTCTGTGCAGCTGCTCGAAACCGGCATCAAGGTTGTTGACCTGCTGATTCCCTTCCCCAAGGGCGGCAAGATGGGTCTCTTCGGTGGTGCAGGCGTGGGCAAGACCGTTATTCTGATGGAAATGATCAACAACATCGCAAAGCAGCACGGCGGTATCTCCGTGTTCGCAGGTGTTGGTGAGCGTACCCGTGAAGGTAACGACCTTTACCACGAAATGAAGGAAGCAGGCGTTCTGGAGAAAGCCGCACTCGTGTACGGCCAGATGAACGAACCGCCCGGAGCACGTGCTCGTGTTGCTCTGACCGCTCTGGCTTGTGCAGAGTACTTCCGTGACGAAGAAAATCAGGACGTGCTCCTGTTCGTCGATAACATCTTCCGCTTCACGCAGGCAGGCTCCGAAGTGTCCGCACTTCTCGGCCGTATGCCTTCCGCGGTGGGTTACCAGCCTACGCTGGGTACCGACCTTGGCGGCCTGCAGGAACGTATTACCTCCACGACCAAGGGTTCCATTACCTCGGTTCAGGCAGTTTACGTTCCCGCGGATGACTTGACCGACCCCGCACCTGCCACCACCTTCTCGCACCTTGACGGTACGCTCGTTCTTTCCCGTCAGATTGCAGAACTTGGTATCTACCCTGCGGTTGACCCGCTGGACTCCACCTCGCGTATTCTTGACCCCAACGTAGTTGGTGTTGAGCACTACAGCGTAGCTCGTGAAGTTCAGATGGTTCTTCAGAAGTACAAAGACCTTCAGGACATCATCGCAATTCTGGGTATGGACGAACTGTCCGACGTTGACAAGCTCACCGTTGCACGTGCTCGTCGTATCCAGCGCTTCTTGTCCCAGCCCTTCCACGTTGCAGAAGTATTCACCGGCACCCCCGGTCAGTACGTGAAACTGGAAGACACCATCAAGGCATTCCGCGGAATCCTGAATGGCGAATACGACCACATGGCAGAAAACGATTTCTACATGGTGGGTGGTATCGAAATGGCTGTGGAGAAGTACAACAAGAACAAGGCCTAACTCAAGGGAGGTGAGCTCTTATGGATAAGTCTCTCCATCTTGAGATCGTGACGCCGGACAAAGTTGTCCTGAGCGAAGCGGTGGACTACGTGGGCGCCCCCGGTTTTGAGGGTGAGTTCGGTATCCTGCCGAACCACATCCCCTTCCTGGCTGCCCTGCGCATCGGAGTCCTGCATTACAAGGCTGCCGGCAAGACCCGCGAGGTCTTTGTTTCCGGTGGTTTTGCAGAAATCTCTGATAACAAGGTGTCCATTCTGGCTGAATCCGCCGAGCGCGCCGAAGACATTGATGTCGAACGCGCCAGCAAGGCGAAAGATCGTGCTGAAGCACGCATCGCACAGGAACGCGACAGAATCGACTACACTCGTGCACAGGCAGCGCTCCAGCGAGCACTGCAGCGCATGAGCGCAGCGCGCAAGTAGAGCTCCTGTTAAATGGACCTGCGGCGGGCCACCCGAAAGGGTGGCCCGCTTTTTTACGATCTGTTCGAGGTGATTTGATCCGGCGAGCCGGAGTCCGAATTGCTACTGTCCCGTGTCTGCCTCGCGGGTTGTGTCTGCATCAATCCGGAATTGCAGCTCCTTTGTGCCCGAATTGCGCCCTCATTGCGCCCTCATTGCGCCTTCATTGCATCTGGCTCATGTTGGTTGTATGAAACAGCCATGAAGATGCCGCATGCGACATATCATATCCCCCAAGGTCTCGCCGGGGTTGAACTGCTTTCCTGCCCCCATGCGGAAGTGGATTTTCCTCCTCATGTGCACGACGCGCTGACCATCTGGCTGAACGACTCAGGCGGGGAGTATTTCCGTTTCAAGGGCAATACTTCTGTTCTCGGTCTGGATTCCTTCGGTGTTGTCAATGCGGGCGAGGTGCACGCCAACAGCGGTGTGGAAGAGACGCCCCGCAATCTGCGGACCATCTACGTGGATATGGAATGGGCCGAGTCCTTTATGGGCGAGCCGGTCCGGATCATCGCAGACGGGCTGTATGACGATCCCGAACTGCACGACAAACTTGCCTTCATGCATGCTGCTCTGTGGTCTGCCCGTGATCCGCTGGAGAGCCAGTCGCTGTTCACGCAGGTGTTCGGGCTGATGGGCAGTCGGCATGGAGAGGGGCGCGCCTCAGTGGGCCACGAGGGAATGTTCAGCGAGTCTGAACGGTTCCGGCGTGTGCGTGAGCGCCTGCGTGATGAGTACGCCGGCGAACATACTCTGCTGTCTCTGGCGGATGAGGCCGATTGCACGCCCCAGCACCTCATGCGTCTTTTCAGAAAGCATGCAGGCATTTCTCCGCATGCGTATCTTGTCTGCCTTCGCGTGGCACAGGCCAAGCGCATGTTACGTTTAGGCTGCACCATTGCCGACACTGCGGCCGCCTGTGGATTTGCGGATCAGAGTCACTGCACCCGGTGGTTCAGAAAGCTCGCGGGAACCACTCCGGCAGCCTATCGGGCCTCTGTCCGTCCTGCGCTTCTTGCATGACAACTGCTCTGGCCTGATTACCTTCATACCCTGGCTCCCATTATGGCCTGATCAGCTTTATCGTTTGGCCACGTTCATTTTGTTCAAGACCTTTCTTCATCATTCGCACATAGAGTGCTGAAGGAGGGTCTATGCATCCACATCTGTACGCCTTTGGTGCCATTCTCTGCTGGGCGAGCCTGCCTGCCGCAACCGGCAATGCGCTGGATGGTCTTTCCATCCCTGAGCTGCTGTTTTTCAGCTTTGTTCCGGCTGCGCTGTATCTGGTTGCGCAGGAAGCGGTTCTCCGCCGTTCGTTCCGCATCCCTGTTCCCTCTCTGCGCGTGTCTCTGCTCGGCATAGCGGGAATCTTCGGCTACCACTGGGTCTATTATCTCGCCCTTGCGCATGCGCCCATAGTCGAAGGGGCCATTCTGGCGACAACATGGTCCTTCTGGATTGTCGTGATCTCCTCAGTGCTGCACTTCAGGGGCGTGCGACTTTCCACCATCGGGCTGGCCGCACTTGGCATGTACGGAGCCTATCTCGTGATCTCGGGGGGCAGGGGACTTTCCTTTGATGCTGCATATGGTGTCGGCTACGCCTATGCGTTGAGCTGCGGCCTTATCTGGAGCGGATTTTCCGTGGCGCTGTCACGCCTTCGCCCGGGAGAGGATTACATGCCTGCTTTTACGGTGTATGCGGCCTGCATCTCAACGGGCATGTTTGCAGTGCATGTGCTCGGTGCGGGCGACTATATCCTTCCATCATCCTCATCGCTTCTGGCGGCTGTCTATCTGGGGCTTGTGCCGCTTGGGCTCTCGTTTACCCTGTGGAACAGGGCCATAGTCCGGGGTAACATGGCCGTTATCGGCTATCTGAGCTACCTTACGCCGCCGCTGGCTGTTCTGCTGGTGGCTGTTGTGCGGCAGGTGCCGGTTTCCGTTTACGCACTGGCGGGGCTTGCCTGCATTCTTGTCGCAGCCGTACTCGGGCGGCGGCAGATGAGCGCCTGATAGGACTCTGTAAATCCCTGCCTGAACTTGTCCGCTCATTTTGTCACAGAGAGTACTACCTGCGCCAAAATGAGCGGACGGCTGTTTCCGGAGGGGCATCGCCTGCGGATGATGAGAGTTGTCTATCTCTTCGATATTGCATGAAATGTAGATGAATATGCCGTATTATTGCGGAATGCGTGTTTGCGCTGGACAACAACGGGTGTGACCACGTATTTTTCCTTGGTTTGTGCATTTTGATCGACCTTTGATGCAACTATCCGGGAGACGACATGTCCTCTAAAAATACCATTGGTGCCCTTATCCTTGCTGCGGGCAAGGGAACCAGAATGCATTCCGACAAGCCCAAAGTGCTGCAGCCGCTTCTCGGCGAACCCATGCTGCGCTATGTGTATACTGCCCTCGATCCCATTTTCGGCGACGGCATATGGACTGTCATCGGCCACGGTGCCGACATGGTCAGCCGTACGTTCGAAATGGAATCGCGGAACTTCGTATTGCAAAGTGAACAGCTCGGCACAGGCCATGCCCTGCAGGTTGCCTGGCCGGAATTGATCAGGTCCGGCCTGAACCGTGTGCTGGTGGTGAACGGTGATACCCCGCTGCTGCCCCAGCCGCGTATCATGGCCTTTATGAAGGAAGTGGTGGACCGTGATGCCGATATCGGCTTCATGACCCTCACGCTGGCCGATCCGGCTTCCTTCGGCAGGGTTGTCCGGCATAACGGCGAAGTGGCCGCCATTGTGGAGGCCAAGGATTTCGATGAGAACATGCACGGGCAGGAACCCAACGAAATCAACGCCGGTATCTATCTGCTCAAGATTGATTCCATATCGCCGCTGCTGGAAAAGCTCCAGAATACCAATAAGAGCGGTGAGTATTACATAACCGACCTTGTGGAACTGGCGGTGGCGCGCCGTATGAAGGTGTGTGGCGTGGATTGCGGGCAGGACCCGCATCTGCTCGGCATCAACAATCCGGCGGAGCTTGTCCGTTCCGAGTCGCTTCTGCGCACCAATCTGGTGCTTGAGTGGCTGGAGCAGGGTGTCATGATCCATGCGCCGGAAACGGTGCGCATCGGACCAATGGTATACCTTGAGCCCGGTGCCGTGCTGCACGGCCCGTGCGAACTGTACGGCAATACGGAAGTGCGCACGGGCGCAACGGTCCAGTCACATACGTGGCTGCGTAACGCCATTGTTTCTTCCGGAGCCGAGGTGCGGCCCTTCTGTCATATCGAGGACGCCGAGATCGGCCCTGACTGCATTGTGGGCCCCTATGCCCGCCTGCGTCCGGGTGCCGTTCTTGAGGAAGGATCGCGCGTTGGCAACTTTGTCGAAATGAAGAAGTCGGTGCTCGGTAAAAAATCCAAGGCCAACCACTTTACCTATCTCGGCGATACCGAGGTGGGCGTGGGGGCCAACATTGGTGCAGGGACCATTACCTGCAACTACGACGGCGTGAACAAGCACAAAACCGTAATCGGCGACGGTGCGTTCATCGGTTCCAATTCGGCGCTGGTGGCCCCTGTGACCATAGGAGCGAACAGCCTTGTGGGCGCGGGATCGGTCATTACCAAGGATGTGCCGGATGATACGCTCGCCATTGCGCGCGGCGTGCAGAAGAATCTTCCCAGAAAACGGAAGTCTTGATTTCAACTGACAAAAAGGATACGAGTTTGTCATGGAGCTTATAGACCAGTTAGAACAGCGTATTGACTCACTTCTTGAAACGATTGCCGTCCTCAGGGAAGACAACAGACGCCTCAAGGATGAGGTAGATCTGGGACTTACCGTGCTTGAGGATGAAAATCGCGCTCTCAAGGAGCAGCTCGAATTGGAGCGGTCCACGCAGGACTCAGTTCGCCAGCGTATCGACGCCCTGTTGCTGAAGCTGAAAGACCAGACCGGGGGGTCATAGTGCGCGATGCGCAGTTATAACCTGAATGTCTTGGATCTTGAGGTCTCTTTCAAGGCGGAGGCTGACCCCTCCAGGGTTGAGCGCGCCAAAAAATTGGTTGAAGAGCGTTACAATAAGCTCAATTTTCCAGGAAGGCAGATTAGCAAGGAGAAGCTACTGACGTTTCTGGTATTAGGACTGGCTGACGATCTCTTGCAATCCGACCGCAAGCTCGAAGTGCTCAACAGACGCATGGAGATGCTTGTGGAAAAGATAGATGGCGGGAACATCTGACCCGCAGCCCTCGGGCTTCGATATGGTTACAACACCCTGAGGTGTGCGTGATGACAAGCCGATGCTGGCCTCACAATCATACTATTGGGAGCCTGGCCGGCGCGCCGGTGTGCAAGCCCGATCTGCTCGGGAAGCCTGAAGGAGCGCCCAAGGAGCCCACCTAAGGATCATCTGGTCCTGCATTGGTGAGTCACACGGCGCTTCGGGGTTCCCCTAATCTCAGCCCTTCATTGTCTGCTGCGTTTATGAATTGATGCGCGGCAGATCCTGATTTAGTCCGGTACCTGATACTCACTCTCCCTCTGTCTCCTGTGTAGCAGGCGCAACGTCGCGTCATAACAATGGACCATTCGGAATGGGGCTTCCGAATGCTATGGGAGTAACAGCATGAGTCTGATGTCCATCGGGCTCGTCCTGCTGGGTGCCATTATCGGCGCTGCAACCGGATACGCGCTGCATAAGGTCGTCTCCTCCAAGCGTCTCAACGACGCTCAGGAGCTGGCGAACCGGATCATAGAAGAAGCGCGCAAGGAAGCACAGGCCCAGAAGAAGGAGATAATCCTTCAGGGGCAGGACGAGATATACAACCAGAAGCGCACTCTTGAACAAGAGTTCAAAGAGCGCGAGTCAGAGATAAAGAGCCGTGATCACAAGCTGCAGGAGCAGTCTGAGCGCCTTGAGCGTAAACGTGAGCAGGCTACCCAGAAAGAGCAGGAACTGCTCATTCAGGAAAAGGACTTCACCCGCAAAGAACGCAAGCTCGAAGAACAGGCTGCCCTGCTGGATGAAAAGATGCACGAGCAGGAATTACGCCTGCAGGAAGTATCCGGACTGACAGCCGACGAAGCAAAGGAACGCCTTTTCGAAGAAATCGAGTCGCGTACCAAGCATGAAGCCGCAAAGATGATGCGGCAGATAGAGGCGGAAGCCAAGGAAACCGCAAGCCGCAAGGCCAAGGAAATTCTTGCGACCGCCATTCAGCGTTATGCGGGCGATTACGTGGGAGAACAGACCGTTACCGCGGTAACGCTGCCCAGCGAAGACATGAAGGGCCGTATCATCGGTCGTGAAGGCCGCAACATCCGTGCGCTGGAAGCAGCCACGGGCGTGGACCTGATTATCGACGACACCCCTGAAACCGTTATCCTTTCCGCATACAGCCCGCTGCGTCGCCAGATTGCCAAAATGGCTCTGGAGCGTCTCATCAGCGACGGCCGCATCCATCCTGCCCGCATTGAGGACGTTGTCCGCAAGGTGCAGCAGGAACTGGAAGTGCAGCTGCGTGAAGTGGGTGAGCAGGCTACCTTTGATGCCGGCGTGCACGGCATTCATGCAGACCTCATCAAGCTGCTCGGCCAGCTGAAATACCGCACCAGCTTCTCTCAGAACGTGCTTCAGCACTCTCTGGAAGTGGCCTCCCTGTGTGGCATGATGGCAGCCGAGCTCGGACTTGACGTGAAGCGCGCCAAGCGTGCCGGTCTGCTGCACGACATAGGCAAGGCTGTGGACCACGAAGTGGAAGGCCCCCACGCCATCATCGGCGCGGACCTTGCCAAGAAATACGGCGAAAGCAAGGAAATCATCCATGCCATTGCCGCTCACCATGAAGATCAGCCGCCCAAGTCTGCTCTGGCAGTGCTGGTGCAGGCGGCGGATTCCCTTTCCGGTGCCCGTCCCGGAGCCCGCAAGGAACTTCTCGAAAACTACGTGAAGCGCCTTGAGGATCTGGAAGGCATCGCCACCGCCTTTGAAGGCGTATCCAAGGCTTACGCCATTCAGGCGGGCCGCGAAATCCGCGTTATGGTTAACTCCGACAACGTGGACGACGATACCACCTACCTGCTGTGTAAGGACATCGCGGAGCAGATCGAAAAGAATCTCACCTACCCCGGTCAGATTCGAGTTACGGTCATTCGCGAACGCAGGGCGGTCGGTTACGCCAAATAAGGCGTTTCAAAGTAAGTATGAAAGAGGCCGCCTTCCGGCTGGAGGGCGGCCTCATTTGTATTCATGAAGTTGTGTTACTCTCATTATGGTACGCGCCAGTGTCACAGGCGGGCGTGACTTAGCTAATTCTTTGCCCTGATTATCATTTCTCTTTGGTGTGTATCAGCTTAATTTTCCTGATTCTGTTATGCGGCTCCAGTATCTGGTTGGGGCGAATACAGCTGCAGCCGGATTGAGTTTAAACGTGATGGAGTTGCCCCGCCGTGGGAGCGCTGCGGAATAACGCGCAGCAAGAACTGTTCATATGACTGATGATAAACATATTATAGGTATAGGCGAGATGGCGGCTTCCGCCCGTCCGGAGGCAATGCTCAAGACCTTCGGGCTTGGGTCGTGTGTCGCCCTTGTGCTCTATGATCCTCTGACAAGAGTGGGGGGGATGGTGCATATCGCCCTGCCGGACTCGTCGCTGCAGGCAGGCAGGGCGGATGGTATCGGCGGTGCTCCTGGCTATTATGCCGACAAGGGAGTGGAACTGCTGTTCCGCCATGTGGGCAGGCTGCGGGGCACTCCCTTTGCTGCGGGGCTTTCGGCCGCAATTATCGGCGGAGCCAGTGTGCTGCCCAACAGCAGTCGTTTTTTTATCGGGCAGCGCAATGTCGAAGCTGTTCGCTCGCTGCTGAGACAGCGCGGGATAACCCTTTTTGCGGAAGATGTGGGCCTTGAGCTGAGCAGAACGGTTTTTTTTGCGGTGGGTACGGGTGAGGTGACCATAATCTCTCCCGGGCGCAAGCATGTGCTCATGAGCCTGAATACCGCCGCGGCAGGGCGGGCAGGAACGAGGGCAGGAAGTGACGGGGGCAGTAAGTGACGAGGACAGGAAGTGATCGATAAGACAACGCTCATCACCACGGTGCTGCAGCGTGCAGACAAGCTGGAGACGGGACATTGCCTCGATATCCGCACGTTCAAGCGAAACAGGTCCGTTGCCCTGATTCGTACGGGAGTGGATGCCTTCACCGTCATAGAAGACGGCTTTGGGCAGGAGCGGTGGGAGGATGTATCCGCCGACAAGCTGAAACGCCTGCTCAAGCAGCTGTTGAAAAAGGAATTTCCGCGTAGCCATAAGGTGCGGCTCTATACGCTGCCTTCGTATGAAGAGGCCAACGTGAACCGCATGGGCCACGGGGCCGGACGGTTCGGGCCGGAAGACGATGATTAGTGGCCCGAGTAGTCCATCACCTGATTCAGTCCGGCTTGACTGCGGGTGATGAGCCCGTCCTGAATGCGGTAACGGGTCAGGGTCCATTCATCCATATCAATATAGTCAATGCGCCCCTCGCTGCCTTTGCCAAGGTGCGGCTTGAGGGCCTCGATGAAATCTTCAATCATGAAGTACACGCCCTCGTGACTGACGAGGAGCATGTTCCCTTCCAGCGAAACGCTTTCTTCCGCAACCTGCTGCACGGCGTGCAGCATATCTTCCCCTGCCGGGGTAACGCTGCCGTATACTTTGATGATGATATGTTCCATGGGCGTGGACGGTGCCGTGTTTTTATCCGAAAGGCAAGGCCGCGGTTTTCACGCGGCCTGTTTGCGGTATGCGGCTTAAAGCGTGAATTCTCCGTCTTCATAGATGGTTTTGCGTGTTCCGTCGGCGAGGATGGCGGTTACGCGCTTCCGGTCCGTGTTGACGAGGTCCCAGTGCAGCATGGATGAGTTGAAGCCGAGCGCGCGGCGCAACTCTTCGTTATATTCCGTGGCCTCGCCCGCAAAGGTGTTGGTATAGGCGTTGCCAAGGGCCATATGCATGGAACCCCACGTGCCACCGTGGTTTTCGTCATACAGGGTGTTGGCCATGAACGCGGAAATGCGGGAGAAGCGTTTATCCACCAGAGCAAACTCGCCGATGCGGGAAGCGCCTTCATCCATGTTCAGCTGCTTGATCACGAATTCTTCGCTGTGCTCGGCGCTCACGGCCGTAACGCGGCCTGCCTTGAACTCCAGCCGCACATCACGGACAATGTTGCCTGAACGGAATGAGGGAAGGTTTGATGTGTATACGCCTTCCACCGTGCGGTAGTCGGGAGAAACATACAGTTCGAAGCTGGGCAGGTTGCGCCCTGTCAGCCCCGCCCATGTGCGGCGTTCGCCAACCTTGAGCAGCAGGTCCACCGTTTCGGATTCCACTTTCAGCGTGCAGTTGCCGAGGCCGGTCAGTTCCTCGCGCAGGGCTTCTATCTGCTTGGCAAGCAGCCGCCACTTGCGGGTGGGCGTGCCGTCGTCCAGATAACAGGCAAGCTCGATCTGCCGGGCGTATTCCTGCAGGCTGAGCCTCGCCTGAGCCGCCAGCGCCTGTGTGGGATACATGCACAGTGTCCAGCCGAAGGTTCCCATCTGTTCCCGTGTGTTCATGATCTGGCGCAGGGGCTGTCGCGCCATCTGCACGAGATTGAGCAATTCAGGGTCTACGCCTGCCAGGTGCGTGAGCGAAGAGGGGGCAAGAAGGCTGATGGAGCCGTTCAGGTGGTTATACATATCCCTGTCACCGGGAATGAGCGTGGCAAGGCGCTTGTTGTTGGCTCTGGTGTACCGGTCATAATCCATGCGCGGCGTGGGCATAGCTCTCTGGATGGGAATAAAGCCGCGATCATGCAGCTGGCAGCAGACCTCTTCGGCAAGCGGCAGGGCATCGTGATCATAATTCACCAGAATGAAATCACTTTTGGCAAAGGTGCCGCTGCGGCCGCGTTGCAGTCCCCAGATGATGACATCTGCATATTTTTCCAGCGTAAGGGTGTCAAACATGGTGCCTCCTCTTTGCAAACCTCGCGCACAATGGTGGAATAGGCAAGTGAATATCTCTGCAATCAGCGTTGGTTGCCTTATTCGCCTACGCGGTTTATCGTCATGTGAAAAGTATGCTGGGGCTGTCTGTTTTTTCGCATCGGCCGGACAACATCACTGGAGACAAGCATGATTGTGAGGTGTTGGGGGGCACGTGGTTCCATTCCCGTTTTCGGGAAGGAATATCTGCGGTACGGTGGTTCCACCACCTGCCTTGAGCTGCGTACCGCCGGTGACGACATCATGGTCATAGATGCCGGTACAGGCATCCGCCAGCTGGGCAACAGGCTGCTTGAAGAAAAGCGGACCAGCTGTACGCTTTTCTTCACCCATGCGCATTGGGATCACCTGATGGGCTTTCCCTTCTTTCGTCCTGTCTACAGAAAGGATTTTTCCCTGACCGTATATGGCTGCCCCCTTGAAGAAGGCGACATGAAACAGCTGCTTTCCGGACTCATGTCACCCCCGTATTTCCCTGTTCCCCTGCACGGGCTGCATGCCGATGTCCAGTGGATGCGCGATGCACCGACGGATACCCCCATTATCGTGAATGGTGTTTCCGTCCGCAGCATCCCGTTAAATCATCCCAACCGGGGGCTGGGGTATAAGTTTGTGGAGAACGGCAGGACATTCGTGTTTCTGACCGATAATGAATTGGACGGCACCCATGCGGGAGGCAGATCATATGAAGAGTATGTCGCTTTCTGCACCGGCGCTGACCTGTTGATACACGATGCGGAATTTACCGAAGAGGAATATGCGGCCACCCGCGGCTGGGGGCATTCCACATGGACAAGAGCCCTGCAGTTGGCCATGGACGCCGGTGTGCATCGCTTCGGTCTGTTTCATCACAATCAGGATCATTCGGACGACGTGATTGACGGCATTGTCACCCGCTGTCTTGCCCAACTGCGGCAACATGGTGTTGAAATGCAATGCTTCGGCGTCCGCGAAGGCATGGAGATTGACCTGTCATGACAAGATATCAGCTGGTTACAGGGATTGCCTGCATGTTTGTCCTGTTGTCTGCAACTGCGGATGCATTCGCCGATGCCGACCGGAAAACCATAGAGGTGGAACATGTGTACCAGCTGGGGGACAGTGATTCCCGTTCCGAGGCTGTACGCATGTGCTATGCTGAGGCGGAGCGCAGGGCGTTGGAGCAGGCCGGAGTGTATATGGAATCGCGCACCGAGATTTCGAACTTCGCCCTCAAGAAGGACGAGGTGTTCAGCTTTACGGCTGCCGTGCTGCAGGTTGAACGGCTGGGCGAAGAAGTGCGTCTGGATGGCCAGCACATGTCTGTGCACTGCAGAAGCAGGGTGACATTCAACGAACAGGAAGTGCTTGATTCTCTGGCGTATATTGCCCGTAATCCTGCGCTGAGAAATGAGCTTGGTGAATCGGGCAGGGAAGTGGAGTCTGCACGGCGCAAGGTGTCGGAAATGGCCTCGCCCGCTGGTCCTTCCGCAGACGGGAGCGAGATGCGTGCTCCCGTCGCGCCGGTCGCGCCGGTTGCCCCTGTCGGTCAAGGCGGCTCTGCGGGACTTTCACGGTCTGCGGAGCAGGAAAAAGCTCTGGGGTCGCTCGAATCCATCAAGCGCAAACGGGATGAGATTGTCCGGCGCAACAGAGAACTTACCGAGGCCGGACGAGTGGCCGTGGCGCGTGGCATGACACCGGGCGAGGTGCGCGAGATGCTGGGTAATCCGCAGGCGCGGCGCACAGCAGAAAGGGCCGGACATGCCTATGTGTGTGAACGCTATGGCTCGCTGTGGGTTGTGTTTCGGGATGAGGCCGCTCTGTGCCTGCGCAGACAGCTGGAACAGCGGGGGATAGAAGGGCTGTGCCATTGCGCGGGAAGTGCGGATTCCTTTGTCTGGCGTTAGTGTCTGACTGCCCAGACTCGGCCAGACCCGGCCAGACCCGGCCAGACCCGGCCAGACTCGGTTTGTCGCGATGATACATCGAAGCTTGAGCGAATTTGCTGCCAAAGCCCTGCCGTGAGAATGGCGGGGTTTTAGTTTTGAGGAAAGTTTGTCGCAGAGAATGTGAATCTTCTGAAAAAATATAATAGCCGGTCCTGCAACGTAGTGTAATTTGGATATATGGATGTCTGTTGTCGAACGATTTCGATGACAGCAGGGATTGATGGACCGGTTTGCAGCATCCGGTCTGTAGTGCGGTTTAGCAGCGAAACCGCACCAATCATCATCCTCCTCCCTTGCAGCGTCGGCCGCGTCTCTTACCCCCAGACGCGGCCGATCTTTTTATGCATCAAAGATCATTGTGCGGCAGGTGGCGCGTCTGCTTTGCAGTGCCCGCGGCTCGTAGCCCAGTGGTAGTTCTCGCAGGCCCCGAGCGAGCATGCCGTGTAAAAATCTCTGCACATGGGAACAAAATCTTCGTCCACCAGATAGGCCGAGCCACGCGAGCGGAAGAAGTCCGCATTGCGGGGTTGCAGGCGGATGGCGGCATCATAGTCGGCAATGGCCAGTGTGGTCAGGTGCAGGCGCAGATAGGCGGTTCCCCGGTCGTGCAGGGCCTGCGCAAACCCGGGTGCCATATCGATGCACCGGTCAAGGGCGTCCAGCGCGTCCTGCGAGCGCTGGAGCTGATAATCGGCGGTTCCCTTGGCATACCAGAGCAGCGGGTTGTCCGGGGCCAGTTCAAGAGCCTGCCGCATGGCACCGGAGACGGCGTCAGGGTGCTGCCATACCCCGTTCTGCAGGTCGGGCAGCTGGTCGCGCAACAGGGTTATGGCGTGCAGCTCGTTGGCTACGACAGCAAACTGCGGCTCGTATTGCCTGGTCAGGGCATCCGCAGGCGCTCCGCCGCCTTGCATGGCTGCGGAAAGCTGCACGAAGCGGCGCAGAATACGCTGCTCGTAATCAAGCAGCTTACGGTGCAGAAGCATCTGCTTTGGCTGGAGCAGGGCGTTTTTGAGAAGATCGGGAAAACGGGCAGGATGGACGATTGTGGCTGTAGAGCGGACACCGAGGTCCGGTGCTCTGCCTATCTTTTCCTGCTCGGTGATGACGGGGCGGTATATCATCCATGCCAGCGGCTGGGCATCGCGCAGGACTTCGGCATCGGTCTGTCCGTAGGCGAGTTTGGCCAGCTGGACATTCTTGTCCCTTTCCAGCCAGAGAGAGGCTTTTTGCATGACCCCGATGCGGGCCATGGCTTCCGATACCCTCAGGGCTGCAGACAGGCCCAGTTCACCGCCAAAGGCCACAGCTACCGAATGGTTGAAGGAAGGAGCCGGAGGTGACTGAGCCTTGCACGGTGCCCCCGGGAAGAGTCCCCAGAGGCACCAGAGAATGACAAGGGTCCGGCGCATCAGTTCGCCGTGTTATAGATCTTTGAAAGAATGTCTTCCACGGCACCGTTAAGCATGGTGCGCAGGGTTTCGCTGAGGTGTTCTTCCGTCACGCCGTCAGTGGGCACGTCCTGACGTTCCTGCTCGGAGCGGTAGGTAACGGGCAGGCCGCCGTCTACGGCGATGGCAGCTTCAATGGAGACGCTGTATGCCGTCATGGTGTTCTGCTTGAGCCACACCTTTTTCACGGTGCCGGTGACAACATGCTCGCCGGGAGTCACTTCATCAGCACTCTTCACATAGTGGGTGTTGAGTCCCTTGCGGCTCAGTTCTTCCCTGAGGGCATCGCTCATCCATGCGGAAACGCTGGATACGGGGATGAAGGGAGTCTGGTCATTGCGCACGCCGATATCCTTCTTGGAGCGTTCGTCGGCAAATTCCACAACGGTAACGCTGGGAGCGTTGGGCTGGATGTGGGCCGGGCTCAGTTCGGATGTATACTGCAGACGCACATAGTTGTTGGGTGCACAGGCGGCAAGGGTAAGCAGCAGGAAGCACAGGGAAAGCGTTGCAAGGCGGTAACCGGTCTTCATAGTTCCTCCGAAAGATATGTCGGAATGGTCAGATTGTTGTTAACGGGAGATACAGTCTGGTTACAAGGTCTTCTTCCGAATCAAGGTACGGGTCGCTCAGGTATTGTTCCATGAGCGGGGCATCCGCAGGGCGGCGGCTGCTGCCCGGCAGCCAGTCCCAGAATAGCGAGGCCCAGACGTGGGAAAGCGTTGCATACGGTCCTTTATGGACCGTAACAGCGTATTCCAGGCTCGGAACCTCAACGGTATGGACGAAGTCATCAGGGATGAATCCTTCCGGCAGGGTCACTGCCGCATCATACCGAATCCTGCCGGAGGCCGTTATGTTAGGATCGTCATGGCAGAAACCGAGAAACATGGTTTTTGCCGTGAGTATGTTGTGTCTGGCAATCCAGGGCGTCAGCATCTGCCATGCCTCCGGCCCAGATTTTTCATAAGGGCCGTAGGCGCGGACGGTAGCAACGCGTAGTAAGGGCAGACGTTCGATCTTCACATTCATGCTGGGCTGCTCCGTATTGCTTCGGAATCTTCGGGCATATTCTATACACGACAGGGAATGATTGTCCATGCATGCGTTGGCACTCGGTGTTTTGCGGGCGCCGGGGGGCATTTTTTCTAATTTTCAATAGACGCACGGTGTTGCGGAAAATCGTCTGTGAAAGCTATGTAATTACAGCTTGTTGAAGCAGTGTTTTAAGACGACGGGCTTGTGCGCGGACCCCTGATCGGGCTGGGAACCCACGCCAGTCGCCAATATTTGACAGGGTGGAGGTTGACAAACCCACCAAGCTTTGCCATTTGTCCTGCCGTACTCATTGAGACATGCGGGCTCAGGCCTGTGTCTCGTATAAACTACGTCAGTGTCACGGAGATAAGTGAATGACCAAAGCAGAATTTGTAGAAAAGATTTTTTCCAAGGCGAACCTCGCATCCAAGACTCAGGCAGAAGCTGCTCTTGATGCAACCATCGCTACCATCGTAGAAGCCCTTAAGGGTGGCGATTCCGTTGTATTCACCGGCTTCGGCAGCTTCAAGGTTGCTGAGCGCGCTGCTCGCAAGGGCCGCAACCCCCGTTCCGGCGAAGAAATCGTAATTCCCGCCACCAAGATTGTGAAGTTCACCCCCGGCAAGATGCTGAAGGATGCCGTAAAGTAATCCGCTTTTGCTGTTGCTGATAAAAGCCCCCGCATGCATGGCATGCGGGGGCTTTTTATTGTGGAGTTCTTTCTGCCGTGCACCGTGGAAGCATCAGCCGTGCCGGTTGCTCCGTGCTCAGCGGCAGTGTGGTGCAGGTTGGCCCTTGCGTATTGCGGACCACCAGAACCAGTCCTTCTGTTCGTCCGGCAGATTCGGATCACGCGCCTGCGCTATGGCGCATGTAAATACGTCCAGCATACATATGTCATGTTTCTGCCCTGTGATCGCGCACAGGTCATCGTAGAGCCTCTGTGCATCCTTTCGGGACAGGTCTTCAACGGAACAAACGCCCAGTATGGCAAGGTCGCGTATTGTGGCCGGGCCTACCGAGCGAAGATCTTTCAGTGTACGGTGCATGATCTTTCCTGAGTCTATCTGGGACAATCCACAAGCACGAGCGCCAGATCCATCACGTTGGTCAGTGTGGGGCCGGTTTTGAGCAGATTGTCGGTCTTGTCCAGAAAGTGGTAGGCGTTGTTGTCTGCAAGGTACGCCTGCGCATCAAGCGAGCAGCAGGCGGCGCGTTCCAGCGTGCGGGAGCAGGCAAACCCGCCGGCAGCGTCAGTGGGGCCGTCTGAGCCGTCGGTACCGGCGCAGAGCATGGTGATGTGCTCGCAGTCCTGCAGATAGAGAGAGGCGGCCAGAGCCATTTCCTGATTGCGGCCGCCCAGACCGCTGCCCGTGATGGTAACCGTGGTTTCGCCTCCGGCAAGCAGGCATACGGGGCCTGCCACTTCTTTGCCGTCCAGACACAGGTTCATGGCGGTATCTACTAGTTCCCTTGCCTTATCGCGCGCTTCGCCGGTCATGGTGGAGGTGAGAATGCGCGGCGTGTATCCGGCCTGCAGTGCAGCAGCGGCTGCGGCCTCCAGAGCCTGCAGGTTGGTTGCCACCAGCACGTTCTGCACTGTGGAGAAAACCGGATCACCCTGTTTGGGTGTTTCGGCAATCTCGCCCCGTGCTCCAGCTTCGAGCCTGGCGAGGATATTGGCGGGCAGCCTGTCCCGGATGCCGTAGCGCTCCACGATTTCCATGCACTGCGCAAAGGTTGAGGAATCCGGCGAGGTGGGGCCGGATGCGATGACATCCAGATTGTCCCCCACCACATCGGAAATAATAAGCGCTGCAAGGCGGGCCGGATGGGCCGCGCGTGCGAGGTTGCCGCTGCCGAAGATGGAAAGGTGTTTCCGTATGGCGTTTATTTCGTGAATGGTGGCCCCGCACTCCAGCAGCAGGGACGTGGCCTTTTTGCCGTCTTCAAGGCGTATGCCTTCAACCAGTGCCGGAGTGAGTGCACTTGCGCCGCCGGTGATGACGCATAAGACAAGGTCCCGTTCCGTCGCCTTTTCCGCAATGGCAAGAATGTCGCGGGCGGCCTGCTCGCCGTTTGCATCGGGTACCGGATGTGCTCCTTCGCGCACGTCAACAATGCGGGTGGGGACTGTGTGGCCGTATTTCACACAAATTATGCCTTCGGTAATTCTGTTGCCGAGCATTGTTTCCAGCGTGGCGGCCATGGGGGCGGCACCCTTGCCTGCTCCGATGATGAAGATGCGGTCAAAAGAATCAAGGTCGTATGGCTGACCTGCGATGGTCATGGCGGAACCGGCAACGGTTACATGCCGGTGGATGGCTTTGTCCGGGGCTACGGCATGCAGTGCGGCGTCGAGAATGGACCGCAGAGTGTCGCGTCTTTGGGCTGTCATGGTATTGTCTCCTGCTGATGTCTGGCTGGCATATGGTAGTGTGCGGGCAGGGGGACGGTCAAGGTGGGGAAAGAAACGGCGCGTTTGTGGCACGCGTATTAATTGCCGTGTCACTTCACTTGAATGCAGTGTTGTTTTCGTATGACTATGTAAGGACTGTATGAGGAATGGTGCAGAGGGGATTCAGACTGTTACTGGCGTGGAGTGCAGTTGCAGAAGTATGTGTTATCAAAACACAAACAGCCCGGATCCGTCATAACCGGGCTGTCTGTACCTTCCGCAACCCGCGAAATCACGTAAAAGCGGGTGCGCATATGCAGTAAGAATATAGCAGGGGGCGGTCCATGAATAGTAGGGTTTTCCCCCATTTTTAAAAACTGCGTGCAAAAGCCTCCCGAGGGGAACAGGAGGCTTTTGCAGGAGGACCGAGAGTAACCGGCTCACGAAAGAGGGACCAGACTGTGGGATAAGGCCGTACAATTACGTTAGTATATATTCACTGCTGTGGCAAGGGTGATGTCGTTTATTTCCGGGTTCGCCATAAAAAAGACCGGCCGGAGGTTATTCCGGCCGGTTCTGATATTTTTACGGCACTGCAAGGTCGTTATTCGGTGAACATGGCCGCGTTATAGGATGAGCGTACCAGCGGGGCGCAGAACATGTGGCGTATGCCTTTTTCCCTGCCGTAGGCGGCATATTCTTCAAAGACATCGGGGTGCACGTATCTTTCCACGGCGGGGTGCTTGCGCGAGGGACGCATGTACTGGCCGATGGTAACAATATCGCAGTGTATGGCTGCAAGGTCGTCAATGACACCGCGTACTTCCTCGTCCGTTTCGCCAAGTCCCACCATCAGGCCGGATTTGGAACGGTGCCCCGCCTGCTTCACCCGTTCAAGCAGCTGCAGGCTCTGGGCATAGTCTGCCTGCGGACGGATGCGGGGATAGTGGACCGGAGGCGTTTCCACGTTGTGGTTTATGATATCCGGCGCGGCCTGCATCACCATGTTGAGCGCAGGCAGTGAGCCCTGAAAATCGGGGATGAGAACCTCTATGCTGCATTCCGGCAATACGCCGCGTACGGCACGTATTGTGGCCGCAAAATGCGCACCGCCGCCATCCAGCAGGTCGTCGCGGGTGACGGATGTGATAACCACGTGCTTGAGCCCGAGCCTGCGGGCGCCTTCGGCTACGCGGGCAGGTTCCGTGGGATCAAGGGGCGGCACGGGATCGTTGCCGATATTGCAGAAGGCGCAGTTGCGCGTGCAGGTGCTGCCCATGATCAGAAAGGTGGCCGTGCCGGACGAGAAGCACTCGAACTTGTTGGGGCACTTGGCGCTCTGGCAGACCGTGTTCAGGTTCAGGTCGCCGATCAGGTCGCCCGTAGCGGTGTAGTTGTGGTTACAGGGAATCTTGACCCTGAGCCAGGGTGGTATCCGCAAATATGTTTCCGAATTGTCTGACGAGCTCATCCTTTACTTCCTGCATGCTTAGATCATCGCGGTTCAGTTCCTGCGCCAGAGACGAGGGTTCCGCGTCAGTTAGTCCGCAGAGCGTGATCATGCGGAACAGATTCACATCGCGCTGCACGTTGAGCGCAAGGCCGTGGTAGCTGGTCCACTTACGCATGGCAATGCCGATGGAGCAAATCTTCCGGTTTTCCACCCACACGCCGGGGCGGCCTTCCTGTCTGCCTGCCTGCAACCCGAAGGCGCCTGCGGTGCGTATGACAGCCTCTTCAAGGTCGTGGAACAGACCACGCATGCCGCCGGGCCGCTTGGCCACCCTGAAGACGGGATAGGCCACCAGCTGGCCGGGAAAATGGCAGGTTATGTTGCCGCCGCGCGACGACTGCACCAGATCAATACCCTGCGAGGCGAGAAATTCATCACTCGCGTGCAGGTTTTCGCGGCCGCCGTTACGCCCGAAGGTGATGACCGGCGGGTGTTCCAGCAGATACAGCGTGGGTTCCGCTCCGGCCGCAACCTCTTCCAGCCGTTTGCGCTGAATGGCGTCGGCTTCCGCATATCGGATCAATCCGAGATCGATAATTTTCATGACGTTTCCAGCTCTGGGAATAAACGGCTACCGCTTGGCGGGATAGGCCACCTGTGCGCGCGATTTGGCATCGATGACGGGTTTATCCGGCCACTGTATCTGCAGGGCGCAGCCGCTCTGGAAGTGGAAAGCCTTGTGCACCAGTGCAAGCCCGCGCGAGGAACAGGCGTAGCGTGCCGATTCTGTCGCTTCCGGCAGGCGTATGGGATCGGAAAGAACCCTGACCATGTCGGTATCATACTGCGGTTGCGTACGGGCCGCATGCATGAAGCTCAGGCTTATGTTGCGGCGTTCCATGCGGGCGCGGTTGGTCAGGTCCATGAGCCATGCGGGAGCATTTTCGGCTGATGCGTTGAAGTGGCACCAGCCGGAGCTCTGCTGATCCAGCATGGGGCAGAACATGTCGTGCGGGCAGGGAGCCTGCGGGAGCATGCCGTGTTCCATAAGGCCCATACGCAGCAGCGACACCATTTTTCCGCCCAGACGGGTGCCGGGTTCTACAAACAGTACTTCGCCGTTGTCGGTACAGGCATTGGTCATGGCCAGTGCAAGCTCGTCCATGCGTTCTTCGAGCGTCTGGCCTCTTCCGGAACGCAGTTCGTTCAGCACGTTGGCTCCGCTCACAAGACGCACTCTGCCATAGTGGTTGCGCAGGGTCTTTTCCAGCGCGGTTCGTTCCAGCACTATCTTCCACGGGCTTTGCGAAGCGGGCATGCCCATCATGGTTTCCAGCAGCTTGCGGCCGGTTTCCATGGGTTTGGGGGCAATATCGGAACATATGAAGGTGAGCTTCTTGGTGCGCAGTTCAGGGCGCGCGAGCCACATACCCTGCACCAGCGTGAGCGGGCCGGACCCGAGGTCGAGCACGGTGTCACCGTCTTCAAGGTTCAGGTCCAGATTGGGCAGCAGCCAGGCCAGACGGTACAGGTTCCACGGCAGGTAGAAATGCAGGTAGGCAGAAGTGTTGCGCGGCGTGGACCAGTAGTTCACCTTCATTCCGCCGCGCTCTGTGGTCAGAGAGCGGGAAAGATCGGCAACAGCGTAGTGCAGCTCTTTGCGATGTGCTTGCTTGAGGGACAATACGGTGCGCAGAACACCTTCATAGGCGGCAAGCTGTTCGCGTAACGGCAACGCAGGGAGGGAGAGGCAATTTTTCATGAAAATATAAAACGCATGTGATGCGTGAAGTTTTGGGTAAATGCCGGGTCGGTGGTCAGGTCCACGTGGCGCACGGCTGCGGTCCAGACTTCTGCCATACCGCGCCTTGCGGGGTCAACAAGGAATAGTTCCGCTCCGCGCAGCGAGGTGTTGCCAAGGCTTGAGACACGGGCACCCATTCCTTCGGGCAGGAATCCCAGCCCTTCAAGGTCGGCGGTGTCGGCATGTTCGCCGAGCGCACCGGCAAGATACAGGGTGCGTATGTCTGCGGTGCTCAGGCCAGCTTCGGAAAGAAGCCGCTCGTAGGCAAGCGTGAAGGCCGCCTTGACCTTGAGGATCTCCTCCACATCGCTTGCCAGCAGGTACATGTCATCCTGCAGCATGAAGCGTTTTTCTCCGTACCGGTTGTCTATCTGAGCGGCAAGGCGCGCAGCCAGCGGATTCGTGTAGGGCGGTTCGGCAAAACGGCCGTCCCGTTGCAGCAGGCCGCACTTGATCAGCGCATGGACTAGCGAGAGATAGCCGGTGCCGCTTATGCCCTTTACGGGCGGGGGGCCATCCGGTGAATGGGGCAGGGCAACACCCTGCAGTCCTTTGGGCGTCATGGTGAAGCGGGTAATGACGCCAGCCTGCGCCACGGTGCCGAAGGTCAGGCCAATGCCTTCCAGTGCGGGACCGAGCGCCACGCTGGTGACGAGTGCCTCATCCGGTGACAGGGCAAGCACAAACTCTCCGTTGGTGCCAAGGTCTGCCAGCAGGAAGGGGTATGCAGGGCTGCGCTCCAGCACTGCCTGCATTCCGGCGGAAAGGTCTCCCCCCACAAAGGGGGCAGGCAACGGCGGAATATAGACGGGCGGCAAATTTTCAAGGGTTTCAACACGCCCGCCTGTGTAGCCGAGCGAATAGGGGGCCGAGGCGAGGCAGGTGGTGGATTTGCCGAGCAGCAGGTAGGTCATGACCGAGTTGGCGGCAATGCAGCATTCCGTCACATCCGCTCCGGCGTTTGCCAGCAGGGTGCGCAGCCTGTCTGTTACCAGCCGCTGCAGAATGGCCGCGCCCTCTCCGTTGCGGGCAAAGGCAAGACGCGACATGACCTCGCTGCCTGCACCCAGCTGCGGGTTGAGTTCCTGCCCCGAGGCAACGCGGCGGTCGCTGTCAAGCAGGGACCAATGCAGCGAGGTGGTGCCTATATCTACCGCAAACCTGAGCTTGTCTGCGGTTGCCGGTACCGGAGAGATAGCCGGACGCTTGCGCGAGGGCAGTTCGGGCAGGGTGATGCACATGTCGGGTTCCGGCATGTGATGGCAACCGAGACGCCAGCCTTCCTGCAGTTCCGCATCCGAGAAATACAGAGCATCTTCGCCCTTGGGCAGGGGGGCGTTTTCCGTGAAACGCATTCGGCAACGACCGCATCGTGCAAGTCCGGAGCAAAGCGCCGGAGCGCAGAAGCTGCCGCTGGTGTAAATGTGTTGTGCCAGAGTGAGACCGTCTGATTGCTTCAGAGGGATTATCCTGCTTTCGCCGGTGTGATCGGTAACGGTGATGTGTTGCATGGTAATTCCGGTATGCCAGAAATTTGCGCAAAGGAACAGAGCGGGATGGAAATGGTTTGCTGCCCGTGCAACGGCATCACCGGAAGAACTCCATGATTGTCCACTTACGGCGTATGGCAGCGCTCCAGCCGAGCACACCGTAGCGACGTGGTGGACGCGATCCAGTTTGGTGCCGGTGGCAAAGAATGAAAAGGCCGCTATCCCCCACGGGAAAGCGGCCTTCAGATTATAACGATAAACTCAGGTTTCTTGCAAAACCAGACTCCATTAAGCCGGAACTGACGCCAAAAACGGAACGGTATCGCTTGCACGAGGTGCAGGAACGTTAGGTTCCTGCCCGGCGGGCCAAAACTATCAGAAATGTTTTTGCCCACAGTGTTTCTCAGCACCTTGGGCTGCATGGCGCTGCGGCTAGCCGAGCAGCAGCCTGTCCGAACCCATGGCTTCGCCCCGCAGGGCATAGAAGCGCTGCAGCAGGTTGTCCACGGTGAGATTCTTCTTTTCCTCGCCGGCAACATCCAGAATGACCTCTCCGCGGTCCAGCATGATGAGGCGGTTCCCGAAGGTGAGGGCCTGATGCATGTTGTGCGTGACCATGAGGGTGGTGAGGTGCTGGGTTTCGACTATGGTGTGGGTCAGTTCCAGAATCTGGTTGGCGGTCTTGGGGTCCAGCGCAGCCGTGTGCTCGTCGAGCAGCAGGATGTCGGGACGCACCATGGTTGCCATGAGCATGGTCAGCGCCTGACGCTGCCCGCCGGAGAGCAGACCGGCTGTGTCCTTGAGGCGGTTTTCAAGGCCGAGGCCGAGCGTGGCAAGCTGTTCGCGGAACCACGGGCGGTCTTTGTCCTTCACCCCTTTGGAAAGCCCGCGCGGTTTGCCGCGCTTCAGGGCCAGTGCCATGTTCTGCTCAATGGAAGCCGATGCGCAGGTACCCTTGAGCGGGTCTTGAAACACGCGGCCGATAAAGGCCGCACGGCGATATTCCGGCCAGTCGGTGATGTCTTCGTTGTTGATGCGTATGGCACCGGTGTCCGGCTTGAACCCGCCCGCAACACAGGTGAGGGTTGTGGATTTTCCTGCGCCGTTGGAGCCGATGACGGTTATGAAGTCGCCTTCATTTACCGTCAGGTTCAGGTTGTTCAGCGCAAGCACCTCGTTGATGGTGCCTCTGTTGAAATACTTGGTGATGTTGTCGAGTACCAGCATGGCTTACTTCCTGAACCGGCTTTTCAGCTGGGGTGAAACAAGGGCTGCGATGACCAGAATGGCCGTGATGAGGTTCAGGTCACTGGGGGTGAAGGAGAAACTGCCCAGCTTGAGGCCCAGTGCCAGCGCAATGGCAAGACGGTAGGCCACGGACCCGAGAATGGCCGCGATCATGGCGCGGGCCACGCTGCGGCAGCCGAAAAGTGTTTCGCCGACAATGACCGAGGCAAGACCGGCCACAATGGTGCCCACGCCCATGTTCACGTCGGCAGCGCCCTGATTCTGGGCGACCAGCGCGCCGGACAGGGCGGCAAGGGCGTTGGAAAGGCCCACACCGAAGATGATGACCGTGTGCGTGTTTACCCCTTGCGCGGTGATCATCTGCGCATTGTCACCGGTGGCGAGCAGGGTGAGCCCCAGTTCCGTGTGCAGGAACCAGACAAGGGCGACCACGGCAACGGCACAGAAGCAGGCAAAGAGCAGCGGTGCGGACATGTGCGGGGGCAGGCCGAGGTTGCTTACGGAATCCAGCACGGTGTCTGTACCCAGCAGGGTGAGGTTGGGCTTGCCCATGATGCGGATATTGATGGAATAGAGCGCGATCATGGTCAGAATGGAGGCAAGCAGATGCAGAATCTTGAACTTGGTGTTCAGAATGCCCGTGACCATGCCTGCCAGAAATCCGGCTCCCATGGCCATGAGCAGAGAAAGATAGGGATTGATCCCAGCAGTAATGGCAACTGAGGAAACAGCCGCGCCGAGCGGCAGCGAGCCGTCGACAGTGAGGTCGGGAAAGTCCAGCACGCGGAAGGTCAGATAGACCCCCAGTACCAGAAGCCCGTAAACGAACCCCTGTTCGAGGGCTCCGTAAAATGCATACCAGGTCATATTCTGTTCTCGAATGGCAGAGCGGGGGCATGTTGCCATACCCCCGCCCTGTTGATGCGTTGTATGGTTACTTGATTACCTTTTCGGCTCGGGAGAGGACGCTTTCCGGCACGGTTACGCCCATAGCCTCGGCAGCCTTCAGGTTCACGTGCAGAGAGAGTTCCTGCAGAGATTCGACAGGCATGGTGGAAACATCTGCCCCGTCAAAGAGAATGCGCTTGGCCATGGCACCTGTCTGGTAGCCCAGCTTGTAGTAGTCGAAGGCAAGGGCCGCGATGGTGCCGCGCTCGACCGAGTCGTTGTCGGCAGCATACAGGGGCAGCTTGTTCTGGCGGCAGACCTTCACCACGGATTCCAGCGCGGAAATGACGGTGTTGTCCGTGGGCAGGAAGATGGCTTCCGCACGGCCCACAAGGCTCTTGGCAGCCTGATAGATACCGGCGGAGTTCAGCACGGTGGCTTCTTCAAGCTTGATGCCTGCGGCATCGCAGGCGGCCTTGAGCAGTTTGACAAGGGTTACGGAGTTGGCTTCGCCCGAGTTGTAGATAACACCAAGGGTCTTGATGCCGGGATGAAATTCGCGGATGAGGTCAAGCTGGCGTGCCACGGGCAGCATGTCGGAGGTGCCGGAAACATTGCCGCCGGGGTGCTCCATGCTTTTCACCAGTCCCGCACCCACATGGTCGGTCACGGCAGTGGCCAGAATGGGGGTGCCGTGAATTTTCTGGGCGCATGCCTGTGCAGAGGGCGTGGCAATGGCAATGACCAGATCGGGCTGCTCACCCATGATCTGGGCGGCTATCTGCACGGTGGTGGCCATGTTGGCCTGTGCATTGTGCACGTTGAAGGTCACGTCCAGTTTGTTGTCCCTGAAGTAATCCTGCGTGCCTTTGAGCACGGCATCAAGCGCAGGGTGTTCGACAAACTGGCTGACGGAAATGACCTTTCCGGCAGCGGACGCCATGACCGGCACGAGGCACAGCATGGTAACCACAAGGCTGAGAATGATGCGTTTCATGGGGTGCGACCTCTCTGGGCGGTAAAAATGCTTGAAACCATATGCAAATTGTTCGAAATGACAAAAAATGACAAATTCGATTTTATCCCTGTGGCACAGGTTCTACCGCATTTGAGTGGTGGGTCAAGTGCAATGTTGAGGGTTGTGCTGCAGCGCGCGGCAGGTGCCATGCAGATGGCAGCAATGCTCCCGAAACCGCGCGTGGCTTGTGAACGGAGTGATTATGCACTTGCTCTTCACATATGATATCTGGTAAAAGTCTAGAAATTGTAACAAAGTGAATAGTCCGCAGACCGTACATGTCCGCCAGGTCGGGTAAGGGGTGGCTCCATGTCAATGCTACTTGGCGTATTTATTGTTTTTGTGCTGATTATCGGCGTTGCCGGATTCGGCTATCAGTCCACAACAGGACTTACGGAAAAAATTCAGATTCAACGTGCTCGAAAGCAGCAGTTGAAACTGAAGTACCGTGAAACAAAACAGACGCTTACAGACCTGAAGGAAATGGAGCTTTCTCTGACACGCCAGCTTGACGGCGTGGATGATTACAGCATAGGCGCTCTTACCGAGGGCGGCGACCTGATTACCGGGGTGCAGAAACCTGCAGCGCGGAAGCGGAACACGACAGCGCAGCATACCATTGTGGACGTTCTGCTGGCGGAAAAGCTGTTGTCACCGGAAGATCTGGCAAAAGCCGAGAATTATAAGCAGCAGTCCAAATCGCCCTACGAAATAGATGAAATTCTTTCCCTGCTCGGATACGTCAATCCGGATGTCATTCAGCGTATCAAACGTCGATATCCCAATCTTGCCTAATTAATCCGAAGAGTTAAATTATGTATGGATGTGCCGGGGTATGTCTTCTGGCACCAAACATGCATGATTGTTCATGGAACCGTGTCCATGTCAAACCGCCAACATCGAAGCGCGCTTGACCGTTGGGCGTTGCAGGACGTAGGGTATTAGGCACTTAAGTTTACGGAGCATTGCGGCTTATGAACAAGATTCTTGCCCAGGACGAGGTAGATGCCCTTTTACGGGGTCTGTCCGGCGGAGAGATAGAAAGCGAGACCGATATTCCGGAGGATGACTCCGGGATCGTTCCGTTTGACCTTGCCAACCAGGACCGCATTATCCGCGGCCGCATGCCTGTTCTGGAAATCGTGAACGACCGCTTTGCGCGGCTGTGCACGAACGCCCTATCCAACACCATCCGCAAGCGTGTGGAACTGAACCCCATATCCATTGATATGACCAAGTTCGGCGATTTCATGCGTTCGCTGCCCGTACCCACCAGCATCAATATTTTCAAGATGGAGCCGCTGCGCGGCAATGCCATTGTGGTTGTCGACTCCCGTCTCGTCTTCGCACTGGTGGAGAACTTTTTCGGCGGAGCAGGCTCGCAGCCGAAGATTGAAGGCCGCGAGTTTACCCGTATCGAGCAGGCCATTGTGGACAGGGTTATCAAGATCACGCTCGATAACATGGAAGAGTCGTGGCGGCCTGTGCACGAGGTCAACCTTGAACTCGTGCGTTCGGAGATCAACCCCCAGTTCGCAGCCATTGTGCCGCCCAGCGATGTTGTGGTTGTCATCACCTTTGAAGTGGAACTGGAAACGGCCATCGGCTCGCTTATCATCTGCCTTCCCTACGCCACCATCGAACCTATCCGTTCCAAGCTGCACGCCAGTTTCCAGACGGAGCGTCTGGAAGTGGACCACGCATGGGTTGCGCGTCTGAAGGAGCGTCTGATGGAAACCCCGGTTGAAATGAAGATTCGCTTCGGGGAAACCAAGATTACCGGCAACCAGCTTCTGCGTCTGAAGATAGGCGACGTGCTGCTGCTGGATACCGACACGGATGACCTGCTGGAAGGTACCGTGGCCGGCGTGCGCAAGTTCTGGGGCATAAGCGGCACTGTGAAGTCGAACAAGGCCTTCCAGATCATCAAGGAAGAAGAGCCGAACTACACCTAGTCTGCGGCAACGAATTTCAGGAAAAAAAACACCCCGACTCACATCGGGGTGTTTTTTTTGTAAATGACAAAGTTCAGTTTTTTGAAAATAAAACAGACTTCAGTAAGCCGCGGCTGATGCTAACAAGACATAGTTGCCCGCTAACATCGGGTGCAGGGGGATTATCCCCCTGCCCGCCGGAGGCGAAAACAAAAAAGGGTTTTCCTGCACAAAAAGGGAGTCGGCCTAATAATAGACTTGGGTGAGACTCAGCCCCTGTGCCGGAGCCGTGCAGGGGGCCTTGGTCCGGTCGCAGGCCGTGAGCAGGGCCGGCACGTCGTCCGGCGAAAGCTTGCCGGTACCACAGGCGACCAGCGTGCCCATGAGGTTACGCACCATCTGCTTGAGAAAGCCGTCCGCCTCAAAGCGCCACGTGAGCTGCATGGGCGTGTCTTCCGTGGGAACGGTGCCCAGCGGCGTTCGCGTGATGCCGAGAATGGTGCGCACGGTGGTTTCAATGTCCGTACCCACGTTCTGAAAGCTTGAAAAGTCGTGCGTACCCACAAGGTGGGCTGCTGCGGCGTCCATGGCGGCCACATCAAGCGGGCCGGTGGCCCATACGAAGGGAAAAAGCCGTGGCGGGGTGTATCGCTTGCTGAGCCACAGGGAATAGGAATAGGCCTTGCCCGTGGCGTCCTTGCGGGAATGGAAATCGTCTGCAACCTGTTCCACGGAAAGCACGGCAATGTCGTCCGGCAGCATGGAGTTGAAGGTGCGTTGCCAGTCCATATCCAGCTTTGCCTCGGGAATGTCGAAGTGCGCGACCTGCCCGTCGGCATGCACGCCCGAATCTGTCCGGCCGCTGCCGAATACGCGGATGGGGCTGCCTGTCACGCGTTCGACAATGCGCTCCAACTCTTCCTGAATAGTGGGCTGGGGGCGTCGGGAGAGTGTGTTCTGAATCTGCCAGCCGCAATAGTTTGTGCCAACGTAGGCTACGAGAATCTTGAGTCGTGGCATGGGAACCTATTCAAAAGGCAATTGCATTCTGGTCAGGGCCTCGGAAAGACGGGCTGCTTTATCCGGCTTGACGAAGGTGAGAATTTCACCGGCCTGTCTGCCGCGCATACCGGCCAGAATACGGACGGCAATGCCCTCATCAAGAGAACTCAGCACTTCGGCAGCCTGCTTGGCCTTCATGTTGGAATATACGTCCACAAGGTGGCGCATCTTCTTGTCCTTGGCTTCTTCCGCGTCCTTGAGCATGGTCTGCATGCGGGTTTCCAGCGACTGCAGGTTCTGTATCTTCTGGTCCAGCTCGTTTTGCAGGCGGTTGAGTTCCTGTTCACGGCGGTTCAGTTCATCCTGCTTCTGCTGCAGCGATTCCCACGTCAGGGAATCCTGCGCAGGCTGTGCGGGTGCGGTTGCGTTGGCTGCAAAGGCCGGGCTTGCAGCCATGGCCTGCGAGGCGGCAACGGCGGCTGATACCGGCAGGCCGGATGCTGCGGGTGCGTTGGCAACCTGCGCGACCGAACCTGAAGGAGCGGAAAGGAAGGGGATCTGCCAGCCGGTCAGGTCCAATGCCAGAGTGGCAAGGATGACAAGCTTGAAAACAACCGCCAGCGCGAGCAGCTTGCAGAGTCTAAACAGCCTGAGGCTTGTACCGAAGCGTTGCTGTTTCGTCGAATTGCTGCTGTTCTTTGAATCGTTCTTCTTTGGCATGTCGTTTGGCCTGATTTTCCTTCAGTTTGTCCAGAAGCTTGCGCTCCTGCGATTTCTTGACAAGATTCTGACGCGCCTTGTTCAGTTCCTGCGCCAATTGCAGCAGTCTTGACTCGGCGGTGGCGACATCCAGCGTAAGGGCCTGCACAAAGTTGCGCAGCAGCCACAGTTCGCTCGGGTTGTTGGTCTGATACAGCTTGGGCTCGTATTCGGCAAGTCGCTGGCGTAACCCATTCACACGTGCCACATGGGCATCATAACGCTGCTGCGCCTGGGTAAAGGCCATTTTTGCCTGATCTTCCAGCTGGTTCCGGTAGTCGAGAACCTGCTGCAATTTGAACTTGTACGGAGCCATGGTGTATCCGGTGCTGATGTGTCTGTGTGTCACGAAGCCGACAGTTCGGCATCTGGTGCATCATATAGCAGGGATCATGCCGGAAAACATGATTACGCTAGAGAAAGCAGGGCTCCCAGCATAGCGGAGAGCTCTCCCCAGATAATGGCTGCCCCGAGAAAATCACCGTTCAGCCCGTTCTGTCTGCGCGAAAGGCGGAGCAGGGCCGTAAGACCGGCCGCAGCGATAACGCAGGCAAGAGCAACGGGTTTGGCGCCGCACAGCAGTATTCCGGCAAGCAGGGCAAGTAGCGCTTGAAACGCCACAACGGGTTTGGTGGCGCCGATCAATGAAAGCCTGCCCAGTGTGGAGGTGGGCGGCGGGGTGCCGAGCATGGCAATGAGGGCGGCTGCCGCTCTGCCGAAGCCGGGGGCCCATATAAGAGCCATCCACAGCGGGGAACCCAGCAACTGGCCTGTAAAGAGAATTTGACCGCCAAGCCCCATGACAAGGCCGATGACCCCGAAGGCGCCGATATGGCTGTCCTTCATGATGGCCCAGAACTTGTCACCCTGCGCGCAGCTGCCCCACGCATCCCACAGGTCCGCCCAGCCATCCCAGTGCAGAGCGCGGGTGAGCCATATGGACAGGGCTACCCACAGCCACCCTTGCACCGCGCCGTTTGCCTGTCCGAACAGAAGGTGGAGCGCCAGCGTGACAATAGCACCGACAATCAGTCCGGCAAGGGTGAAGTGCCTGACGGCGGATGCCATTTCTTCGGTTGTGAACAGGCGGGCAGGGCCGAGCCGCGTGAGAAAACCCATGGCGGCGGCAAAGCTATTTGTTTCGGTTTGTATATTGATCATCCGGTGAGAAGCTGCTGATGAGGGTTATGGTGTCTCCGAGGTCTACCTTAAGGTGCTGAGCTGCGGAGGCGCCGTTGAGAACCAGTTCAAGATTGCCCTGACTGCCTGCGATACACCCCAGGGTGTTACGGGGCAACTGGCCGAAGGTTGTGGTCCGCAGAATTTCCAGCGGCGGCGAGAGTCTGAGTAACAGATCCGGCCATGATGCGAGGCGCTCGAACCATGGAACAATGGGCAGGTTGAGCACCACGTTGCCGAAGGTGTCTATGTGCTGCACAGTGCATTCCACTGATCCGTCTGTTTCTACCGGCACAATCCAGTCCGGTGTATGCAGTTCCGAGAAGTGGATGGGAGCGCCAAGTTCGGCAGGGGATGCTCCTCCGGCAAGGCGGGCCGCCAGCGGGCAGAAAATGTCGCGACCATGAAAGGTGGCGGAAGCGTCAGGGAACTGGTCCGTGTCCATGATGTGGCAACCGGCACCGGGATATTCAGCGAACAGGGGGGTGAGCAAGCCGTTATCCGGTGCCAGCACGTGCCGGTTGCCTATGCTGGCACAGACTATACGCCTGTCAGTTCCCACGCCGGGATCCACCACACATATGAAAATACTCTTTTCGGGAAAGTGCATGAAGCTGGCGTTCAGAAAGTATGCGGCCTGCATGACTGCCTGCGGGCGAACTCCGTGGCACAGGTCCAGCACAGGGCTGTGTGGTGCAAGCGAAGCCAGCACGCCTTTCATCTGTCCCACATAGGGGTCTATGTGGCCGAAGTCAGTCAGCAGCACTATGGGAACTGGCATGCTTCCTCCCTGTCCTGTCCTGTCCTGTCCTGTCCTGTTCTGTCCGGTGCGGCAAGCCGCCCGGAGAAATGTAAAGGCCCGACCGGCTGAATATACCTGTCGGGCCCTTGGGCGTCAAAACTGAAAGCGACACCGTGTGCTAATCGGTCTTCCCGAACGTGATATTGAACGAAAGAGCATACAGATGATGGAATATGTCGACATACTCCACATTGATATCACCGGGTACTGTAATACGCGCCGGGGCGAAGTTGAGTATGCCCTTTATGCCCGCTTCAACCAGATGGTTGGCGGCACGCTGGGCACGTTCCGGCGGCGTGGTAATGATGCCGATTTCGGCACCGTTTTCACCGATCTTCTCTTTGAGGCGTTTGGTGCAGACAACCTCCAGTCCGGAGATTTCTTCTCCGATCTTGAACGGGTCGCAGTCGAATGCACCGACGATGTTGAAGCCTCTGAGACGAAATTCCTTGTGGTTCAGCAGGGCACGGCCAAGGTTGCCGACCCCGATGAGCACTGTACGCCATTCCCGGTCCACACCAAGCGCGCTGGTGATGGACTCGATCAGGCTCTTCACGTAGTAGCCCACACCTCTGACGCCGAACTCACCGAAGTAAGCCAGGTCCTTGCGAATCTGTGACGCGTTGACGTTGCAAGCTTTGGCGAGCGGCTCGGAGGATATGACTTCAGTGCCTTCTCTCAAAAGGTTTTCCAGCACTTGCACGTAAACGGCAAGACGCTGGATTGTGGCTCTTGGGATATGGTCGCTTTTTTGTGTCATGGGCTAAGTCTTCTTGATTGTGAAATCATTCCCAATTTTAAACCGGAAAAAGGAGGCCGCCGGGCGGCCTCCTTATCAGGCACGTATTCCGGATGCTTACTTGGTGAGGAGCATCAGGTTAACAACGAGAGCGTAAATGGCCAGAGATTCTACGAATGCCAGGCCGAGGATGAGGGACACGGTGATCTTGTTGGAAGCTTCGGGGTTGCGGGCGGTGCCTTCACAAGCAGCCTTCAGACCGAGGCCCTGACCGATACCGCAGCCGGCAGCGGCAATAGCCATGCCCAGAGCGGCGCCGAAGTATACCAGGTCGCCGAAAGCGTTTGCGCCTTCAGCAGCGAAAGCCATAGCAGCAACGGACAGGATGGCAACAGTGTTCAGAGCAATCATCATGAACTTACGCATTGTACTACACTCCTAAGATTATTATGTTAGTTGGTCTAAGACCATTTCCCCCGTTAATGGGCGTGTTCCAGAGAACCCTTCAGGTAAATCATGCCGAGCATGAACCAGATGAAGGCCTGCAGGCACTTGGCGAGCAGGAACAGGAAGTAGATCGGAATAGTACCGAAGATAGGTGCGAGAATGAAGAACAGTACCAGCACGATTTCTTCACCTCTGATGTTACCGAAAAGACGGAGCGTCAGAGAGAGGGGACGTGCAGCGTGGGAGATAAGTTCCAGGGGCAACATAAGCGGAATGAGCCACCAGAAGGGGCCGCAGAAATGCTTGATGTAGCCGACACCCCAACGCTTGATACCGATCCAGTTGTAGTACGCAAAGGTGAAGAGAGCCAACGCAGCGTTGGTATTCACGTTCGCTGTAGGAGCATCGCAACCGGGTACCAGACCGAGAAGGTTATTGAAGAGGATGAAGAAGAACAGAGCGATAAGGACGTGAAAAATCTTGCGACCGTCTTCACCGATGTTACTGACGACAAACTCTTCCAACCCGCCGATGATAACTTCAAAGACGTTCTGGATTTTGCCGGGCACCATCTTCACCTTTCCTCTGAGCAGGAAGGCGAAGCTGAACAGAATTGCCATGGCAATCCAGGTATAGAACACATGCTTGAACTCTACGTGAGCTCCGTTGATGGTGACATAGTCCATCCCCGTGAGGGTGGACCATAGCACCGGATGCGGCAATCCACCTGCCATATCCTCATGCCTCCTTGATTTTCCGCTCTGCTTTTCGGGATATAATCCCTACGAGCATGGTTGCCATACAAGTGGCTAAACCTGCCACGAGCGCCGAACTTGGAACCCTGAGCTCAATAATCAGCCCGAACAGGATGAGTCCGGTAAGCATAAGCCGCCCATAAAATCTGAACAACAATCCCCACAGCATTTGCCGACTGTAGCTCTGCAGTATGACCTGCTGGATGAACCTAGCCAGCGAAAAAAAGCTGTATGTACCCAGAATCACGCCCACCGCGAAACTGATCGGCCACATTGTCAGCCAGACCGTGAGGACCCCAACCAGAGCGGAAGCCATGCTTAGCAGGATCTGCACCTTGAGAATGGACCTGATTTCCGGCAACCTGAAGCCTTTGGCATACAGGTGCTTTTCAATCTTCTCGCCCGTATCTCTCAGCATCTTGCTTATCCTGATTTCTCATGATCTTCCGTGTGTCCACATAGACCGCCCTGAATCCGGCAACGATGCCGAGAAGAAGGCAGATTATGAACAGCCACGGCTTAGTCCCTAACCAATCATCCAGAAAGTAGCCTGCGCCTGCCCCCACAGCAGGGTGTGTGACCATATGTGTACCCATCGTTCCGACGGTACCCATTAAGTCGACATACTTTTTGGAGTTGATTTCCTTGTCTTTCTTGATGATCATTCTTAGAACCCCGTTGAGAACCCCGGACATGCCTGCATTCACCATAGGGCACTTCGTGCAATCATTCACAAGTTGCATCGGTCTATCATGCGATATGAAGACCGTCAACGGTTGAGGAACATCGAGAGCACTTTTTTTCACACATTTCACGAGAGTAAGCAAGCTGATCGTTCAAACAGCAAAAGGAAAAAATATGCGTCGCAAAGACAGAAACGTGGATTCCGTAGAAGAAAAAGAGCGCATCCTTGCCGAGGCGCTGCATATGACTTTGGCCATGCAGGATGATACTTCTGCCGGTGCTCCCTATCAGGTGCCGCTCAACCACGTCTATCTCGATGGGAACATCTATTTCCATTGTGCTGCTGCCGGCAAAAAGCTGGACTGCATCCGCGCCAATCCCAATGTATCTGTCAGCGCCATCAGTACAGGGCGTCTGGTTGTTCCTGAAAACGCCAAAGCGTGCGATATTGGTATGGCTTTCGAAAGTGTCCATGCCACAGGGGTTGCCACGGTTCTTGAGCAGGGCGATGAGCATCGGCGCGCACTGGAGGCCCTTGTGCGCCGCTACGGGGGGGACCCGTCAACGATGTCGCCTGCGGCCATGAAGGTGACAACTTTGGTCAGGATAGCGATTGGCGTCATGACTGCGAAACGGGCTAATATGTAGCCGTTCACTAACGAAGGAGAGGCATGGACCTTCTCGGAGTGACGTTGTATAGGGGCATTACGGGGTAACGCAATACTCTATCCGAGTGCGGGGCACGCATGTCCAGAATACTGAAAATACTCGTTATTGAAGAGCAGCCTGCCATTAGAGAAATGCTACGCAAGGGTCTTGACGGTATGGGGCAAGTGCGCTTGCTGTTTGCTCCTTCCGTCAAGGGCGGCTTTGTGGCGCTCAAGAAAACTCCCTTTGATATTCTTATGTTGAGCGGCTCTGTTGCAAGGCGGAACGATTATACCTTACTCAAGGCCATTCGTGCCGATGCGGCGCTCGGCAGCCTGTCTGTCATGGTCATTTTGCCTGAATGTGGAGCCGAAGATTCCCGCAAGGCTGTTGATGCCGGTGCGGCCATGTGTCTGGCCGTTTCTTCTCCGGAGGATGTGAAAAAAGGTGTGGCCTCTGTGGTGCGCAGCCATGTCCGGCCCGGGGCACACGTGGCTGAATCTGTTCCGGAAGCAGGGCCGCCAGACCCAATTGATCCGGAAGAGGATGCCCGCAGATTGTTCCATGCCGGTATGCAGCTGCTTGGCAAGAAGCTGTATGGCAAGGCCGCCAAGCTGTTCCTTGCCGCGCTCAAACGAAAGGCCGCCTTTCCGGAAGCTTTGCTTTCTCTGGCAGAATGTTCTTCGAAGATGGGCGACTCTGCCAAGGCGTATGTCTTTCGCCGTAAGGCTGTTACCGCCCTTGCCAAGCAGGGGCGCGTGTCAGAGGCCGGTAAGGTCGTGCGAAGATTGGGGCCGGCTTCCGAGAATTTGCCTGAAACGGCCAATCTTCTGCTGGACGTGGCCCAGGAATTGAACGAATGCGGGTATGCGGACAGAGCTTTGGCGGTGCTGGAGTCTGCCGCGGAACAGGAAGGTGATGGCGCGAACGTGTTTCGCGAAGTGGCAGCGGCCTATCTTTCTCATGAGAGTGATAAACGTTCACTTCCGAATTCTTCTTCCGGCACCTTGTCGGCTGACGAGTTGAACACATTGCTCAGAGACCCTCAGCCCCAGACCGGGGCAGTCAGCAAGAGCAGCGGCACAGCGCTGTGTCAATCTGATGGGGGAGACCTTGCGGAAGTTCTTTTCGGCGAAGCCGGACCCACGAAACGGTCAGGCGCTGCATCCGGGCCGAAAGCATTGATTGTGCAGGACACTCCGCAGGTGGGGTGGAAAGAGAAAAGGCGACACCCCAGAATTCCTCTTGCCGACTTTTTCATTGGTGCAGGCAAAGGGCGGGACGCTCTGACCGTTATAGACATCAGCATGGGCGGAATCTGCTTCAAGGCTGATGAAGGCATGTTTGAGACGGGGCAGGTGTTTCGTTTTCACCTTATGGATACGATAGATGTGCGGCTGAAGAAGGTGCAGGCCGTGGTCCGGTTTGTGGGAGACGACAGGGTTGGCTGCCAGTTCCTGGAATTGAGCGAGAAGCAGACAGCCCTTCTCACTGAACTGATACGGCTGGAAAAGAAAAAGATTCTTGATGCCGGCGGGAGTATTGATGAGGTGGAAGACCTTTCCGGTATAGAGCGTGACTCTTCCGGCAAGATTGTCATCAAGGTTGACTGGTGACGGCCTGTCCGTTTTTTGTCCGGCTTTGGGCTGCCAACCGCAGCCTTTAATGCGGGCAGATTAAGTAAAATGAAAAAGCCCTCCTTGCGGAGGGCTTATTTTTTAGTGTGCGCCGCCGTGGAGCAGCGGGCGGAATCCGAAACTTTTCACCCTGTCCTCATTATGGCAGGTCAGGCATTCGTTCATCTCCGGATTGTGGATAAGTGACGGATCGCCGCCTGATTCCACATGCTCCGATCCCGGTCCGTGGCAGACTTCGCATCCGGCATCGCTGAGATGAGGCGTTTTTTCAAAGCTCTCAAACCCGCCGGGCTTGCCATAGCCCGTTGTGTGACAGCCATAGCAGCTTTCAAGTTCGCTGCGGGTCAGCTTGGGCGCCATGATCTTCACGCTGTGCGCTGATTTGGCTTTCTTAGCGTACTTCTTGAACTTGTTGTACTGATCTTCGTGGCATTCGGCACAGGCATCGGTGCCCACATAGGTGGACTCTGCCCGAACGGACAGCGGGTGGGCTGTCCACAGCAAGGCACCAATCAGGGTGGCTGCTGCGAGCGACAGGGGAATACGCAGACGGTTCATTATGGCACACTCCCGGGGTTTTTGGGATGCGGAATGATGTTTGCCTTCCCGTACAACAGTTTTTCGCTTTCGTCCATAAGGGGTTATGCGTTTGTATGCCTTCCCCCGCACATATCCGCTCAATCCGTTCAAATCGCACAGACCCGCACAGGAAAAGGGTCCTTGCGTTGCCGGAAGCCGGCTAACCGCGGCGGGTAAGCAGTACGATATTCTCCACGTGCGGCGTGTGGGGAAACATGTCCACTGGCTGCACTTCGCTGATGTCATAGTGTTCGGTCAGCAGGCCTATGTCGCGTGCCTGCGTGGCCGGATCGCACGCAATGTGCACAATGCGACTGGGGGCCAGTTTTGCAATGGCGGCTACTACATCAGGGTGCATGCCGCCTCTGGGCGGGTCGGTGATGAGTACGTCAGGAGCCTGTTGTTCGCGCTCCATGGTGTGCCGTACATCTCCTGCATGAAAAACGGCATTGGTGATAGCGAGATTCTCAGCATTCTCTGCAGCGGTGCCGACAGCAGCTGCGGAAATTTCAAATCCGACAAGGCGCTTTGCCCGCATGGCAGCAGCAAGAGACAGTGCGCCCACGCCGCAGTACAGGTCCCAGACTGTTTCGGTGCCGGTAAGTGCAGCCAGTTGCAGTGCCTTGGTATACAGGGCTTCTGCAGCTCTGGTGTTGGTCTGGAAGAAGGAATCGGCTCCGCCGATATTCAGAGGCATGGTTTGCCCGTCAATCGTAAGTGTTTCGGAGAGTGTCCGGGGGCCTTCTGAAAAGATGATGTTCTCGCCATAGGCCACCTGCGTCTTGGAGGTGCGGGTGGAATGGACGAAGCTTGTCTGACCGTCAGTTTCGCGTTTCAGAGCATCTGCCAGTTCCTGCACCATTGTGTTGCGCTGGCCTGTGGGAGACCAGTCCGGTGTGGTGATGAGCTGCACCAGGGTCTGGTTGCCGGGCATGCTATGCTGCTTGGTTTCTCGGACAACGAGAAAACGCAGATACCCTTTGCCGCTGCGCTGGTCATAGGCGTTGAGCAGCTTGTGGCTGTTGGCCCATGCGCGTACCTGCTGGACAATGGCAACCGTGCGGTCGGACTGCAGGTGACATTCGGTGATGTTGATAATGGAGTGGGAGGCGCTTCTGCGCAGTCCCAGATGAACCACATCTCTGCCTTGCAGAAAGGCGAACTCCATTTTGTTGCGGTAGTGGAGGCGGTCGGGTGAGGGGATGGTCGGCCGGGCCGTGATTTGTTCCGAACCGGCAATGCGGTGGATGGAATCTTCCACGAAGCGTCGTTTCCAATCCAGCTGTTCTTCATAGGGCAGGTGCTGCCAGTGGCAGCCGCCGCATAACCCGAAGTGTTTGCAGAAGGGCTGTATTTCCGTTTCGTTGCGAACGAGCACACGCTCAAGGTCAGCTTCGGCGAAGCGCTTTTTGGTGCGGATGATGTTGGCAAGCACTGTCTGACCGGGAAGCCCCCTGTTTACGAAGACGACCATGCCGTCGTGGCGGGCAATGGCCTGACCGCCGGTTGCAAGGGAGTGTATGGTGAGTTCCAGCGTGGTGCCGGCAGATATTGTTTCGGGGGACATTGGGGCTCCGTAATCGGTAGGTTGTGTCAGGCACGGCGCGTGTTCGGGCCGTGCTGCGGCGTCATCGTATGGCACGTATTTGTGCTCAAAATCACAATTTGATTCTTGACTTTTACGCGAATTGCGGCAACTACTTTTTCTGCAGGTTTTACATGTAATGATTGAGAAAAGGAGCTGAGTATGGTTGCCGAACTCTTTGAGAATATGATGCACTCCACCCCTCAGGGCATGGTGGGTGTGAGCCTCATCTTCATCTATTTCGTGATCATCGTTTCCACTGCATTCTACCGCATCAAGAAGGGCGACCACCTCGATCATCATTAAGATCGGTTGCGGCTGTGGGCGGCCGCAGGTTGATCTGATCGGGTTGTGGTTCCAGTTGCAATTGTGGCAGAGCGGCCATCGTAAGGGTGGCAGGGCCGGATATGACGAGGTTCGTGGGCGAACTGATGTTGTGTCAGCCTCTATGCTCTGACATGCTGTGGGTCAAGAATTTTTGAAGGCCTGTTCCGTTTTGCACGGGACAGGCCTTTCTTTTTGGAAAAGTCTGTGCCGGTCAGGGGTGGTGAACTTTGATTTGCTGTCCGCTGCCGTCCTTGCCACATGAGGGCCGGTTGCGACGTTCAGCCGACGGGACAGAGCAGAGCGTATCCGTATTACCCCTGCACGACATCCATAAGATATTGGCCGTAGTCGTTTTTGAGCATTGGCTTGGCCAGTTCCGCCAGTTGCGCATCGTTGATGTACCCTTTGCGATAGGCAATTTCCTCAACACAGGCGATCTTGAGTCCCTGTCTGTCCTGAACGGCGCGCACAAAGGCGGCAGCCTGATGCAGGGATTCGAAGGTGCCGGTATCCAGCCATGCCACGCCGCGTCCGAGCAGTTGCACGTCCAGCTTGCCCTGTTCGAGATATACGTTGTTGAGGTCGGTTATCTCCAGCTCGCCACGGGCGGAGGGGCGGAGCGAGGCGGCAATGTCGGCCACGTTGTTATCATAATAATAGAGGCCGGTGACGGCGTAGCGCGATTTTGCCACGGCGGGCTTTTCTTCGATGCTCAGTGCCTTGAAGGAGGCGTCGAACTCCACAACCCCGTATCGTTCGGGATCGCGCACCTTGTAGCCGAAGACGATGCCGCCGTCGGTCAGTTCCGCGCTCTGCTCCAGAATCGTTGAAAGGCCGTGTCCGTAAAACAGGTTGTCGCCAAGCACGAGGCATACGGGCGAGTCGCCTATGAAGTCCCGGGCAAGAATAAATGCCTGAGCAAGACCGTCCGGGCTGGGCTGTTCAATGTATTCGAAAGAGAGTCCGAGCTGCTTGCCGCTACCGAACATGTCGCGGAAACGGGAGAGGTCCTTGGGGGTGGAGATGATGCATATTTCCCTGATTCCCGAAAGCATGAGCACGGAAAGAGGGTAATAGATCATCGGCTTATCAAAAACCGGCAGCAGCTGTTTGCATACGCCGTGAGTGATCGGATAAAGCCGGGTGCCGGAACCGCCCGCAAGGATGATGCCTTTCATGAAGCGCCTCATGTGGTGCAAGTTAAGCCAAAGGGAAATGAGCCAGAAGCAATCATTATATTGAGAGCTGGCGGAAAAAGCAAAGGAATTGGGGATTGAAAGGGGTCCGGGGAGAATAAGCCTTGGGGGAGGGCTTTGGTGCGGTACTTCTCCCCGGACACGAGATGAGACACACTCAAGGTCTTTTTTACATAATTGCTGTTGCGTGTCACTGGAAAAGTGTATCTTGCTGTTATAAAACTTTGTAAGGTGTGGCAGGGGCGGGAATACGTGGGGAGAAAAGCATAATATCGGACGAAGTCTTGCGAAAACGCTTGCAAGGTGATTACCCTTGTGGTAGCGGAAGCGGTTCACTTTTTGTGAGACTTTATTGCAACAAACGAGATGAATTTGGGTTGACTTTTCCTGATGAAAGAGGGTAAGTCTCCCTCTCTCTTTCTATGGAGGAATATATATGTACGCGATCGTCGAAACGGGCGGCAAGCAGTTCCGTGTTGAAGAAGGTGGCAAGATTTTTGTAGAAAAGCTTGCAGCTGAAGCCGGCAGCGAAGTCGTTCTCGATAAGGTTCTTATGGTTGGCGGCGACAAGTTCGCTGTAGGCGCGCCCTATGTGGCTTCCGCCAAGGTTACCGCTGAAGTTCTGGAGCATGGCCGCGGCGAGAAGATCATTGTCTTCAAGAAGCGCCGTCGTCAGGATTCCCGCAAGAAGCAGGGGCACCGTCAGGAATTCACTGCTCTCAAGATCAAGGGCATCCAGGCCTAGATTTTACGGGCCGAGTAATTTTTTTCTGTCAGGAGATACGTCATGGCACATAAAAAAGCTGGTGGTAGTTCCAGAAACGGACGCGATTCCCAGGGACAACGACGCGGCATTAAGCGTTTTGGCGGTCAGATCGTTCTGGCCGGCAACATTCTTGTTCGTCAGGTCGGCACCAAGGTGCATCCCGGCGAGAACGTCGGCATCGGCAGAGACTTCACCCTCTTCGCCAAGGTCGACGGCGTGGTTAAGTACGAAAAGTACACCCGCAAGAGAAAGGTAAAGACCCGCGTGAGCATCGTTCCCGCAGTGGCTGAGTAACCTTTTTCAGCAAAGTCGGAACTGGGCGAAAGTCGCTATGCGTCTTTCGCCCATTTTTTTAGGCGGCCGGTGGCCGCCGCAATGCTTTCTTGTACGGAGGCCGATCGTTGTGTTAGGCTTTCGTACATCTTCACTAAGGAATGTAGGCAAATATCATGCGTTTTGTAGATGAAGCCACCATTACCGTGCGCGCCGGCAAGGGCGGCAACGGCTGTCTGTCTTTCCGGAGAGAAAAGTTCATTCCCCGCGGCGGTCCCGACGGCGGTGACGGCGGCGCGGGCGGCAACGTCTTTCTGCGCGGTTCCACCAAGCTGCTTTCGCTGTACGACTTCCGTCTCAAGCGCAACTACGGTGCAGAGAACGGGCGTCCCGGTCAGGGGAGCCAGATGTTCGGCCGCAAGGGCGATGATCTGATCATCGATCTGCCTGTGGGTACCCTTGTGTTCGAGGTTGACGAAGACGGTCACGAAACCATGATTGCCGACCTTTCCGAACCTGACGTGAGCATTCTTATTGCTCAGGGCGGACGTGGCGGACACGGTAACGAATTTTTCAAGTCTTCCACCATGCGTGTTCCCCGCTTTGCCCAGCCCGGCGAAGAGGGCGAATACAAGCGCTTGCGCCTTGAACTGAAGATTCTTGCAGACGCAGGTCTGCTCGGTCTGCCCAACGCGGGCAAGTCCACCTTTATTTCCAAGGTTTCCGCAGCCCGTCCCAAGATCGCCAACTATCCGTTTACCACCATCACCCCCAATCTCGGCGTGATGATTCATGAAGTGGATAACGACAAGCGTCTCGTCATTGCGGATATTCCCGGCCTCATCGAAGGGGCGCATGAAGGGCAGGGGCTTGGCATCCGCTTCCTCAAGCATGTCGAGCGCACCCGTTTTCTCGTGCATATTCTCAGTGCGGAAGACATCAATATCGAGAACCCGTGGGCCGGTTTCGACCTCATTAACGAAGAGTTGGTGAAGTTCGATTCCGTTCTGGGTGAGCGTCTTCAGTTGCAGGTTATCAACAAGATAGACCTTGTGGACGAAGAATTTGTCGAAGCTCTGAAGAAGAAAGCAGCCGAAGACGGCCGCAAGATGTATTTCATGTCTGCCCTGCATGGCGAGGGTGTCGAAGAAATCGTCGAAGAGATGTGGCGTATTCAGGAAACTGTAGAGCGCCATGCCCCGATCAATTCTGCCCGCGACTGGGTGGAAGAAGTGGACGACGAGGAAGAAGTGGAAGTGATCTGGACCCGCGAATAGCGGGTCTATGTACAACACCCAGCCGTACGGAATTGGACATGGATTGGAAACAGGAGCGCGAACAGGTTCTCAACAGCGCGAAACGGGTGGTTGTAAAGGTGGGCAGTGCTGTGCTCACCACCGGCCTTGGCGTGGATATCAACATCGTGCGCAGTCTTGCGGGGCAGCTTGCCCAGCTGCATGACAGAGGCACTGACGTTGTGCTTGTTTCTTCCGGTGCCGTGGCAACGGGCAGAAACGTGCTGCGTTCCTGCTGCGAGATCAAGGGCATGCCCGACAAGCAGGCTGCTTCCGCCATCGGCCAGAGTCGCCTCATGCATTTCTATAATGAGGCGTTTGAAGAGCACGGCAAGCTTTCTGCACAGATTCTGCTTACCCGAGACGATCTCAAGAGCCGACACAGATTCCTCAACGCCCGCAACACCTTTGCCTCGCTGCTGCAATGGCGGGCCATCCCCATTGTCAACGAAAACGACACCGTCTCCGTGCGGGAGCTCGAATTCGGCGACAACGACAGCCTTGCCTCGCTGCTGATCAACGTGGTGGAGGCAGATCTCTACGTCAACCTGACTTCAGCTTCCGGCGTGTATGCGGACAACCCCGACAAGGTGGCCAATCCGCGTCCGCTTGAGGTTATCGAAGACCTGCACGATCTGGATCTTGATGTCATGTGCGGCGGCAAAACCTCTGTAGGCACCGGCGGCATGTATTCCAAATTGCTGGCCGCCCGTCGTGCCGCGCAGCTCGGGGTGCCCACCCTCATTCTTTCCGGCCGTGAACCTGAGGCCATTGTCCGCGCCTTTTCCGGTGAAATGCTGGGGACATGGATATGCCCCGAAGCCAAGGCCGTTTCACGGCGCAAATTCTGGATGGCCTACAACGGCGATCCTTCCGGCGTGCTGGTGGTGGACGACGGTGCCGTCAAGGCGCTTGCCGAGCGCGGCAAGAGCCTGCTGCCTGCCGGTATCGTGCGGGTGGAAGGCAACTTCCAGCGCGGCGCACTTGTGCGGGTGAGCACGGGGGATGGTGTGATCATCGGCGTGGGGTTGTGCAACTACACGGCGGCAGACCTGCGCAAGGTGCTCGGCATGAAGAGTGCCGACCTGAAGGACGTTCTTGGTGACAACCAGTATCCCGAGGCCATACACAGAGACAACCTGCTCATGGATGTGGTGGTCTAGCTATGAAGGAGACAGCCGGCATGCAGATGAAAACTCCGCCCTGTGTCCTGACCATTGCAGGTTCCGATTCCGGCGGTGGAGCAGGTATTCAGGCTGACATTAAGGCAATGACTGTGCTCGGCGGCTTTGGCATGAGTGTCATCACCGCCCTTACAGCGCAGAACGGGCTTGGCGTTACCGGCATACATGCACCGGAGCCCGAATTTGTGGCCTTGCAGCTTTCCACTGTGCTGGAAGGGTTTCCCGTTGCGGCTGCCAAGACCGGCATGCTGTTTTCGGCTCCCATCATAGAAGCCGTGGCAGACTGCCTTGCAGCCAAGAATTTTCCGCTGGTGGTGGACCCCGTATCCGTGAGCCAGAGCGGGCATGCCCTGCTCAAGCCCGATGCGGTGGAAGCACTGAAACGGCGCATTCTGCCCATTGCGGACCTGCTTACGCCCAACCGCCCCGAGGCCGAAATGCTTGCGGGTATGAAAATTGATACAGAAGAGGATGTGGCAGAAGCCATCCGCCGTATTCTGGATATGGGGCCGAAGGCTGTTCTGCTCAAGGGCGGGCATTTCGAAGGCGGCTCCACGTTGGTGGACTGGCTGGGCGAACCCGGCAAGGCCCCGCGTGCGCTGCCTCAGTCGAGGGTGGACACCGTGAACAATCACGGGACCGGCTGCACGCTGTCAGCTGCCATTGCCACATGGCTTGCACACGGATGCGTCATGGAAGAAGCTGTGGTGCGTGCACAGCAATATCTGCATCTGTGTCTGGAAAAGAGCTATACTCCCGGCAAGGGAGCAGGGCCGGTAAACCATGCTGCGCCGTATATGGGGTAGCGTCCTGTTCTGAGTATTTGTTGAAATGGCCCGCCGCAATGGCGGGCTTTTGCATTTTTGGCATATTCGATGGCTTGGATTTGTAACGCGAATAGGGTAGGAGTCACCCTTAGACGGCGGGGCAACCCGCTTACCCGCCAACGATAGAGAACGGAGAAGTGTATGACAACGGTGCTGCCAACCAGATTTGCTCCGGCCGAGCGTGCCGAATCGGATGTTCTGCTCAAGCAGGCGTCCATGTTCAAAGGCAATCCCCTTGTCTCGCTACTCGATTCAGTGACTGACCTCATCATGATCCTCAACAGCTACAGGCAGATTGTCTATGCCAACAGGAATCTGCTGCATCTGCTCGATATGCAGGATGCGCGTGAGATCATCGGCATGCGTCCGGGTGAGCTGTTCAGTTGTGAACATGCCGGTTGCGTCCCCGGCGGATGCGGCACTTCCGAGTTCTGCCGCAACTGCGGCGCGGTGAAGGTCATCATGTGTGCTCTGGGCAACGGAAGAACTGAGGATGAATGCCGCCTCACCCAGCGCAAGGGTGACGCCATCTATGCCTATGATCTCAAGGTGGTGGGCAGCCCTGTTTTTCTGGAAGGGGAGCGGTATGTCACTTTCGCCATCACCGACATGAGTCACGAAAAGCGCCGCAGAGCGCTCGAACGCATCTTTTTTCACGATATCCTCAATACCGCTGGCGGATTGCGCAATCTTGCCCGTATGGTGCTTGAAGAAGTCCCCCTCAAGCTCAAGGACGAAACGCTGCTGCTTCACAAGTTTTCCAGTGAACTTGTGGATGAGATTATGGCCCAGCGCGTTCTGCTGGCGGCAGAGAATGAAGAACTCAGTGTGGACCCGCAATCTCTGCGGCCGGGCGAGGTGCTGCGGACCGTCTGTGAACTCTATGCCTCGCATGAGGTGGGCGAGGGCAGGCGCATAAGCGTTGAAGAATCTCTCTGTGACGTGGCTTTCATCTCTGACCCCACCTTGCTCAAGCGGGTGCTGGCCAATCTGGTGAAGAACGCCCTTGAAGCAACACCGCGTGGCGGGGAAATCCGCCTCGGATATTCCGTGGGAGAGAGGGAACTTCTTTTCCATGTCTGGAACGCTTCGGTCATACCTGCAGAATCCCGTTCGGCGATTTTTCAGCGATCTTTTTCCACCAAGGGAGTAGGCAGGGGGCTTGGAACATACAGCATAAAATTGCTCGCCACCAACTACCTGAAAGGTGATGTGTTTTTTACGACAAGCGAGACTGCGGGAACACGCTTCACAGTGCGTCTGCCCATGAATCTCGCGCAGCTGGCGGCGGCATAATCCGATCGCCAAGGGGTACGCATATGCAATCCCTGCGCATTCTCATTGCGGAAGATGATAAGCTGAGCGCAACACTGATCAAGGTGCTGCTGGAGGCTGAAGGGCACGTTGTTTGCGGTGTTTCGAGCAGCGGTGCCAGTGCTGTCGAGGCCGCGAGATCCATGATGCCCGATGCGGTGCTCATGGACATTTTTCTCAGCGATGAGATGTCGGGAGTAGAGGCTGCTCGTGTTATCGTGAGGGAGCTGGCCATACCGATACTGTTCATCACCGGCACATCCGACAAGGCCCTGCTGGAACAGGTGGTGGAAAGCGGAGGCCTGGGGCTAATCAAGAAGCCGGTCAGTGCAGACGAGTTGCGCGTAAACCTGAGCATTCTGCAGCACCACCAGGCCATGAGTCTCAGCCTGCGGGAGCAGGCTGCCCGCTACAAGAGTTTTTTTCACGATTCTCCTGCGGGTATGTATGTTGCTGACTCGCAGGGGAGCATACTGGAATGCAACTCGGCCTTGGCCCGTATGCTCGGCTTTGAATCTTCCCGCCAGATGCATGAGGCCGTTACCGAAGCCGACAGTCTGTATGAAGCGGCAGATCACAGAAGCATGATTTGTTCGCGGATGCACAGTTCTTCCGAATCCAGGCCGTATGCGGTCCGCCTGCGCAGGCGGGACGGAGCGTTTCTGGATGCTCTGGAATTTGTCCAATGTACAAGCGGTATGCATGGGGGAACAGGCCGTTATCATTCCGTACTTGTTCAGACCCGTGGACTGGGAGACGCCGCTGCTGCCGAGCTGCAGGTGCTGCGAAGCACAATAGACGCCATCCCCGATATGGTGGTCATCATGGGGCGCGACAGGTCGGTGCTGGCTGCCAACAAGGCTTTTTTCCGGCATGTGGGAAGTGAAGACGGTGCAATAGACCCGCACAAGTTTCCGTTTGCGGGTACCGGCTCCCATTGTTCAGGAGATTGCCCCTTTACCCGTTTTGTGGCGGACGGCAAGGTGCATAGCGGTTGGATTCGTTTTGTGCCTGAAGGTCCGGAATTTTATAATACGGTCACGCCGTTGCGCAGTGCGGACGGTTCCCTGCTGGGGTGCGTTCAGGTGTTCAGGCTGGTGCCTCCGGGCAGGTAGATTCTGTTTTTCCGATCAGTCATGTGAGTTGTGGCCCCGCCTTGATGGCGGGGCTTTTTTTGTGGGCTCTGCTAGCTCAAATAAGCTTGGTGCATCAGAAAAGCACATGGATGCAGCAGGCTATATGCAGATGAGCATCAATACGCTGTGGTGCAATGCAGCGGGCCATTCCGTGTTGTCATGGCACTCGGGAGGTGCTTGTGGGCCTGAGTGTGTCAGATATGTCGGTGATATGTCCTGATTTGGTCTGACCGTGGTTGGCAGAGTCTGGAAGGGTCTGAACAGTTCTGAAGTGATAGAAATGTGGTCAGGTGTTGCCCAGTGTTGATTATAGTTGATTATTGCATGCAAACAAGGTTTATGGGCGCATTGTTGACAATAGTTGATTTCAGGTGGTAATGGCTCTGTGTAGCATCTGATAACCATAGCTTGGTGAGTTGAGAGGACATATCCCCCAGTCGTGTGATCCTCATTGTGTTGCTGCTCGTGCCAAGGCTGATTTGACAAGGGTTACTGCGCAACAATGACCAAACAGACGTACACATTGGGTGAGGCGGCCGATTTGTTGAGCTGCCACAAGGAGACCATCCGCAGAGCCATCAAGGATGGGACGCTGCGGGCTGCCAAGCTGGGAAGAGGGTATCGTGTTTCACGAGCCGATTTGGAAGCGTTTTGGAGTTCCATGGGCGGCGGCGCTCTGTTTGAAAAGGCGGAGCAAATGATCGAGCCGGAGCCGGAACCGGAACCGGTGCCGGAAAAGCCGAAGAAACCCAAGGGGCCGGAGCAGCTAACACTACCCACCTAAGTACAGGAGGAACGGGTATGAGCAATGAACAGGCTAAAGCCGTGATGGAGGAAGTAACCCTGCTGAATGATGTCGGGGCCGACATTACGTTCAGGGGCAGATTGTACTCCGAGAGCTCATACTATGATGAAGAGACCGGCGTAATGACCCGTCAACGGTTGTATGTGACCGATCAGAACCAGCAGGTGTATTCCATCGTCACCAGTGACGGTGTGAACAAGGATCGTCGCGTATATCTGCTGCAGGTGGATGGCGAAATGTGCCGTATCAACAACGGGCTTTTCGATGTCACCGTGCAGCTTGACCTGCTCATGACGGCTGTGAAGGGGCTTTGTGGGCTGGATGGTTCCGGCAGAAGCGAAGAGTTTCTGCAGTCGCTGGAACAGACGCTCAAGGCTGCGAATCAGTAGCCCCATCAGTCATTGTCGGGTCCTCCGCGAGAGCGGGGACCAGTGTCTCGCCGGGCGGCAAGTGCGGTGCCGCCTAACAGCTTGCCGGTGGTAGGCTGGTCTTTTCTGGTCTTTTTCCAGTAGCTTGGTTTTGTTTGAGTTTTCTGTCATCCTGATGCGCCTTCCGGCGCATTTTGTGTTTCTCCATCCCCCTGTCCGGCCTGTTCTTTTGCAGATCAGGTCGTTTTCTTTTCTTCTCTTCTTTTCTTCTCTCCGGGGTGTTATCCATCCCCGTTTACAGAGTTTTCTCCGAAATGGAAAAATAATGGGTTCGGCATGGAAACGTATTCCGAGCTGGTGTATGGTGGCCTTAACCTATTTATAAAGTCTCTGTCCGCGAGGAGAAGAATATGTCTTTGAACAAGCAGTTTCTGAAAAGCCGTCCGGTGTGCAAGGTTAAGTTCCAGCTGGCGAAGGACGAGGTGAACGGGTGCGACGAAGTATTCGTTGTCGGCGATTTCAACAGTTGGGATGAAAAAGCCTGCCCTATGAAAAAGGGCAAGGATGGTTCATTTACAGTTCTGGTTGAATTGGAAGCAGGTAAGGATTACCGGTTCCGCTACCACTGCGGGGGCCAATGGTACAACGATGCCGATGCGGACAGGTTTGAATTCTGCCCGTTCGCCATGGCGGATAACTCGGTTATTTCGCTGTAGTAAATCCAGCTCCGGCTTGCCAATGCGCCAGTGGTTCTGTATTCTATTAAGAATACAGGATAAGACTCGTATTGTCTTTCGGGGGTTGGTGCCTGCCTATGTCTGAATTGCAGAATGATTTTGATATTCTGGAGCTGCCTCTGGAGGGCGTTGCGGCCTATTGGCTTTCATTGAAAAAGCTGGTGGGCAGTAAGCGCAATTTCAAAGCGCTGGAGGAAGAAGCCCGCTATACGACGGAACCTTTTGTCCGGCATCTGCTTGATATCGGATTTTGCGGGTACTCCGATGAACGGGTACGCTTGCTGGCTCATGCCAAGATGGAAACGCAGCTCAGCGAGTATGCCCGCCGTTTCAATCTCATGCGTATTGCCATTCTGGACGTGGCAACCGGCGAAAATCCGCACAGAACGCTTGCCAAACTGCTTGCGCAGTTTCCCGTTCCCCCTATCACCGAAGACAAGGCCAAGGCGCTGTCGCAGGAACTGCTCAAGCTGGTGCCGGAACATCAGGCAGGGCAGGAGCGCTTTTTCGATGTGGGGCACAAGTCGCAGGACGACAAACTCATTGTGACCTTGCTTTTCTATGTGCTGTTGTCCCGCCATGAAAGCAAGACGGGCTGCCAACCGCTTCTTTCCTATGTTTCATCACGCTACTTCCGCGAAGGGTTGTCCATGGTCATAGACGGTTTTGACGCACCCTTCGTCAGAAAATGGCTTAAGGAGCACAAGTCTGTGGTTCTTGCCGAAACGCAAAAGAAAATGCTCATGTCCACTGAGATGAGCATCGCCATAGCAATGCGTCTGGAGTATGATGATGTGTTCAAGGTGGCGCGATCCTATATGCGTTAAGGTGTCTTGATGAATCCTGCGGAATGGAGGAGCGATGCGTTTTCTGATGGCCGGAATCGATACTCTAAGGGATTTTTTCGGCATTTCGAGAACGCGTCTGAAAAGGCTGCTTCAGGGATGTGTGCTGGGCATCGGTGCGCCGTTTGGCTGGCTCTGTCTTTCCGCTTTGCTTGAACTGGATGCGGCTGCCCCGTATTATTGGCTCTGGCTTTATGGATACATGGGGCTGGGTACCATCTGTGTTTTCGCCGTATTCGGCTACATTGTCGGCAGGCACGAGCAGCGCTTTGCCGAACTCAGCTATATCGACTCCCTCACCGGCCTTTGTAATCCCCGTTATTTTCAGCACCGCTTCAGACAGGAAATAGCTCGCAGTGTCCGTCAGCGCACGCCGATCTGCCTTGTGATTGCGGATATAGACCACTTCAAGCGTGTCAACGATACGTACGGACACCAGATGGGAGATGTTGTGCTCCGGGAGTTCGCCGGAATGCTGAAAAGTGTTGCGCGTGATTCCGATATGGTTGCGCGTGTCGGGGGAGAGGAATTCGCCGTTCTGCTGCCGGATACCGATGCGGAAGGCGGACGGATTGTGGCGGAGCGTATGCGTTTGACCATACAGCAAACTCCCATCAAATTGGCTGGAGAACAGACCGTCCAGATAACCGCATCATTCGGCGTGTCTTCCCGCGAGGGCAGGAACGTATGGCCGGATGCCATTTATGCTCTGGCGGATAAGGCGCTTTATGCAGCCAAAGCAGGCGGGAGAAACAGGGTGGTTGTCATGCATCAGGATTCGTCGGAATCATCCGTCCAAAAACATGATGAAACGGGGGGAGAGGATAATGCCGCTTTCTGACAGCCCCCTTCGGGCCTTGAATATTCTCGTTGCCGACAGCAGTCTGCTTAATCGCAGGATACTGGCGGCCATGCTTGAACGGCGCGGGCATTCCGTGCAACTGGTTGCTGACAGCCGTGAACTGCTGTCCGAGCTTCTGCACAATGTGTACGATGTTCTGGTCATGGATGTGACCATGCCGCATATGGACGGCGTGGAGGTGACAGAGGCCATCCGTTCTTCGGTGACGGACAGGGTTGATGCCTCTATTCCGGTCATTGCGCTTGCGGATGCCAAGGGAGAAGACGACAGGGAACGCTTCATCAAGGCCGGAATAGACGGCCTGCTGATCAAGCCGGTGCGCATTACGACTCTTTTGCAGACAGTGCGCGATGTCATGGAGCACAAGGGGCGTCAGGTTGCACCGCGTTCCGAGTCCGAGATTGCCCGGCAGAAGGATGGCCGCATGCGCGAACTTGACTTCATCTTTTCCGAGTTCGGCCTGGACCGTGACGATGTGTTCAGCCTGTATGCTCTGGTGAAGGAATCACTGCCCCGGGAATTTTCAGCGCTCAAGGTGGCGGCGGAAGAAGGTTGGCTTGGTGAGGTGGCGGATGTGGCCCACTCGCTGGCCGGTTCCGCGCTTGATATTATTTCGGAAGGCCCCGCGCTGGTGGCCCGTGAAATGGAACACGCCGCCCGCAATGGCGACCTGCAGGAGGTGCGTCTCCTGTATGCGGAAATGGAACCGCAGGTATTCAGAGTGTACGCCGAGCTGGAACGACTTGTCGGATAACGGGCAGGCGTTTCCTGCACGGGGAAAGGGGTTTTGCCGTGCAGCCCCTTGTCTACGGCAATACCGTGTACTATGTAGGCTGAACAATCTTTTGCAAATACATCATGCGGGGAGCTTTGCGGTATCCCCGCTTCTTTACTCTTTTTGGCTATCCGGAGGATATGCATGACCAAGATGTACGGATTTGAGCTTGTGGATGAACAGCCGGTAGCGGAGCTTTCTTCCGTGGCAAGACTGTGGCGGCACACCGTGACTGGCGCTCAGCTCCTTTCCATGGTCAACAGTGACGAGAACAAGGTGTTCGGGGTGTCGTTCCGCACTCCGCCGCAGGATTCCACGGGCGTGGCCCATATTCTGGAGCACTCCGTGCTGTGCGGTTCCGAAAAGTATCCCGTGAAGGAACCGTTTGTCGAACTGCTCAAGGGATCGCTGCAGACCTTTCTGAACGCCTTCACCTATCCCGACAAGACCTGCTACCCCGTGGCCTCCACCAATCTTCAGGACTTCTACAATCTTGTGGACGTCTATCTGGATGCCTGCTTTTTCCCGCGCATCACCGAGGCCATTTTCCAGCAGGAAGGCTGGCACTACGAAGTGGATGGCGAAGACAGGCAGCTGAGCTACAAGGGTGTGGTGTTCAACGAGATGAAGGGCGTATACAGCTCGCCCGACAGCGTGCTCGGCGAGCAGTCGCAGCAGTCGCTGTTCCCCGACATCACCTACGGGCTTGATTCCGGCGGCAATCCTTCCGTCATACCCGACCTGACGTATGAGCAGTTCCATACCTTCCACGAAACGTACTACCATCCGTCCAACGGCCGGTTCTATTTCTGGGGCGATGATCCGGAAGAAGAACGCCTTGCCATTCTGGGCAAGCTTCTCGACCGGTTCGGTCCGCTCAAGGTGGATTCCGCCGTGCCGCTGCAGCCTGCATTTGATGCGCCGCGTTCCATTGTCACGGGCTATGCCGCCGGTCCCGCGCAGGATGACGAGGACAGGCGCGGCATGTTCACGGTGAACTGGCTGCTGCCGGAAACCGTGGAAGTGGAGTTGAACTTTGCCTTCCAGATGCTGGAGCATATCCTGATAGGCATGCCTGCCTCGCCGTTGCGCAAGGCACTGATCGAATCAGGTCTTGGTGAAGATCTTTCCGGTGTGGGTCTGGAATCGGAACTGCGCCAGATGTATTTCTCCACCGGTCTCAAGGGCATTGATCCTGAAGATGCCCCCAAGGTTGAAGCGCTTATTTTTGATACCCTGCGCGAACTGTCTGAAAAGGGCATAGATAAGGCCTGCGTGGAAGCTGCCGTGAACAGCGTTGAGTTCTCCCTGCGCGAGAATAATACCGGCCGTTTCCCTGTTGGTCTGGCCGTGATGGTACGCTCGCTCTCCACGTGGCTGTATGACGGTGATCCGCTGGCTCTGCTGGCCTTCGAAGCTCCTCTTGCTGCCTTCAAGCAGAGGCTTGGTGCCGGTGAGCGTGTGTTTGAAGAGCTGATCACCTGCGCCTTCCTCACCAACAACCACAGGAGCACGGTGCTGCTCGTGCCTGATGAGGCATTGCAGGAAGCACGCAGGAAGGAAGAGGAAGACCGCCTTGCCGGTGTGCGCGGTGCGCTTGATGCGCGTGCCCTTGAAGAGATTGAAGCCACAGCTGACACGCTGCGGGCTCTGCAGGAGGCGCCGGACGATCCCGAGGCCGTGGCAACCATTCCCCGGGTGACCAAAGCTGACCTGCCTCTCGTCAACAAGCCCATTCCCGCAGAGTTTTCCGAACTGGCGGGTGTGCGCGTCATGACGCACGATCTGCCCACGGGCGGCATTGTTTACGCCGACCTTACCTTTGACGTGCAGGGCATGGATGAAGCCATGCTGCCCTATGTGCCGCTGCTTGCGCGCTGCTTCACCGAAATGGGAACAGCCAGAAGAGACTTTGTGGAACTGGGCATGCGTATTGCGGCCAAAACCGGCGGCATTGAAGGCGACATGCTCATCACCACCTCGCTGCAGGACCGTTCGCCCGTGGTGAAGCTGCTGGTGAATGCCAAGGCGACTACGGAGAATGCCGAATCCCTGTTCTCCCTGATGAGCGAAGTGCTGCTCGAAGGGCGGCTGGATGACAGGGAGCGCTTCCGCTCCATTCTGCTGGAAGAAAAGGCCCGTGCCGAAGAGCAGCTTGTTCCGGCCGGTCACTCCGTGGTGATTTCCCGCCTGCGGTCTCACTTCGGCATGGCGGGCCGTGTGAGCGAGCTGACGGACGGCATAGCCTATCTGCAGTTCCTGCGTCGCCTTGTTTCCGGTTTTGATGCGCAGTGGGCCGACATTCTCTCGAACCTTGAGGCCGCGCGCGAAATGCTGATCCGCCGTAATTCGGCATTGCTGAATATTACCGTGGATGATGCAGGCTGGAACCGCATTGCTCCCCACGCCAAGGCGTTTCTGGCAGCACTGCCGGAGCGTGAGCAGGCCGGTGCCGTGTGGTCGTTCACGCCTTCATCTCAGCACGAAGTGTTCGCCATTCCCGCACAGGTCAACTATGTGGGCAAGGCGGCCAACCTGTATGATCTCGGCTATGTCTATCACGGCTCTGCCAATGTGATTTTCAAGCATCTGCGCATGGGCTGGCTGTGGGACAAGGTGCGCGTGCAGGGCGGGGCATACGGAGCCTTTGCGGCGTTTGACCGTGCCGGTGGCACCCTTGCCCAGGTTTCCTACCGCGACCCCAATCTGCTCAAAACGCTGGATGTGTATGATGCTTCTGCAGAATACCTGCGCAACGTGCATCTGAGTACCGATGAGCTTGAAAAGGCCATTGTCGGTGCCATAGGCGAGCTGGATGCCCACCTGCTGCCCGATGCCAAGGGAGCTGCGTCCATGACCCGCTACCTTACGGGTGATACTGAAGAGCGTCGCCAGCAGATGCGCGAAGAGATTCTCGGAACAACCCTTGACGATTTCAGGGCATTCGGGGCTATTCTTTCCGAAGCGGCCGCTCAGGGCGTGGTATGCGTTCTTGGTGGTGCAGGCGTGAAGGAAGCTGCAGCGGAAAAGGGTTGGCAGCTTGCCGATCTTCTCTAGTGTATCTGGCCTGTTGCGCTTTTGGCGCAGGCGGGGTACCATGCCGCGTCAATCTCACTCCATACGGGAAGAGCGTCAATGAAGGAAGCGTTACAGGTTTTTACTGAGTATATAGCCAAGAACGGACTGAAGGTGACCCCTCAGCGTTTACGCATTGTAGAGGTCTTTCTTCGGGAAGCCGGACACCTGACCACGGAAGAATTGTACGAACGGGTCAAGGTTGTCGACGGTTCCGTAGGGCAGGCCACCGTATATCGGACCATGAAGCTGCTCTGCGATTCCGGCATAGCGAAGGAAGTGCACTTCGGCGACGGTGTGGCCCGGTATGAGCAGAAGTATGGGAGTGAGCACCACGACCATCTTATCTGCGAAGCCTGCGGCAGGAATCTTGAAGTCATAGACGAAGAGATCGAAAGACTGCAGGAGGAGCTTGCCGAACGGCACGGGTTTACACTCACAAGTCATCGAATGTACCTATATGGTGTATGCGAGGATTGCAGAACATCCAAAAAATAATACAATGTCAGGGCGGGTGCCGAAAGGTGCCCGCCCTGTTTCGTTGTTTCCCTGTTCCCCAGTTGTCCGTCCATTCACTGGAGCACACATGCCCGAACTGGAATCCCGGCCTGTATCTCTTTCTCTGCCCGTTGTGCTGGCTGACCCGCTGGAGACCAACCGTGCCTTGCTGACCCTGTGGATTCAGGCTGCGGCTGAGGAACTCGGCATACGTTGTGATATTCAGGCGTTTGCCGGTCTTCCCGCCAGTTATGAAAACGCTGCGTACGGCGGGACTGCTGTAATCGGTGAAGCCGGCGTGACCGGAGGAATCGGCAGACCCGGCGGACCCTGTGGATGGGGTGGAGTGATTATGCTCTCCCCCTTGCTTGCCGCCTCATGGAATCCGGGTGCGGGTATGCCGGACCATGTGCTCTGGGTGCACGGCGAGATTCCTCCCGAAATTGCGGCTGGCATAGCCGGTGATGTATCGAACAGGCTTTCTGGTGCACGCAGTATACCATGGCCCGTGAAGCAGGGCGGTATGAGAAGAATTCTGGCGGAAGCGGCCATTCTGTACGGTGCGGCCGGAACTGCAGGCCCCGATGCGCCCTTCGGCCAGCCGGTGCCTTTGCTGTTGCAGCCACTGGTTCCGCGTCTTGTGGAATCGGTCTGCGAACTGTGGGTGCAGTGCGGGCAGTATCTTGATACTGCCGATCATGCAGAGGCCATACGGGCGGCGCATTCGCTCAAGGGCGCAGCGCTGTCGTTCGGGCAGCGGTTGCTTGCTGAATGTGCGGGATGCCTGATGGATGCGCTGGAAAAGGGCAACGCGCAGGAAACGGAGCGCTGCCGGTCGCTGATGGACAGAGTGGTGCAGATGTCTGCAGAGATAGGGGGAGAAGGCTAGAGTTCTTCCAGCAGGCCGTGGTCCATGGCAAAGGATACAAGCGAAGCTGTGGTGGAAACGGCAATTTTCTTTTTGAGGTTGGCCTTGTGCTTTTCCACGGTCTTGTGGCTGATGCACAGCGTTTCCGCAATGGCCTTGTTGCCCATGCCGCCGGCAATGAGCTTGAGAACCTGCTGCTCCCGTGTGCTCAGGGTATCCAGCGTGCTTTTCTGGGATATGGCCCCTTCCCTGCGATACTGTTCTACCAGATGGCCTGAAAGGTCGGGGCTGATATAGGTCTTGCCGAGCAGCACGGATTCTATGGCTTTTACCAGATCCTCGCAGTTGGCCTTCTTGAGAACATACCCGTCCACCCCCGCGTTCAGCGACTTGAAGAGCATGCGGTCCTTGGTGTCCGCAGTCAGCGCTATGATCTTGGTGTTGGGGTAGCTTTTCTTTATCTGGCGGATGGCGTCCGGCCCGTCCATATGGGGCAGGTGCAGGTCCATCAGAACAACGTCCGGTTTTTTCTCGGCTGTCATACGCACGGCCTCGAGTCCGTCCGCAGCTTCGCCGATAATGGTGAATCCTTCCCGCGCAGAGAGCAGAGCACGCAGCCCCTGACGGACAATTTCCAGATCTTCAACCAGAAGTATGCTTGTATCCATTTGTATCTCTTCGACCTATTTTCGCGCAGAAAAGAGTAAGGCGTTCTAAGTAATTATGCTGGATTCACTTGATAATGTAAAGAAATGTTGCAAAGTGGGAAAAACCCTACCTCAAAAAGTGGGGTTTTACCTAATAGCACAGAATTTCAAAAAGGTGCAGAAAGCAGAGGACGGAGATGGCTGCCGAGGGCGGATGCCGCATAGCGCATGTGTAGACCATATGCGGGCCGGGTCCGCAGGCCGGGTGTCTCTTCCGTTATTTTCTGCAGGTGGCACGCTTCAGGTGACTGAAGCATTTTGGGGCGATCCTTACTACCCTTGGAGGGTAGTGAAAAGGGCGGTTATATACCGCCCTTTTTTTATTGCTGAGTCATGGTCTGGGAGACGGGCTGAATCTGCCGGTAGTTCCAGACTGACAGGCTGCGCGTGTATCAGGCATGCAGCCAGCAGCGTACCTGATGTGTTTCCGAGGCGGCTATAAGGCCGGGTTCCTCGTTGTGGCAGCGATCAAAGGCATGCGGGCAGCGGTCGTTGAATTTGCAGCCGGGGGGCAGGTTGTGCAGTGAGGGGACAGTTCCGGGTATGGCCCTGAGCGGTTTGCGCAATGCGCCATGACTGGCAAGCCTGAGGGGATGCTCAGGCAGTGATTGCAGCAGCCCCTGCGTGTAGGGATGAAGAGGCGTGTTGAACAGGTCGTGCACGGGTGAATGTTCCACGATTCTGCCTGCGTACATGACAATCACGTCTTCTGCCGTTTCCGCCACCACGCCAAGGTCGTGGGTTATGAGCATGAGCGCGGAGCCAGTGCTTTGCGACAGGTCCTTCATGAGATCCAGAATCTGCCCCTGAATGGTGACATCCAGCGCGGTGGTCGGCTCATCCGCGATGATGAGCTTGGGGGAGCAGGCAAGGGCAATGGCTATCATCACGCGCTGGCGCATGCCGCCGCTCATCTGGTGGGGGTATTCCTCCGCACGCCGCTCCGGTGCCGGAATGCCCACTTTGCGCAGGAGTTCCACTGCTTCGTTCCATGCGCTTTTTCTGTCGGCTGTTCTATGCAGGCGAATGACCTCGGCTACCTGTTCTCCCACTTTGAAGACGGGGTTAAGCGAGGTCATGGGCTCCTGAAAGATCATGGAAATATCGTTGCCGCGTACCGAGCGCATTTCCTTTTCCGTGAGCTTGAGCAGGTCTTTGCCCTCGAAGAGGACGCTTCCTGCCACGGTTTCTCCCGCAGGCAGAGAAAGCAGGCGCATGATCGAGAGGGCGGTAACGCTTTTGCCGCAACCGGATTCTCCCACTATTCCCAGTGTTCTGCCCGTTCTCAGAGTGAAGCTGAGAGCGTCCACGGCGGTTACCGTTCCCCGCGTTGTGTGAAACACGGTGGTCAGGTCGCGGACATCCAGCAGCGGCGTCCGGTCGTTCAAAGACGGAACCGTGGCGGGGCTGTGGGGCATGGGGGACTCCTTTGGCGGTGCTAGTGACAATGTATGTGCGGTGTTGGTGCGAAGTTCGCGCAATGTTCATGCAATGTTCATGTGGTTGCGGCCTTGCGCTCATGCTGTTTTGCACACACCGGCATAAATCCGCAAGGGTGTTCCCTGTATCGGAAAGAGCGTGAGGGTGATTTTTCTCCAATTCATCCGCGACATCGCCTTGATATGGCCGGAAAAACCGCTTACTCTTTCTCATGTTATGCATTGTTCACTGCATGTGGGGTAGCGGCCTTTTGCGTGAGGCACGGGGGAAATATGATGCGATTGAGGGAGAATGCACCCAAGGTGGTGCTCGTGACATCCCGCAAGGAACATGAAGAGCAGGACAGGGCGGCTATTTCCCGTCAGCGCCTGACTCTGGGAGCCAGCTTTGCCTCCGGGCTGGAGGCGTTCGGCTATCTGTGCTCCAACCCCTGCGACATCATTCTCTGCGATAATAACATCGGCGACATGGACAGCCGCAGTTTTCTGCGTCTGCTCAAGAAGAATGCCACCCTCAAGCAGATTCCCGTGGTCATGGTGACGGCGGAAAACGACCGCAACGCAGTGCTCGATGCCATTGCGGCAGGATGCGCCGGATACATTCTGCGGCCCTATTCCGTGGACACCTTCGAGCGGCATGTGGGGACGGCGCTCAAGCTCACCACCTTCACCGAAATAGAAGAACAGCAGATCAGCGATGCCAAGCAGCTGCTCGCCATGGGCCGCTACGACGATGCCATCGAGGAATTTGAAGAAATTATCGCCCTGCACGACGAGGCGCAGCAGTATTACGACATGGGCTGCCGTTACCTGCTCAGGCAGAAGTTCGGCAAGGCCATTGTCTCCTTCAACAAGGCCATCAAGATCAACGAATTGTTTGCCGAGGCGTATCAGGGGCTTGCCGAGGCCTTCCGCGGCAAGGGCGATATGGATGGGTATGAACGCTACCTGAAAAAGGCGGCAGATACCTATGCCCAGTTTGACCGGCTGGAAGAGGTGAAGGAACTGTTCATCGAAATCCTTAAGGTGGACAGCACCGCCATTAATCCCTTCAACACACTCGGGGTGCGGCTGCGCAGAAACGGTGATCTGCAGGGAGCCGTGCGGGCCTATCAGCAGGCGCTGGAGATATCGCCGGGAGACGAGAACATTTATTTCAACCTCTCCAAAGCCTACTATCTGCTTGAAGAGCGGGACAAGGGCATGGAGGCTCTGGTCACGGCGCTGCGCATCAACGGCGGCTTTGACGAGGCACGCGACCTGTACGGCCGTATGGTCGGTCAGCCGTGGACAGGGGACGGGTTCGACGAGCTTGTGGACAATGTCGGCCGTTCCCGTGAGGGGTCGGATTCGATTATGGACGTGTGATGATACAGTCCCGTTTCGGGGGGCTCCAGGGTAATGAAAAATTTCGCTTTCAGGAATTCAGATGCCCGTTAAGCCGGAACTAAGGTCCCAAAACGGTTTTTTATCGCGTATCCGAGGTGCAGGAACGGTAGGTTCCTGCCCGCCGGAGCCAAAAAATACCAGAAATGACTTTATCGGCAGTCTGCTTCCCCGCTCCGGCGGGGATTTTTTATGGATTGCGCGTATCCGCAGCTTTGGGCAGGGAAAATGTCCTTTCGTCATCATCGAAGTTGACAAAAGGGTAAAAAAGAAGCGAGATTGGCCCCTCGCCGAGTTTATTTACCCGCTGTTGACGGGCTGCAACGGGTCATACCGCTGCAGAAGGAACCGGCTGCGGCGGTCTGCGGACCTGTGCGGAAATGCGCAATGCTGCGCATGCTCCCGCGGGTGTGTCGGGTCCTGTGACTTTGGGATTCCCTGTCTGCATCGGCAGGGAAGGAAACAAGGCGCGGGCATCACTCTTGATGGCGGTTGATATGATGGATGCATCCAGTTTTCTGCAATACCTCTTTTCCGGCCTGACCGTGGGGGCCACTTATGGGCTGACCGGTCTGGGCTTCACCATCATTTTCAATACCACCGGCCTCATCAATTTTGCACAGGGTGAGTTTGTCATGCTGGGCGGCATGCTGGCCGTCATCTGTCAGGCTGCTCTGGGGCTGCCGCTGCCTGTTTCGGTTGTGCTGGCCGTGCTCGGCGCAACGCTGGCGGGAGCTCTGGTTGAACGGCTTGCCATACGTCCTGTGCGCAACGCGCCGCCCATAAACCTTGTGATCATCACCATAGGCATTTCCATTCTCATCCGCAGCATTGTGATGCTGTTGTGGGATAAGGATACGCATACGCTGCCGCATTTTTCAGGAACGCAGCCCATCATGGTGGCAGGTGCAGCCCTGATGCCGCAGAGCCTGTGGATTCTGGGCATTTCTTCCGTTGTTCTCTATGCGCTGCGGACCTTTTTCCGCAAATCTATTTTCGGCAAGGCCATGCTCGCCTGCTCATACCAGCGCAAGGCCGCATGGCTTGTGGGCATAAGCGTTGAGCACATGGTGCTGCTCTCGTTCATGATTTCGGCCCTTGTGGGGGCTGTGGGCGGGGTGATTCTTGCACCCATGACCATGACCTCGTTCGACGTGGGCATACTGCTGGGGCTCAAGGGCTTTGCCGCCTGCATACTCGGCGGGCTGGGCAATCCCTTTGGTGCGGCCGCAGGGGGGCTGATGATCGGCGTGCTGGAATCCTTCGGAGCAGGTGTCATTTCCTCGGCCTACAAGGATGCGTTTGCGTTCATCATCCTGTTGCTGCTGCTCTTTGTCCGGCCTTCCGGCCTGTTCGGCAAGGCGGAGGTGAAGCGCGTATGAGCCGCAACGGAATCCTCTCCCGTCTTGCCGGTGGTTCCGCGCTGCCGGTGGGGCTCTTTTTCGCGGCCATGCTCTGCATGCCCTATGTGCTTCCCAACCCTTACTATGTAAGCACCCTCACGCTGGCCTGCATCAATGCCATTATCGTGGTGGGGCTGAACCTCCTGCTCGGGTTTGCGGGGCAGATATCGCTCGGGCATGCGGCATTCTACGGCATAGCCGCCTATGCCACGGGCATTGCCACCGCAACCTACGGGCTTTCCATGGGTACGGGGTTTCTCATCGCCGTGGGGCTTGCCGCCGCCGTGGCGCTGCTTGTGGGCATTCCCACCCTCAAGCTCACAGGCCATTATCTGGCCATGGGCACGCTCGGCTTCGGCATTATCGTTTACATCTTCTTTAATGAATCCATTGAGCTTACGGGCGGGCCTTCCGGCATGGTGGGCATTCCCCGCCTTGCCCTCTTCGGGCGTGAGCTGTGGGACGATACGGAATATTTCTATGTGGTGGCAGCGGTGCTCAGTCTGGTGCTGCTGCTCTCGCTCAATCTTATCCGGTCGCGCTTCGGGCGGGCTCTCATGGCCATTCACACCAGTGAAAAGGCCGCCATGTGCATCGGTGTGGATATTGCCCGCTACAAGCTGTTCGTCTTTGTGCTGTCCGCAATCTATGCGGCTGTGGCGGGATTTCTGTATGCCCATTATCTGGGGTTTGTGGCCCCTTCCTCCTTCGGCTTTCACTTCTCCGTCCAGCTTATCGTCATGGTGGTTGTGGGGGGCATGGCCTCTGTCTGGGGGGCTGTCGCCGGTGCCTTTTTCCTCACGGCGCTGCCGGAGTTCCTGCGCGTGTTCGAGAGTGTGGAAACGCTGGTCTATGGCGGCCTGCTCGTGCTGTGCATGATGTTCATGCCGCATGGGCTGGCAGGCGGACTGACCACGCTTGTCAGAAAGATGCGGCGCAACGGACAGCGGCCGACCGCACCGGAAGGAGACTCCCATGTCTGATGTCATGCCAGACGCTATGCCAGACGCTATGCCCAAGGTCATGCCCAAGGTCATGCCTGACGTCATGCCTAACGTCATGCCTAACGTCATGACTGACGTCATGCTGCACTGTGCAGATGTGGGGGTGCGCTTCGGCGGTGTGAAGGCGCTGGATGGCGTATCCTGCGTGCTGGCCGAGGGGCAGATAACGTCCGTCATCGGCCCCAACGGTGCAGGCAAGACAACCCTGCTGAACGCCTTTACGGGCATGGTTCCCATGACCTCCGGCAGCATATCGCTGCGGGGGGAACGGGTGGATGCGCAGCCGCCGCATGTGCGCGCAGGCAAGGGCATTTTGCGCACGTTCCAGAACCTTGAAGTCTTTACCAACATGACAGTGCTGGAAAACGTGATGGCCGGTCGCCACCGCAAGGGCGCATACGGCGTGCTGGATGCCTTTTTCAAAACGCCGCGCTACCACCGCGAGGAGCGGGAATGCAGAGAGGCGGCCATGCGCGCGCTGGAATTTACGGGCATTGCGGAGATGGCCTCTTTGCCTGCGGGCGAGTTGGCGTATGGGAACCAGCGTCTGCTCGAAATGGCCCGCGTCATTGCCGCCGAGCCGGAACTGTTGCTGCTGGATGAACCGGCAGCAGGGCTGAACATGCGGGAAACACGCGAGCTGGGGACGCTCATACGGCGCATGCGCGATGAGCTTGGCATTACCGTGGCCCTTGTGGAGCACGACATGGAGCTGGTCATGGACGTCAGCGACATGATCTACGTCCTGTGCTTCGGCGAGTTGCTGGCTTCGGGCACTCCGCTGGAAATACAGCGCAATCCTGCCGTCATTGCCGCGTATCTGGGAACTGATGACGAAGACTATCCGGATGGCGATGCGGACGACGATGCGGATGACGGTGCGGATGACTGTCCGGCCCCCGACGACAGCGCTGAAGAAACCGGCAGGGAGGCATAACCATGCTGCGCTTGCGGAACGTGGACCTTGCCTACGGGCGCATACAGGCTGTCCGCCGTGCTTCGCTGCATGTGGGCAAGGGCGAGATCGTGGCGCTGATAGGGGCCAACGGTGCGGGCAAGACCACCATGCTCACGGCGGTATCTGGGCTTATGCGACCTGCCTCCGGCAGTATTGAATTTGACGGCAGAGACATCACCCGCGCACAGGCCGATGCCATAGTGCGGGCCGGTGTATCCCATGTGCCGGAAGGGCGGCTGGTTTTCGGCCCGATGACGGTGGAAGACAACCTGCTGCTCGGTTCGTTTACCCGCCACAGGCTGGGGCGCAGAACGGATGTGCGCCCGGAGCTGGAACAGGTCTACGCCATGTTTCCCCGCCTTGAAGAACGCCGCCTGCAGGCTGCCGGCACGCTTTCCGGCGGTGAACAGCAAATGGTGGCCATAGGACGCGCGCTTATGGCTAAACCGAAGATGCTGCTGCTGGATGAACCGGGCATGGGCCTTGCGCCGACGGTGACGAAGGAAATTTTCCGGTATATTCTCAAGCTGCGCGATGCCTTGGGGCTAACCGTGCTGCTGGTGGAACAGAATGCCCGTGCCGCGCTGCGCATTGCCGACAGGGGCTACGTGCTTGAAACCGGACGCATTCTGCTGCAGGGGCCTGCAGGGGAATTGCTGGCGAACAATGACGTGCAACGTGCCTATCTGGGGCGCGATCTTGACCGCGAAATACAGCCGGAGCAGGGTGCGTAACAGCGCCATAACCGGAGTTCCGGAACGCACAGGGGTGACTCGATGTATTTTGAAAAAGACGTAGAGTGCATGGAGCGGGCTGAACTGGAAGACCTTCAGCTTGAACGCCTGCAGGCCACGCTCAACCGGGTGGCACGCAACGTGCCGTTATACAGGCAGCGGTTTGCGGAACTGGGGCTTGATCCGGATGATTTCCGGTCCATGGACGATCTGCGCAAGCTGCCCTTTACCACCAAGCAGGACATCCGCGAAAACTATCCCTATGGACTGTTCGCCGTGCCGCTGCGCGATGTCGTGCGGCTGCAGTCCTCTTCCGGCACCACGGGCAAGCCCATTGTGGTGGGCTATACCCGCAACGACCTCAAACGCTGGTCGCGCCTTGTGGCAAGGGTGCTTGCCATGGGCGGCATGACGCGTGACGATGTGGTGCAGATAGCCTTCCATTACGGCCTGTTCACCGGCGGGTTCGGTCTGCACTATGGAGCGGAAACGCTCGGGGCGTCCGTTATTCCCAGCTCCGGCGGCAATGCCCGCAAGCAGATCATGATCATGCAGGATTACCGCACCACGGCCCTGTGCTGCACGCCGAGTTATGCCCTGCATCTGGCGGATACCATGGAGGAGATGGGCGTTAACCCCAACTCCCTGCATCTCAAGTGGGGGCTTTTCGGCGCAGAGGCATGGTCCGAGGCCATGCGTGAAGAGATTCAGAACCGGCTCAAGGTAACTGCCACGGATAACTACGGCATTTCCGAGGTCATGGGGCCCGGTATTGCGGGTGAGTGTCTTGAGCGGCAGGGGCTGCATGTGAACGAGGATCACTTCCTTTTCGAGATAGTGCATCCCGAAACGGGTGAACCGGTGCCGGACGGCGAAGTGGGCGAGCTGGTCATCACCACGCTGACCAAGGAAGCATTCCCCATGATACGCTTCCGCACGGGCGACCTGACCCGCGTGCTGCCCGACGTCTGCCCCTGCGGGCGCAGGTTCCGGAGAATTGCCCGCATTATCGGGCGTAGCGACGACATGCTGATTATCCGCGGTGTGAACGTGTTCCCCCTGCAGGTGGAAACGGTTCTTCTGGCCATGGAAGGGGCCGAGCCGCATTATCAGATCGTCCTTGAGCGCGAAGGGCGGCTCGACAAAGCCACCGTGTTTCTGGAGGTTTCCGAGAACCTGCTGTTCGACCGCATGCGCGTGGCGCGTGAAGCCCTTGAAGGCATCAAGCGTAAGCTGGCGTCTGAGCTGGGCGTTGCCATGGATGTGGTCTTTGTGGGCCGCAAGACGCTGGAACGGACGGAAGGCAAAATACGCAGGGTTGTGGACCGCCGGCAGTTGTAGATACGGTAAAGGCTGCAGCGGGCCGGTGCTGTAGGCACTGACGGCATGATTTGGATACGGATTGAAAGGAAGTTCTGCGGAGCTTCCTTTTTTTATTCAAAAGAATCGGAAAAATGTGACGTACGTCATGACAAGGTGTTGGATGATAATTATTTTCAATTTGTACGCAGAGGAACTTGACAATCATTTTCAACTGGAATAGTAGAGATTCACGTTTTCGGAGGAATTACATGAACTGTTGTACATTGGATAAGGTACCTGCCGGTTGCAAGGCCACCATCAAGGGGTATTGCGGCTGTTCAAGGGAGCGAGGCAGACTCTGCGCGCTGGGGCTTACCCCCGGCACTGTCGTGGAAGTGTGCGCCCCTTGCAGTGTCAGAGTGCGTGAATCGTGCGTGGCACTGGGAATTGAAGTGGCAGGACTGGTTACCTGTGAACCTCTTGAAAACGACGCCCAGCCCAAGGGCAGGGTAGCTTAGCCCCGGCCCCTGCTGGGCGGGGGAAGGAGTTTTGACATGTGGGATACCATTGGGGTTGTCCTTATTGTGGTTGCTGCTGCGGCCTACCTTATCAGACGGCAGATGAAGAAAAAGCTTTCTGACGGGTGCGGCTGCTCCGGCGGTTGCGGAGGCTGCGGTTCTGCGCGGCATATCCGTTCGGATGCTGCAACAAAGTCCGCTGAAAGTTCGTGCGGTTGCGGCGGAAGCTGCGGCGAGCGATAACGACTGGTTCAGGTTTTCGTTGCCATCTCCGAAAACGTCTGTGCACCGAGTGCACTTTTTTTGGCAACGTATATTGAAAACGATTTTCAAGATCAATTGATCTCACGATAACGCGGTACCCGTGCCGGCCGTTTCGGCAGCGGAATATCTGAGGAGAATGTATGTCCGTTATTCTTCCCCTTCGGGAACTCAAGGTTGGGCAGAAAGCCAAGATTCACAGCGTTACGGCGTCCGGCGAGCTGGGACGCAGAATCCGCGACATGGGGCTTATCACCGGAGCCGAAATCGAAATAACCGGACGTGCCCCGCTGCGTGACCCCGTTGCCCTGCGACTGGTGGGCTTTACGCTCTCGCTGCGCAATAACGAGGCCGACTTCATCACCGTGGAACCGCTGTAATCAGGCTTGCCAAGGAACGTACAGGAATCGAATAATGTCTAAAAAAATTACTGTTGCTCTTGCCGGCAACCCGAACTCCGGCAAAACTACCGCGTTCAATGCCATCACCGGTGCCCGCCAGCATGTAGGCAACTACCCCGGTATCACCGTAGACAAGAAGCAGGGCACCACCTATGTGGACGGCCGGGAAGTGCAGGTTATCGACCTGCCCGGCACCTATTCCCTGACCGCGTACACCATGGAAGAAGTTGTCGCCCGCAGCGTTGTGGCTGACGAGCGTCCTGATATGGTCGTTGATGTTGTCAATGCAGGCGCGCTTGAGCGCAACCTGTATCTGGCCGTGCAGCTTCTGGAAATGGGCGCCCCGCTGACCATCGCGCTCAACATGATGGACGAAGCAAGAAAGCAGGGCATGCGCATTGATGCCCGCAAGCTGCAGTCTCTGCTCGGGGTGCCGGTTGTGGAAACCGTGGCCCGCACCGGCGAAGGCATCGAATCCCTCATGCTGACCGCAGTGGCCAATGGTGACAAGCTGGCAGGCAAGCCGTGGGAGCCTCTGGTTATTTCATACGGCCCCGACCTTGATCCCGTTCTGGAAGAAATGATCGCCCTCATCAACCGCGAGCAGTTTCTCACCGACCGTTATCCCGCCCGCTGGGTTGCCATCAAGTACCTTGAGAGTGACGAAGAGATTCAGCGTATAGGCCGCGGTCTCGGAGCCGTGGCGACCGAACTTGAGGCCCGCGCACGTGAAGTGGCGGACCATCTTGAGGCAACGCTGAAGACCTATCCCGAAGCCGTTATCGCCGACTACCGTTACGGCTATATTTCTTCCATCCTGCGGCAGGGTGTTGTTTCCCGCCTTGATGCGCTGGAAGACCGCCTTGCTGTATCCGACAAGATCGATCAGGTGCTCACGCACCGCATGTTCGGCCCGCTGATCATGCTCGGTATTCTCTTCCTTATCTATCAGGTGACCTTCACCATCGGCGAAGTTCCCATGGGATGGGTTGAAGCCTTCTTCGGCTGGCTCAACGAGACTGTTTCCAATCTGCTGCCTGACGGCATGCTGAAATCGCTTATTGTTTCCGGCATTATTGACGGCGTGGGCGGCGTTATGGGCTTTGTGCCGCTGATCATGTTCATGTTTGTCCAGATCGCATTCCTTGAAGACTCCGGCTACATGGCGCGCATAGCCTACATGCTCGACCGCGTGTTCCGTTTCTTCGGCCTGCATGGTTGTTCCGTCATGCCCTTCATTGTCTCCGGCGGTATTGCAGGTGGCTGCGCCGTTCCCGGTGTCATGGCATCCCGTACTCTGCGCAGCCCCAAGGAAAAGCTGGCAACCCTGCTCACCGCGCCCTTCATGGCATGCGGTGCCAAGGTGCCCGTGTTTCTGCTCATCGTGGGCGTGTTCTTTGAAAAGAATCAGGCTGCCGTGATGTTCTCGCTCACACTGGCAGGCTGGGTATCCGCCTTGCTGGTGGCAAAGCTGCTGCGGTCCACCATCATCCGCGGCGAGGCCACTCCTTTCGTTATGGAGCTGCCCCCGTATCGCGTTCCCACCCTGCGTGGTCTCATGATCCACACCTGGGAACGTACCTGGCAGTATATCAAGAAGGCCGGTACCGTTATTCTGGCCATTTCCATCCTGCTGTGGCTGGCCATGACCTTCCCCAAGCTTTCCGATGAACAGCTTGCTCCCATTGAAGCCCAGCGTGCCGAAATCGTTGCGCAGATGGAAGCGGCACAGGCTGAAGGCAAGGATGTTGCCGCATTCGAGGAAAAGCTGTCGGAAGTGAATAACTTTGAAAGCGAAGAAGCACTGCGCAACTCGGTTGCCGGTCGTGTGGGTGTGGCCCTTGAGCCGGTGACCAAGTGGGCGGGCTTTGAATGGCGCACCAACATAGCACTGGTGGGCGGCTTTGCAGCCAAGGAAGTTATCGTATCCACCCTCGGCACTGCCTATTCTCTGGGAGAAGTGGACGCCGAAGAAGCACAGCCCCTTGCCGAGCGTATTGCCAACGACCCGCACTGGACTCGGGCCAACGGCATATCCCTGCTCCTCTTTGTGCTGCTTTACGCACCGTGCTTTGTGACGGTGGTAGCCATCAAGCAGGAAGCCGGTTCGTGGGGATGGGCAATATTCTCCACCGTATTCAACACGGTGTTTGCACTGGCCGTGGCCACTGCCGCCTACCAGATCGGATCGCTATAGCCTTCAGGTTCAGGACTCATCAGCCTGACATATGTCTGACAACGCCTGGCATACGCCTGGCATGCGCCAGACAAAAGCCTAACAAACAGGCAGGGCCGCCGCTCAAATGAGCGGCGGCCCTTTCAGTATGAATAGTAAAAGGCCGCTGTTTTTTCAGGAACAGCGGCCTGTTGCATACGGGGCTTTATGCCTGATTAGTTGATGGCAACCACTTCGATTTCAAAGGTCAGTTCCTGACCGGCGAGGGGGTGGTTGGCGTCAAGCACGATGGAATCATCATTCACGGAGGCGATGACAACTTCCATCATGCCTTCTTCGGTCTGCAGCTGCAGCATCATGCCCACTTCGGGAGTGATGTGGCTGGGAACCTGCGATCTGGGAACATCCAGAACGAGTTCTTCGTTCACTTCTCCGTAAGCGTTTTCAGGAGCGATGGTCACCTTGGTGGTGTTGCCGACGCCCATACCAAGGACGGCGGATTCGAAGCCGGGAATAAGCATGCCGGAACCCATGGTGAATTCCAGAGGCTCACGGTCACGGGATGAATCAAACACCGTGCCGTCATTCAGCGTGCCGGTGTAATGGACTTTTACGGAATCGCCGTCTTTGACCTGAGTCATGCACGTCTCCTCATTTAAAGGGTTGAAGGGCTAAGAATCGCCACTGTACCGGATAAAGTCAACAGGGAAGGGAAAAAGTCATTCAGTTACAAGGAGTTCCCTTACTGCGCGGCAGAATGTTTCCACGCCTACGGGCAGTGCTGCTTCATCCACGGTGAAGGCCGGGTTGTGAATGGGGTGGGCTCCTTCGTAGCCGGTGCCGAGAAAAAAGAAACAACCGGGAACCTGCTCAAGATAATAGGCCATGTCTTCTCCGCCCATGGTGGGAGTGGCCTCGTGCACATTTTCCTTGCCCGCAGTTGCTGCGGCGGCCCGCCGTATGACATCTGCCATATCCGGATTATTGATGAGGGGCGGGTAGCCGTCTATGAAGGAAAATTCATATGTCGCACCCATGGCATCGCAAATGCCGCCCACCACCTGCCGCATGCGTGCCTCCCAGCGGGCGCGCACGCCCTTGTCGAAGGTGCGCAGGGTGCCGCCGAAGGTGGCGGTTTCTGCTATCACGTTGAAGGCGTGTCCGGCATTGAACACCGCCACGGTGAGCAGGGCTGGCTGCACAGGGTCTATCTGGCGGGAGATGATGCGTTGCAACGCGCCCACTGCCTGCGTGCCTATCTCAAGCGCATCCACGCATTCATGGGGCTTGGCGGCGTGTCCTCCCTTGCCGATGATGGTGACCTCGAAACGGTCCATGGCGGCCATGAGCGGGCCGGATTTTACCGCAACGGCTCCCGATGGGGTGCCGGGCCACACGTGCAGGCCGAAACAGTAATCCACCTTGGGGCTGTAGAGAACGCCTTCATTGATCATGGGGCGGGCGCCGCCGGGAAATTCTTCCGCCGGCTGGAACACGAATTTAACCGTACCGCACAATTCATCGCGCATGGCACAGAGCACCTTGGCCGTGGTGAGCAGAATGGCCATGTGTGTATCATGTCCGCAGGCGTGCATGCAGCCTGCATGAGTGGAGCAGAACTCAAGGCCGGTGCATTCGGTCATGGGCAGGGCGTCCATGTCGGCACGGAGCATGACCACAGGGCCGGGGCGTCCCGTTTCCAGCATGGCTACCACGCCGGTTTTTGCCACGCCGGTACGCACGGCAAGGCCCATGTTTTCGAGCTCCTGTGCCACAAAGGCGGCGGTCTTCACTTCTTCAAAGGCCAGTTCGGGAATGCGGTGCAGATCCCTGCGGGTTTCAATGAGATACGGGGTATGCTCGTGCACGAGGGTGCGAATGATGTCCATACTGTCTCCATGCAGCTTGGTGCGATAATCCGGCGGTGGCGTTCCCGTTGCAGCAGCGGCGGAAGGGTTTGTACCCCTGCGGGCCGCAGCAATCCGGGTGGCAACATCCAGACCGGACAATACGGGCAGTGTAACGCGTTGTCATGTTGGAAACAACCCAAAGGCAGGACAATATGAGTACGTGGCGACCTGAGTGCAGGATTCTGGTACAGTATGGTGCGCGGTGCGTGAAAAAGGCAGCTTGCCCCCGACGGGAACCGGTTGACTGGAACCTGAGCGCTGGGTAGAGGCTGCACGCGGGTCGGCGTTTGTTTCGCAATGGTGGACATTGCCGGAATGAAGCGCCATAGTGCCGCGTTGTTTTGTAAGGAATATGTTTGAAATCGACGCGGATTCGCGTTGAAAAAAGTTATCAATTCGCAGGCAGAGGTATTGACTTCCGGAGAACGGAAGCATAGTAGTACCAATTAGTACCACTGAGGAAGCAATGGAACTCATCCAAGCACTCAAAAAGTTCGGTTTCACGCAGCAGGAATCCCTCATGTATGTGACGCTCAGTCGTCACGGTGGCATGACTGGATACGAGGCTGCCAAGGTGGCGGGCATTTCCCGCTCCAACGCATACGCGGCGCTGTCCAGCCTTGTGGAAAAGGGCGGGGCGGTTGTTTCCAGCGAGGACGCCAGTAACTATGTGGCAACCCCCAAGGAAGAGCTGCTGCTGAACCTGAAGCGGTCCTGCGCAAGGACCATTGAATTTCTGGAAGAAAACCTCCCCGAACAGGAGGAGGGCGCGGCCCCGTATCTGACCGTTTCCGGCTATGAGAACACGCTGGACAAGATGCGGAACATGATGCTGATGGCGGAACTGCGCATATACATCTCGATGCATTCAACCAACGTGGCGTTGCTGCGAAGCGAGATTTCGGGATGTGTGGAACGCGGGCTGAAGGTGGTTATCCTCTGTAACGAGGACCCCGGCATCAGGGGCGCGCAATATATGAAAAACAACGCGGGCACCGGCAACGTGAAGCTGATAGCCGACACCAGCGAGGTCATCGTGGGGTTGGTTGAAGTGAACAAGGGGCAGTGCCTGTATTCAAAGAACAAGCACCTTGTGTACCTGATGCGTGAAGCGCTCTTGAACGAAATAGAGCTGATCAGGTTGCGGGGGGGCATGACAGGAGACTAGCAATGGCGAATGTTCGTTCCACCTATACGGACAGCGTGGATTTTTTCGGGCTCAACACGCCCATGGAGCTTGTGGAAGAATACGGCAGCACCCTGTATGTCTATAACGAAGACATGCTCCGCCGCCGGTGTTGCGAGATAAAGGCTCTTTCCACCCATCCGGGATTCACGCCCAACTATTCCGCCAAGGCGAACACGAACATTCACCTGCTCAAGATCATCCGCGAGGAGGGCATGGTGGTAGACGCCATGTCTCCCGGCGAGATCATCATGAACCTGGCTGCCGGATTCACGCCGGACCAGATTCTGTTCATCTCCAACAACGTTTCTGCCGAAGAACTCAAGTTCGCCATTGATCACGGCGTGTACGTGAGCGTGGATTCTCTTTCGCAGCTCGACCTGTTCGGCGAGATCAACCCCGGCGGCAAGGTGGTCATCCGTTTCAACCCCGGCATCGGGGCAGGACACCACGCCAAGGTGGTAACGGGCGGCAAGCAGACCAAGTTCGGGGTCGATCCCGAAACCATGGATGAGGTGCGCGACATCATAGAGCGCCACAACCTCACCCTGTGCGGCGTGAACATGCACATCGGTTCCCTGTTCATGGAACCGGATGGCTACATCGAGGCCATGCAGGTGCTGCTGTCCATTGCGGAGCAGTGGGATACCCTTGAGATCATCGACTTCGGCGGCGGTTTCGGCATTCCCTACCGCAAGTATGAAGGGCAGGCCCGCCTCGATATGCAGAAGTTGGGCGAGGCCTTCCATGCCACCATCAGCGAGTTTGCCGAGCGCACCGGGTACACGGGGCGTTTCATGTGCGAACCCGGCCGTTACATCGTGGCCGAATGCGGCCTGCTGCTCGGCACCTGCTACAGCGTGAAGAACAACGGTCCCAAGCGCTTTGTGGGCACGGACCTCGGCTTCAACACCCTTGTGCGCCCCGCCATGTACGACTCCTTCCATGACGTGGAAATATACCGCGAAGACGGCGAACCTGTTTCCGCAACCATGGAACAGTCCATTGTGGGCAACATCTGCGAATCCGGCGACATCATCGCCAAGGACCGCCAGTTGCCCGAGATCATGGAAGGCGACATCATCGGCATGCTGGATGCCGGGGCATACGGCTACGTCATGACCTCACCCTACAACCAGCGCCTGCGCCCCGCCGAAGTGCTCATCCAGTCCGACGGCAAGCCCAGACTTATCCGCCGCCGCGAAACCATTGCCGACCTGCTTGCCATGTATCCCGAAGCGGCAGAGCTGACAGAACGCTTTCGCGCCTGCGCATAACGCATAGATATTTGCCGCCCGCGCGGCGGTTACGATAGTTGCGCATGAGGGCCGCCTCCTTCATGCGGAACAGGTTTCCGGGTGTGTTGTTCCCCAAGACAACCAACAACGCAATCCCTGCCGGTTGGCACGCCCGGATCCACATTCGCTTCGCGAAACTCCGTATGCCGTTCCCGGCGCTTTTCCGTGGTTTCCCTGCAAGGTTCTTCGGAAAGGTCCGGCCGTCGAGATGACACCCGACACGTGGTCCGCCACCATGCGTCCATCCGGCGGGGGCCTGATTGTGCATATGGGGGATTACCGCGGCGAATTGCAGCACCGGTATGCCAGCCGGTGCGGCGCACCGCTTTCATGCCGTCCGTCGACTGCCATCGGCGGGCGGCATGAGTGGTGCGGCAGAAATGATGTGGTGGCAGCCGGTATGTATTCCGGTGCCAGCCGCAATTCCGTCTGAACAGGGGCGGGAAAATTTTCAAGTGTTCCGCATGATTCGGCCAAGGTGCCCGACTCATGCACGGAAGGAGCAGCTGGAGCGCAGGACCAGTATTCGCAGAGTGTGCCCCTCGACGAGTCGGTTCGAATGCAACAGGGAAGCACTGTTCCTTGCCGGACATGCAGGACTGCAGCAGCAGCCTGCCTGCACCTTGCCGATCAATGTGCGGCGTTCTTTGCTGCACGGTGCGGGGCCGCTTTCTTCTTGAAGAAAGCGGCCCCGCTGTCGTTTGTCATATGGTTGTGAAGGCTTTTCTGCTGCATGCGGCAGAGGAATACCCATATCCGCAATTGACTTTTTTCCGTATGGGCCTACTTTTTCTGCTGCTTGACGGACGTTCGAGCCAGATTGCTGGAAGCCCGCACCTGTACCGCCGTGGTGGATGCCATCTCGCCTGCATCTTCGGGCGAGGGGCCCATGACGATGGGATCTTCGGAAACACCCCGCGTCCCCCCTTTGATACGGGAGAATTGTTTCTCCGCAGCTTCCAGATACCGGCTGAGCGCTTCGTCGATCACGGCATCCACATTGAGCTTTTTGCCCAGCTGTTTCGCCAGGTTTTTGGCGTGTTCCAGCCGTGCGGCCAGCTCCGCATCCACATTGAAGATGACCCTTTTGGTCTCCTGCTCTTCCTTGAATATGCGCATGATATGCCTCCGTGTCCGGATTGTGTGAGAGTTCTGTACATATTTTGTACAAGAAGTGTGTTCCAGTGGCAAGGTTTTTCCGACATGACAAGGGCGGTTCCCCCCAGGGTACATGGTTCCCTTTCGGTCGGTTGACCATGTGCTGCTGGTAAGGCACTATGTAATACTGGAAGTGTAACCGTCATCAATGGACTGGTATATCGTCTGATGTCTATGAAAGCAGCGCCTGAAACAGATCAGGCTTCGTATAGAAATATCTGGAACCTCTCGTGGCCGCAGATCGTGATGATGTTCTTCCACTTTTCCATCGGGTTTATCGATGTGTGGGTGGCCGGGCAGATTGACCGAAGCGTGCAGGCAGCGGTGGGGCTTATTTCCCAGAGTCTGTTCTTCTTTCTCGTTATCGGCATGGCGGTGGCCAACGGCAGCGTTGCGGCCATAAGCCAGTCGTTCGGTGCGGGGCTGCGGCGCAGGGCTTTTCGCTATATCGGGCTGGTGCTCTATATCGGCCTGATTTTCGGCTCGGCCATATGGGTGGTGGGGCGGCTTTTCAAGTGGCAGTTCCTCGGCATTCTGCAGGTTCCGGATGAGATTTTGCCTGTAACGGGCTATTTTCTCGATGTGTTCCTGATGCTGTTGCCCGCCTATTACCTGATGGTGGTGACCAACGCGGTATTCAGGGCTCAGAAACTTGTGGTTGTGCCGCTTGCCTCCACGGCCATTGCGGCCGTGGTGAACGCGTTTACGGACTTCGGGTTCGGTCTTGGCTGGTTCGGCCTGCCGAACTTCGGCTACAAGGGGGTGGCATGGGCCACCTTTGCCTCCGTCACGGCAGCCACACTGTTCAACGTGTACATGCTGTACCATCACGGCCTGCTCAAGGCGGAGACCTTTCCCCCTCTGCGCTGGGTGCGCAAGGGCCTGCCGTATCTGCTGAAGGTGGCGCTGCCCACGGGCGGCATGCAGCTGTTGTGGCATCTCGGCTATATGGTGCTGTTTGCCATTACGGCCTCGCTGCCCAACGATAATGTGAACGCGCTTGCGGGCATGACGGCGGGCATGCGTGTGGAGTCTCTGCTGTTTCTGCCGGCGTTTGCCTTCAACATGACGGGCAGCATTCTGGTGGGGAACAGTCTCGGCGCGGGCCGCAAGGATGAGGCACTGCGCATAGCCCTGCGTCTGACGGGTATTGCCTGCGGTTCCATGACCCTTGTGGCCGTGTGCATGTATCCGTTCATTGATCCGCTTGCGGCGTTTCTGGCACCGGAACCCGCGGTTGCCAGACAGGCGGTGAACTATCTTTTGTATAACATCCTTTCCATCCCGTTCACGGTGGCCAGCATGACGCTGGGCGGCATAATGACCGGAGCGGGGGCCACCATATACACCTTTGCGGTATACAGCTCCGCAACGTGGCTGGTGCGCCTGCCCATAGCCTATACGCTTGGCCACTTTGTGTGGAAGGATGCTGAAGGCGTGTATCTTGCCATGCTGATTTCCCAGATATTCCAGTCCAGCGCGATGATGTATATCCTGCTCAAGCGCGACTGGTACCGGTTCAGCATGATGAAGCGCAACAACAAGGGGTGCAGGACCGAGGAAGAATGCTGTCCTCCCCCGCTTGAAGGAGCGAAGACCAATGTCAGACCTGCAGTTTAGTCCGATCTCGCTTGATCGGATGCACGAATATAACGAACGTTTTGCCAAGTGCCCGTCGCCTTCATCGGACTACAGCTTCACCAACCTGTGGGGCTGGGCCGAGGAATACGGGCTGGAATGGGCGTGGAGCACCACGCACGTGTGGGTGCGCCAGACCCGGCCCGATGTGCGCTACTGGGCGCCGCTTGGCCCGTGGAACGAAGTGGACTGGTCGCAGTGTCCGCTTCTCAAAGCCGGCGAGCGGGTGTTCAACCGTGTGCCCCAGCAGCTCATGGAGCTTTGGCAGGCACAGCTTGGCGACCGCGTGCAGGTGGAAGAAGCCCGCGGGCAGTGGGATTATCTCTACAGCGCGGAAGAACTGGCTACCCTGAGCGGGAACAAGTTTCACAAGAAGAAGAACCATGTGAACCAGTTCAAGAAGCAGTACATGTTTGAGTATCACCCCCTTACGCCGGACTGCGTGGAGCATGTGATTGCCCTGCAGGAAGAATGGTGCCAGTGGCGTGAATGTGAAGAATCCGAAGCCCTGCTTGCGGAGAACGAAGCCATTGTGCGCGTGCTGGAAGAGTGGGATGTCATTCCCGGTCTGGTGGGCGGCGCTATCTACATTGACGGCGAGATGGCCGCGTATACAGTGGGCGAGAAGCTCACGGAAGATACGCTGGTGGTGCATTTTGAAAAGGCCCGCAACGGATATCGCGGCGCATACCAGGCCATCAACAATCTCTTTGTGGCTGCCGAAGGTGCCGACTACACCTATGTGAACCGCGAGCAGGACCTTGATGACGAAGGGCTGCGAAAGGCCAAGCTGAGTTACCACCCCGTTGATTTTCTCAGAAAGTATACGGTGACGGTTGCTCCGGCCTGATTCGGGCCCGACGGGCCGGAAACCCCATATCAGACGCAAGAACTGAACGAGGCGGGAGGCATACGTCTCCCGCTTCTCGTTTCAGGGTGTTACATGATACCCATGAGTGTTTGACACACCATTTCAAGGGCGCTAGAACGACTGCGCCGGGGCGAGTCCCCGAACCTTCCCTTCAGGAGCAGGTATATGAGAGATAAAGTGGAAGCCGCATTGGCCAAGGTACGTCCGTACCTGCAGAACGACGGCGGAGATGTGGAACTTGTGGAGATTACCGACAAGGGTATCGTGATGGTCCGCCTGACCGGACGCTGCAAGGGCTGCCCCATGTCCAAGGTCACCCTGCGCAACACCGTTGAGCGCTTTGTGCTCAAGGAAGTGCGCGAAGTGAAGGGTGTGGAAGCCGTCGAAGAATAGCGGTCCGGTTTGTGCCGGTTTTTCCGGTCCGGTCTGTCTTTCTTCCGTTCCCGACGTGTAACGGAGAAATGCGGCGTCAATTGTGGCGTTGCCGTTTCCGTGCAGGTTTGCCACCCGTTCATTCCATACAGCAATATTTCCGCCATGCACCGGCATCTTCGGCAGCATGCGCGTCTTGGAGAAGTACCACATGACGAATCCTGTTGATTCCCGTCAGGTTGTCACCCGTTTCGCCCCCTCACCCACGGGGCATCTGCATATCGGCGGTGCGCGTACCGCCATTTTCAGCTGGCTGCTTGCCCGCAAGATGGGCGGCCGTTTTGTGCTGCGCATTGAGGATACGGACCGCGAACGTTCCAGACAGGAATACACGGACGCCATTCTCGAATCCATGCGCTGGCTCGGGCTGGACTGGGATGCGGACCCCATCTATCAGAGCCAGCGTGACGATGTGTACAACAAATACATCGACCGCCTTATCGAAGAGGGCAAGGCCTACTGGTGCGAGTGCTCTCCCGAAGAAGTGGAGGCCATGCGCGAGGCTGCCCGCGAAGCCGGAGACAAGCCTAAGTACAATGGCAGGTGCCGTGCGCGGAATCTCGGCCCTGGCGAAGGCCGCGTGGTGCGTTTCAAGGCTCCCGTGAGCGGCAAGACCTCGTGGGTGGACCTTGTGAAGGGCCCCCTCGGGTTCGACAACACTGAACTGGACGACATGATCATCCGCCGCAGCGACGGATCGCCCACCTACAACCTTGCCGTTGTGGTGGACGACCACGAACAGAACATCACCCATGTGCTGCGCGGTGACGACCATGTGAGCAACACGCCCAAGCAGATCATGCTGTACGAGGCGCTGGGCTTTCCCATTCCCAAGTTCGGCCATGTGCCCATGATTCTGGGTTCCGACCGCAAAAAGCTTTCCAAGCGTCATGGCGCGCTTTCCGTCATGGAATATGAGAAGATGGGCTTCCTGCCGCAGGCTCTGGTGAACTATCTGGTTCGCCTCGGCTGGGCATACGGCGATCAGGAAATCTTCGAGCTGCAGGAGCTGATCGAGAAGTTTTCCACCGATGGTCTCAGTTCTTCGCCTGCGGGCTTCGACCCTGACAAGCTGCAGTGGCTGAACGCTCATTACATGAAGGCCACTCCCGATGCAGAGCTGGCCGGTCTCGTATATCCCTTTGTGGAAGCAGCCGGTTTTGCCGGAGCCGACAAGGGCTATGTGGCCGCGCTGGTGCCGCTTTTGAAGGAACGCGCCAAGGATTTGCCCGAACTGGCAGAAGCCATGCGCTTCATGCTTGTTGCGGATGCCGAGCTTGCCTATGACGAGGCTGCGGTTGCCAAGGCCCTGACCGAAGAAGGCAAAAAGCATGTGGCCGGTATGCGTGCCCTGTTCGCAGGACTGGAATCCTTTACCAAGGAGACCACCCACGATGTGATGGCCAAGTACGTGGAAGACAACGGCCTGAAGTTCAAGGCCGTAGGTCCGCCCCTGCGTGTGGCTCTTGTTGGTGCCATGGGCGGCCCCAACCTGCCGGACGTGATGGAAGTGCTGGGCAAGGAACGCACCCTCGCCCGTATGGACCGTGCAGTAGCCCTGTAAGCGCCGGTGTGCCATGTGCGGCACAATTGCAAACGACAAGCCCCCGGTCTTTCTGATCGGGGGTTTTTTTGTATAAAATGTGTTCGGGGTGAAGGCCAAAGTCCTGTTGACCCCTCATGCCGCCAGGGGTAATGTGGTATATACTTGGGGTGAATGACAATATGCGCTGGTTAAGGTGATGCGTCACCACCATCCGTCTTCTGTCTGCTGCGCAGGCGGGCGGTCCGGTCCGGCAGCAACCTTTTGAAGGCGTATGCTGATGGGCTTCACTGAATATCCGATACATGTGGATCAGCTGTGTGTGGGCGTTTTCGTGCGTCTGGATACGGCTGAGATCTCGCTGCCCTTTCCCTCCCGCAGTTTCAAGATAGATAAGCAGGAGCAGATAGATATCATTCGTGCGTCCGGCTTAAAGCACGTCATCTGCGTGCTGGACAAGTGCGACAAACTGCCCATTCCCCTTGATGAGGCGCAGGCCGATTCCGCCAAGGCCGAAGCTGGCCCCCGTACCCCCGTATCCAAGGAACTGCTGGGCCTCAAGCGCGAAACCATTGAGCGCAACAAGGAACGCAAGGCCCGCTTTGCCCGCTTTGAGAAGCAGTACGATCAGACCATGGTCAGCGTGAACAAAGTGATGCGGCGCATATCATCCAAATCGGGTGAGGCCGTTGATGAGGCCGGTGAACTCGTCCGCGCCATGGTGGATACCTTTCTCGGCGATGCCGACGTGGTTGTGGGCCTGATGACAAACAAGCCCACCGATGAGAAAAAGCACTACCACGCGCTCAACATAACCGTGCTTTCCATGATGGTTGGCAAGGATATGGGGCTGGATGCCGAGGCCATGCATATTCTTGGCATGGGCGGTCTTTTCCACGATATAGGCAAGGGCAGGGTACCCATTCAGCAGCTCAAGGGCGGCAAGGCCACGGCCATGAGTTCCGTGCTGAAATCGCACTATACCTCCCACCCTGAGCAGGGGGCAAGGCAGGCGCTGGAAATGCCCGGTTTTCCCCGGCAGGCCGTGCGCATCATCCTTGAGCATCACGAAGCAATGGACGGTTCCGGTTTCCCCAAGGGATTGAGCGGAGACGCCATCATGCCCTATGCGCGTATCGTGCATGTGGTGGACGCCTATGAAAATTTGCTCAACGATGAAAACGGCGGCGCAACCCCGCACGAGGCGCTGAAGTGGCTGTTTGCCATGGCCAAGAAGGCTGGCACGCTGGATGCCCGCATTGTCTCCGTGTTCATCCGCTGCCTCGGCGTGTACCCGCCGGGAACGCTGGTGCAGCTTTCCAACGGCGCAACAGGTATGGTGCTGGCCACCAATCCCGCAAAGGCGGCGCGCCCCACCGTGCTCATCTACCATGCTGATGTTCCGCGCAAGGAAGCGCTGGTGGTTGATCTGGCCGTGGAGGATGAACTGGAAGTTTCCGCCACCATCAAGGCCGACGATCTGCCCCGTGAAGTCTACGCCTACCTCTCGCCTGTTTCGCAATACAATTACTACGCCGAGTCCATGCCCAAGGGGAGCTGACGATTTATGACCGACGTTCCTGTCTATGCTGCCCGAACTTTTATGAAGGCGCTTCGCGAGGCCGTGCGTGCGGGAAGACATGCGGATTCGCAGAGTCTTGTCGCATTGCTGGCGCAGGCTGAGGCGTTGCTCAAGCCCCGGCAATCAGGTCCGAAGGAGCAGGGTGGGGGGACCCGGGATGATGGACAGCCATCAGACGACGGGCCGGACCCTATTCTGCATGAGCGTGATCGGGCTGACTTTGCGCATATCCTTGCCGTGCTGATGGCATCCTCAGCTGAAGAGGGGCTGCACCGGCGCTGCCTGAGCCTGCTGTGTACGCTGGGTGAGGCTGGCGAGGCATATGCCGTGGGCTATGTCATGTCCGGACAGATGCGGCCCGAAGTGCTTGTGGGCATGGTGCAGTCCATTCAGGCGGAGCACCGTCTGCTCTTGCTCAACGCGCTTTTGCGCAGGCCCAGAGCGGGGGCGGCCGAGAGCGTGATGGTTCCCCTGCGCCGCAATTTTTCCGAAGTCATAAACGAGGAACCGGAAGAAGGGCTTGTGCTTCTGGATACCTTGGGTAAGCGGGGGCTGGAACCGGCCTGTGCAGTGCAGCATGCCATGCTTGGCAGCCGCTTCGGGCTGTGGCTGGAAGAACTGCTGCGTATGGAGTTGAATGCGGAGCAGTTGGGCTACATGGCCAACGCGGTGCGCGTGATGCGCGCACACGGGCTTGCCATGCATTTTGTCCGGCACTGGCCGCGCATGCGCAGGGAGGAACTTGTTCCGCTCCTCCGATGTTTCGCTGCCTGCGCCGAACCGCAGGATGCGAAGGTCAGGCAGCTGCTTGCCGAGGCTGCGGAGCACCGTTTGCCCCACGTGCGGGAAGAGGCTGTGCGGGCGCAGGTGGCGCTCGGCCTGCCGGAGGCGGACGCACCGCTGGCAGCCAATCTTGCCGGAGCGGATAAAGGGGCTCCTGCATCGCTATGTTCTCTGCTGCTCGGGCTGGACGGGGATGTCTTCAAGAATGTTTTCAAGCGGCTTGATTCGGCAGTGCGTGCAGCGCTGGTTTCCCGTCTTGCCGTGATTCTGGCCTCCTTTGATCAGGAGCGGCTTCTGGCCGTGCTCAAGGGGCTGTCTGTTCCGGCCACGCGCACGGCTTCGCCCGAAGAGGCAGCAGCCCACGTGCGCGGCTTTATCGCCGCCAACGCCAATGTGGAATTCACGCCCTTTCACACGCCCCCCATGCCCCGCGCCGAGGCTCCGGCAGAAGATGCAACCGCAGAGGCGGGCGGCATGTTCTCCAATGTCCGTTCCTTTTTCAGCCGGGAAAAGAAGCAGGAAGAAGGCCCGCATCCACTTTCGCTTGTCAGGGAGGGCGAAGAAATTGCCGGAAAGCAGTTTGCACCCGGCAGCATCGCTTCCCTGCGTCTGAAGAATGTCACCTTCACGGACTGCACCTTCAGCGGTGTGGATATTTCGTATTGCGCCATGAGCGGTGTGCGGTTTGAGCGTTGCCGCCTGCACGGCGTGCGGCTTACGGAATCCCGTCTTTCCGGCGTGGTGTTCAAGGACTGCGAACTGGCGCTCATGCCTGCCGATATCTGCCTCATGCAGGACGTGCAGTTCGACGGCAGCCTGCTGGACCATGTGGATATGGGAGAGTGCCGTCTTACGGGGTGCGAATTCCGCAATGCAACGCTGCGCAGCGTGCGCCTGTGGGGAAGCTGGTGGCGCAGAAGCCGTCTTGTCACCTGCATGGCGGAATACTGCGATTTCGGCTGTGTGACCATGCGCGATGTGATGCTGGATGGCAGTCTGTTTGGTGACTGTGCCTTTGTCCGCGCCGATCTGCGACAGGTGCGGGCGCAGGGGACGGCCTTTTCCGGATGCGTTGCCCCCATGAGCAGGGCGCAGGCCGTGGTGACGGATGCTCCTTTCCTGCTCGTGATGGCGGAAACGTGGCGTAACGAAGCCCTGTTTGCCATTGCGGAAGACACCGCTGATACGGTCATGCCTCCCGCCAGTGCGGCGCTGTATCTGCTGCTGCAGCGCTGGCTGCAGATGGCGGACGCCGAGCGCAGGGCCGTGCGCATGCTGGTGCAGAACCGCAGGCGGCTGGACTGGTGCCGCATCAAGCTCGGCAAACACGCGGATCTGGTCGCCATGCTGCCCCTGCTGGTGCAGAGCGGTGTGGTACCGCTTGCTTCCGGCACGGGCGCGTCGTCTTATGCTTACGGGGCAGGCGGGGTTGCGCAGACGGCTTCTCCGACTGCGGCCGTGACAACCCGATCAGTGGTGGCAACCAAGGCAGCGGGGGCCAACAAGGCTGTTGCAGTGACCAGGGGCATTCCGTGCCGCATTGCGGGATATATTCCCGACAGGGGAGCGCTGGATGCCATAGAACGGCGGTTCGGTGCGCCATATTCCGAAGCGGAGCAGGCAGAAGGGGATATTCTTGAGATCGAGGGCGTGTACTTCTCCGGAGCTGCCGGTTCCATAGCGCAGACGGCGGGCTCTCCGCTTGATGTCTGGGTGGTGCATGCTGCGAAGGATGAGGCCACAGTGCAGGTGGACGCCTTGCGAGACAAGCTTGCAGCCATTGCCCGCTGGGTGCAGGCGGAGCAACGGCAGACCATCCGTTTTCATGTGCTGCATGCCGGGAGTATCCGGAACAATGCCTTCGGTTTTGATACGGCCGCAGGTGATAACGAGGCGGGTGTTTCGCAATCGCTTCTGCTCAAGGCCGAGCTGTATCGTTTTCTCGTGCTGGTGGCTGGCCGCATGCCCGCATGGTGGTGCACGCCCGCAGGCATTGATGATGCGGAATACATGCGGCGACTCCCCTACATGGGACAGGGGCTGCTGCCTGCGTCTCCCCTTGATATGGGGCCGCTTGAGGACATTCCGGCAAAATCCCTGCTGAACTCCCTGTTCTGGTACATTGCCCGCGCCATGTCCGTTCCCTTTCTTTCGCTTCTGGCCTTCGGTCAGCTTGAGGCAATGGTCGCGGGCAAAAACGGCAGCACGGCATATGAGCCAGACGGCGGCGCTGCGGGGTCTTCACGACAGCCGGAGGGCGGCAACGTGGAGCTTGTGTGCAACCGCATTAAGCGCAGCCTGCATAACGGATTCGGCGGTGTGTGGCATGCCGATCCTCTGGCCGTGATTCTGCGTGATATTTATGCCTTTTATCAGGGCGAAGGGCGTCTGGATGTGCTGGACCTCATCCGGCAGGCATTTCTGCGCAAATGCGGCTATGCCACAGGCGTATCCACGGCGACCATCCGCTCGGCGGAAACGTTGCACCTTGGCGCGGAATATCTGGAGTATTTTCTGCCTTATTCGGAAGATCCCGTGGGCCGCAAGCTTGCCGATCCGGTGATGCAGGGCGATGATTCCCTGCCGAGTCTGCTCGAGATGAGCGAACTTGGTGAACGGCTGAACAGCTACCTGCTCGCCACCTACGTGCGGGTGAGTGACATGCTGGGGCTGAAGGGCGGCGGAGGAGCGGAAGGACAGGTGCCGGATTTTGCCTCTGTGGAGATTCCTGCCGAATCGGGTGTTTCCTCCCGCGATCTGACCATGGCAGGGCGCAAGATCTTTGCGTGGCTTGAGCCAAGACCCTACAAGATAATGCGGCTGCCTTTCATCGAGCCGCCGTACCGTTTTATCGAAAGCCTTGAACTGCAGTGCGAGACAGGACCGTCGCAGACTTCTGCCCTGCCGCAGGCTTCTGCCCAAACGCAAACTTCTGTCCGGTCGCAGCCTGCCCCTTCCGGACAGCTGGCAGTATGGAACGTGCAGGCCCGCCTGCCCAAGCTGGCAGGGCGTAAGGCCGCGCGCGAGGCGCTGCGTTCTGAAAAGAGTTTTGCCAAGCTGCTTTGCTGGCTCATTGCCAACGAATACTGGCAGCCCGGTACTGTGGTCACGGGCAGCGCCCTTGCGCCGAATGTGAGCATAGGCGATGTGCAGGCGGCGCTGGAGGCGTTGTATGAAATATGTTCGCCCGCCGCATGCGAACGGCCGTGGGGAGAGTATCTTCAGGACGAAGCTGTGGTGCGGGTGATGCTGCTGGTCAACGTTACTACCGGCCGTGATGTCAGAAAGCCGGAAAGCGCTTCAATGGTCTACCTGACCAACAGGGGCGAGTTGTTCTGCCTGCCCGACATTCCCGGTGCCGCAGCCCTGATAGATCGGCCCGTGCAGGTTGTGCGGGCGCTGGCCCACTGCCCTGTGGCATCGGGGGCGCGTCTGTCCATCTTCCTGCCGAAGCGGTTCACCTTTGAGATGGAGCGCGAAATAGAGCTGTAGACCGTGCATAGCGTCGGGCCGCATATGCCGTTCGGGTACTTGCCAACCATTGCTTCCGGCAGGTACGAAAGGGCCTGAGCGCCAGGCTCGACAGCCGTTTTGTCACCCGTTTGGCCGACAGCCTGCCCTTCACACTACTCAGTACATTGGCCGCCAAGCTGGCTGGCAGAACCGCCCTCTAGTCGGGTTTTGTCCCCGTCCGTTCCCGCCTGCCGGTAAACCGCACCTGTTCGAACAGCTTTTTCTTCTGCGTGGAAACGATGTGGAAGTACTGGTCCTGCGGGATGTAGATGAAAGGAACATCCTCTGTTCTGCGGAACAGGAAGTAGGAAAGGATCATGCGGTTAATGGCCTGATGCCCGACAATCATGAGCGCTTCCGCGTTGCCCGAAAGATACAGCGCCTTTCTCAATCCCTTGTCCACCCGCTCTTTCATGGTGATGTAGCCTTCACCTTCCGGATAGATGTAGTGGTATTTGTCCTTCTGGCGGCGGCGGTATTCGTTGGGCCATTTGTGCTTGATTTCTTCGTACCGCATGTGCTCGCAGATGCCCGCGTTGATTTCGTCGAACTCTGACAGGGCTTTTACCGTGCAGTGGTCCTGCCCCTGATAGATGGGGGTGGCGGTCTGGTGCGAGCGGCGGCGGGTGCTGGTAAAGATGTAGGGAATGCTGAATCCCCTGAAATGGCGGCCCAGTGCCTCGGCCTGCTCAAGTCCCTGCTGCGTGAGTTCGGAGTCGCCGCCGATGCGCCCTTCCATGTTATAGAGCGTCTGCCCGTGGCGCACGAGGTAGAGATTGCGAATCCAGTCCGAGACGAGAATATCGCGGATATTTACGTAATAGGGGATGTTGTGGCTGATCTGCTCGTCGATGATGCGGTTGCGCAGCGAATCCACCCGTATCCAGCAGGGTTCCTGACTGAAGGGGGTGTAGATGTGCTCGTAATAGGCGATGCGCCGCTTGAAGCTGGCAACGGCCTCTGATTCGCTCAGGCTGGCGAATTCCGGCAGGCGGGTCTTGCGCAGAATGCTGGCTTCCACAAGGTCCTGATCGTCGTTGGTGCATTCCACCCAGAGCAGGGGGTGGTCGGTAAGGGTTTTCTGTACCACCTCGCGTCGCAGGGCGCTGACGTTGGTGGCGTCCAGAATGGCCACATCGCCGTCTTCGGCCAGAAATTGCTGCGCACGTTCCATGTTCAGGCGGGCCAGTTCTTCCCGCGCTTCCAGCCCGTCCCTGTTTTCCGGATTGTAGAATTCCGCCCGTGATGAGGCTTCGCCGAGAATCTGCCTGCGCAGGGCGCCGTTGTTGAAGATGCGGACATTCAGGTCTTCCTGTTCCAGTCCTTCCTTCAGCTTGGAGGAAACAGTGGTCTTGCCCCGCGCAGGGAGGCCCATCATGGCTATGTAGAGTTTGCGCATATCGTGTTCCGTGTGCTGTTTCGTGTCTGTGCTGGGGGCAGTATCCGGCAGGCGGACAGGCGTGATTATTCTCGCAGGACCATGTCAGGTCCACCTGCCGAAGAATTCCGTCATCTGTGCAAAGTTTCTGTAGAAGGGCAGTTCCATTTCCTCGGGCCGCAGTCGCCATTCCCAGTTGCCGGCAGGAACAGAAGGCGTGTTCATGCGGGCGGTTCCGTCAAGCCCGAGCACGTCCTGTACGGGGAAGATTGCCGTGTTGGCAACACTGCTCATGGCAATGCGGATGGCTGTCTCTGCTGCACCCGCTTCCACCACATCATGTCCAGCAAAAGCCGCAAAGTTGCTGCGCCCCTGATCGCCTGCTTCGTGCACGAACCAGTGTCGCATGGGCGAGTTATCGTGCGTGCCGGTGTAGAGCACATTGTGACGCTCGTGGTTCATGGGGGCATCGGGATTATTGATGAGCTTGTCCCCGCCGAAGCCGAACTGCAGCACCTTCATGCCCGGCAGGTTGAAGGCCGATTTCAGTTCGCGCACGTCCGGCGTGATTATGCCCAGATCTTCCGCAATGAGCGGCAGCACGGTAAAATGACGGCTCAGTGCAGAAAAGAGCTGCATGCCCGGGGCATCGACCCACTCGCCGTTTATGGCGGTTTCTTCTTCAGCAGGTATTTCCCAGTAGCCTGCAAACCCGCGGAAGTGGTCTATGCGCACCAGATCGGTCTGGTCGAAATTGTGTGCGAGCCTGCGCACCCACCAGGCGAAACCGTCGCGGGCAAGGGCGTCCCAGTTATACACGGGGTTGCCCCAGCGCTGGCCTGTCTTACTGAAATAATCGGGCGGAACCCCGGCGACCATGAGAGGCTTGCGCTGATCATCCAGCTTGAAAAATTCGGGGTGCTCCCATACGTCGGCGCTGTCATAGGTGACATAGATGGGCACGTCTCCGATAAGGCGCACGCCCGCACCGGAACAGTATTCCTTGAGATCGTTCCATTGCCGGAAGAACACGTACTGGACAAAGGTTTCGAAGAGCATTTCTTCATGATGTTCGGCATCCCAGCGGGCAAGGGCTTCTTCGTGACGAAAGCGCAGGGGCTCGGGCCATTCTGACCACACGGCTCCGTCATGCCACTTCTTGATGGTGACAAAGCGGACGTAGTTGTGCAGCCAGTGGTGGTGTTTTCTGGAAAATGCCGTGAAGGTGTAGTCCTTTTCCAGCCAATGCCGGCTGCGTTCGAAGGCGGCCCGCAGAACGCGCTGGCGGTGCTGTTCCACCACGTGAAAATTCACTCGCGACGGGTCGGTTCCGGGGGGATATTCGATATCGGCCCACGAGAGCAGGCCGTCTTCCACGAGTTTTTCCGGACTGATGAGCAGGGGATTGCCCGCAAAGGCGGAACAGCTTGAATAGGGAGAGTTGCCGATGGCCGTGGACGTGGGACCCAGCGGCAGAACCTGCCAGTACAGCTGGCCGGTATCCCTGAGCAGAGAGGCGAATCCGCAGGCAGCCGGACCCATGTCGCCTATGCCGTAGCGGGACGGCAAGGAAGTGATATGCAGCAGCATTCCGCTGGCGCGCGTGTACATGCCGGAAACCTCCGTATCTTGTGACGGTGAGCGCCGCACGGCTCTTTGGAGGAGTTATGCGGCATCCTGCAACATTATCACAGGCAGATGCGTGCCGCCAGCGGGAAAAGACCGGTCACGGGCGTATGCGGTACCAGTAGCGGTAGCTGGTGGAGAAGCGTAGCGAGCGATACAGCCCTATGGCCGGAAGGTTGGATTCCAGAACCTGCAGCCATGCATGAGAAGCTCCGGAGGTCTTTGCCCGCTGCAGCATGGAACAGATGAGCGCGGTTGCATAGCCGCGCCTGCGGTGGGACTGCGCCGTGCGGATGCAGAAAATGGCATACAGCCCCTGCTGCCGCACGCCAAGACCGCAGGCGACCATGGTGCCGTTGTCCTCAATGGCCATGTAGTCATTTGAAACGGCATTGCAGGCGAGAATATGCTGCATCATGCGCTGGTCACCGGCGGGACGGTTGCTGAATTGGCGTTCGCGCTCCAGCCACTCTTCATCCTGCATCAGGCGGGCCTGCGGGATGTGTGAAGTGTCCCGCGTGAAGGAAGGAGCAAAGGACAGATCGTTGACCATGACCAGCGAGGGGTCTGCCATACGGTATCCGCGCCGTGCAAGTTGCTCGTCCAGCCCTGTGCTCAGCGGTTCCGTGAGCCGGAATACGGTGTTCTGTCCCCGCCCTGCATACCATGCCTCGACATCAACGATAGCACAGTCGGAAATATCACTATTCTCAATGGACGGCTGGTGTATGAGTACCGCGCTGTTTGCCCGTTTGGTAAAGCCGCCCGCACAGCGCAGCCGCACGTTGCCGAAGGAGCATTCTTCCAGAGCAGGCCATGCCTGCATGGAAGCCCGTTCAAGATCGGCGGGCGTGAGCGTGCGCTGCGTCAGCGGCTCATGAGGCAACGCAGGCTGCACTGAGGCAGATATGTGAGGGAATGGTGCGGTATGAACAGGGTAAACAGGCGTGGCAGGGTGGCCAATATGGATGGTCGCCTTGCTCTGAGCCTGTTCAGTGGAGACGGAAGAAACGCCGGGGATGGAGACAGCATTCTGAGACCGCATGGTTGACTCCTGCGTACCGTCCGCTGCGAGCTTTCGTGACCGGAAAGCGCAGAACGGGACGGATTATGACATGGTGGCACCGCGAGGTTACGGTTGTGTTCCCGTAATGCGGATGGCGTGTGACGGATGCAGACGCGTCACGGCAGATGGCCGACAGGGGTACTGTCAGGAATGCGGATGGCGGAAACGGGGGGGAGCGTCAGGCTGAATGGCCTGTGCATCGCTCTTGGGCTGCGCTGGTACGCGATCGGCGTTCCTAGTAGTACAGGAAGCGTATGTCCGATCGTCGTCGCAGGGATTCGGAGAAGGAGCTGGCCGGGTCTATGCCCAGATAGGAGCTGAGAAGGTCTCGCAGGATACTGGTTTCCTGCGGGGGGCCTTCCACAAAAGGCAGGGGAGCCTGTCCGGTGGCGTTGCACATGGATACAAGCTTGTCGTAGGCGGTTTCCATGTCCCCAAGGGTGTCCACAAGGCCGAGGGCAAGCGCCTGCCTGCCGGTCATGGCCCTTCCGTCCGCGGCTTTGCGTACATCCTCGATGTTCATGCGGCGGCCGTTGACGATGGCTTCAAGAAACTGCTCATACATGTCGCCCACCAGCCCCTGCAGATACGCCCGTTCCTTGTCGGTCATGGGCTTGAAGGGGCTGCCGGCGTTCTTCAGGTCACCGCTGGTGAGGGCATCGTGCGCAATGCCTATCTTGTCCATGAGCCCCTGCATGTTAGCCAGTTCCATCTTTACGCCGATGGAGCCGGTGATGGTGGAGGGGTTGGCCACGATATGGTCTGCGCCTGCGGCAATGTAGTAGCCACCGCTTGCGGCAACGGAACCCATGGAAACAACCACGGGTTTGACGGCGGCAAGGCGGCGTACGGCGTTATACATTTCCTGCGAGGGGGCAACGGCTCCGCCGGGGCTGTCTATGCGCAGCAGAACGCCCACGACCGAGCGGTCGTCGCGCAGTTCGCGCAGCCATGCGGTAACCTTGGAAGAGTCGGCAATGAAGCCTTCAATATAGCAGATGCCCACACGGTCCTGCTTGAAAAGACCGCCGGTAGCGTGGGCGCCGGAAAGCCGCAAGGCGGCCATGGCACCTGCGAACAGGGCCACGGCCGCCATTATAAGCGCGAGGCAGAACAGAAGCGGATGCTTCTGGTAAAAGGGCAGCTTATTCTGCTGCATCCTCTTCAAACTTCTGCTTCAGAAGGTCGCCGAGATTCTGGCCGGCTTCGGATGCGCCGGTACGGAATTCACGGGGCTTCTTGCGGTCTTCGTCATCCTTGAGCTGCTTGATGGAGAGGCCGAGACGACGCTCTTCCGCGCTCACGTGAATGACCTTGGCCTGAATGGTAACGCCTTCCTTGAAGATTTCGTTGGGAGACTTCACCTTCTTCTGGCTGATTTCGGAAACGTGAACGAGGCCTTCAATGCCTTCTTCCACTTCCACGAACAGGCCGAAGTCGGTGATGTTGGTCACCAGACCTTCAATGATGGCACCAACAGGGTAGTTGGTGGGCACCTTGGTCCAGGGATCTTCGGTCAGCTGCTTTACGCCCAGGGTGAACTTTTCGTTTTCCTGGTCCACAGTCAGAACCTTGGCCTGAACGGTGTCGCCTACATTGTACATTTCGTTGGGATGGCGGATCTTCTTGGTCCAGCTGATGTCGGAAACATGGATAAGACCGTCGATGCCGTCTTCGATACCGATGAACATGCCGAATTCGGTGATGTTCTTGATGACACCTTCAAGGACGGTGCCTTCGGGGTACTTCTCGGCCACAACTTCCCACGGATTCGGCTTAACCTGCTTCATGCCGAGGGAGATGCGCTTCTTGTCTTCGTCCACGCCGAGGATGACGACTTCAACTTCGTCGCCCACGCGGACCATCTGGGAGGGATGACGCAGCTTACGGGTCCAGGACATTTCGGAAATGTGCACAAGGCCTTCCACGCCGGGCTCCAGTTCGACGAATGCACCGTAATCAACAAGGTTGGTAACCTTGCCGGAGAGGCGTGCACCTTCGGGGAACTTGGCGGTGATGTCCTGCCACGGATCGGTGATGAGCTGCTTCATGCCCAGGGAAACCTTCTGGTTTTCCTTGTCGAAGCTCAGAATCTTCAGTTCAAGTTCCTGACCCAGGGAAACGAGTTCCTTGGGATGACGGATGCGCTTCCAGGACATGTCGGTGATGTGGAGCAGACCGTCCAGACCGCCGAGGTCGACGAATACGCCGTACTCGGTGATGTTCTTGGCCTTGCCCTTCACGATCTGACCTTCTTCAAGGTTCACCAGCAGTTCCGAGCGCTTGGAATCGCGTTCCTCTTCGAGCAGCACGCGGCGGGAAACGATGACGTTGCTGCGACGGCGGTTGATCTTGAGTACGCGGAATTCGAATTCTTCATTAACAAGGGCGTCCATGTCCGGCACGGGGCGCAGGTCCACGTGAGAGCCGGGCAGGAAGGCTTCAACGCCACCCAGATCAACGGTGTAGCCACCCTTGATGCGGCGCATGATGCGGCCCTTGATGGTGCTTTCTTTTTCCTGAACTTCTTCGAGCTGGTCGAAGAGCTGCATGCGCTTCGCCTTTTCGAAGGAGAGGGTGATGGTGCCTTCCATTTCGTTCTTGCGAACAACGAAGACATCCACCTTATCGCCGACCGCAACGGTCATAGTGCCGTCGGGGCCGATGAATTCGGCAGCGGAAATCTGCCCTTCAGATTTGAAATTTACGTCCACGAGGACATAGTCGCTGCTCACGCGAACGACTTCTCCCTTGACGATGGAACCTTCGTCCAGATCACCGAAATCTGAGCTAAGGTAGTCTTCAAGGGCAGCTTCGAAACTGATGTCAGCGTCGAAATTGTTGTTTTCCATGGTTTCCATACGAAATCCTCCAACCAACGAATATTTTCCCATCCTTTACGGCGGGATTGGGTCTATTATCAGATTGCGCAAGGAAACTCAACCGTAAAAGCCCGAAAACCTTTGCGTGGCAAGGCTGAAATGGCCGACGCAAAAAAAGTCGCGATTGCGGAAAATCCTCTGCAATCGCGACCTGATGTACACTTGACCGGACACCGCAGGGGGAGCGGCACTGATTTTAAATACGTTCTTTTGTCACCCGGCTGTTATTTTTTTTCAGCTCAGGGCAACAAGGTCGTATTCCCGTGTTTCCACGATGTCGGCATCCACCAGTGCGCCGGGTTCCACTCCGGGGCCGCTGATATAGGTCACGCCGTCCACCTCCGGAGCCTGAAACCACGTGCGGCCCACATGCAGGCCCGGCCACTCTTCGTGTTCGGCATCCACCAGCACGGACATGCGTTCGCCTTCATAGGTGGCGAGAATTTCTTCGCTTATCTCGGCCTGAATTTCCATGAGCGCATCGCGGCGCCATTCTTTTACGGCATCCTCTACCTGATCGGGCATTTCGGCTGCGGGGGTGCCTTCTTCAGCCTTGTAGGCGAAAACACCCATGTGGTGGAAGCGGGTTTCCACCATGAAATCGCGAAGGTGCTCCCAGTGCTCCTCGGTTTCGCCGGGGTAGCCCACAATGAAGCTGGTGCGCAGTGCCGCTTCGGGAAAAACGTCGCGGATGCGGTCCACAACCTCGCGCGGGTTACGCGCAAAGGGGCGGCCCATGCGCGAAAGCACATCGGGGTGGGCATGCTGCAGGGGAACGTCGAAATAGGGAACAAAAGGTTCACCCGCGTCACGCAGATAGTGCAGAAAATCTTTGGTCAGGCCCGCAGGGTAGAGATACATGAGCCGCAGGCGCGCAAGGCCGTCCAGTGGCAGGATGCGGTCGAGCAGCTCACGCAGGCCGTGCTTGAGGCCGAGATCCTTGCCGTAGCCGGTTACATCCTGCGCCACGAAGATGAGTTCCTTCACGCCCTGATCGAGCATGTGCCGGGCATCGCGCACAATGCTGTCTGCAGAAGCGCTGGCCAGCGTGCCGCGTATGGACGGGATGGTGCAGAAGGCGCAGTTGTGGTCGCAACCGTCGCTGATCTTGAGATAGGCATACGAAGGACCGGTGGAAAGAATACGCATGGGGTCTGCCTTGGGAGCAAGCCCCAGAGCGTTTGCCACCATTTCCGGCCAGCGCACCATGTCGAGGTTGGTCAGCCACAGGTCCACCTCGGGGAGTTCCGCCGACAGTTCCTTCTGGCCGTAACGCCCGACAAGGCACCCCGTAACCGCGAGCAGGGGGCGTTTTTTTGCGTCTTCCACTTCGTTGATGGTCTGCAGAATGGTGCGGACAGATTCTTCCACGGCGGGCTGGATGAAGCCGCAGGTGTTTATGACCACAAGGTCCGCCCCTGAGGGATCGTCAACCGCCTGCACAGTGCCGGGTACAGCGCCGAGCAGCCACTCCGTATCCACCCTGTTTTTCGGGCATCCGAGACTGATGGAATAAATGCTTATCATATGTTGGTATTCCGGTTATGGTGTCGATAGTTTTTAATTGCCGCGCAGATATGCACTGCGACCGCGCGGCGATTGCCTGCCTCGGTACGGAAAGGACATTCCGTCGGATTCTGTTCCACTTCAAATGGGTTTCAGTAGCCGGAGACTGTAATGGCAAACACCATTGAAAAGTATGATATAGATATTACGGACGTAAAGCGTTTTACCGTCGCCCTCGTAGGTTCGGGCAAGCCGCTTCAGGCATTTTCCAAGCTGGTGTGCAGGCCTGATTTCGGCGAAGCTTTTCCGTGGATCAGGGTTGCAGGGCTGGCGAGTATTCCTAAAAGTGCGATCAGGGCCATTCCCTGTTTCGATCCGCTGCCCATGTTCGAGACCCACACGGCCCTATTCCAGGCCATGCCGGAAGTCAACATTGTCATCGATCTTTCGGACGGCGGCGATTTCATGGCCGAGCTGCGCAAGGACGCCCCTGCCGGGTGTTCCGTGCTGCACGGTGATGCGGCAGGGCTGATATGGGAATTGCTGCTTTCCGAAAAGCTCTGCCACTCGTGCATGCGCGATTTGCGACGGGCGCAGGACCTGTTTGCCACGCTTATCGATCAGGTGGACGAGGATATCATGCTGCTCGACACCGACGGCAAGATCATGGATGTAAACCGTTCCATCATAGTGGCGCGCGGCGGAACCAAGGCGGACTACATAGGCCGCAACTGCTGGGAGCTGGACGGGGGCAACTTTTGCTGCCCGCCGGACAAGGGCGGCTGCACCTTCCGCGAGACCCTGCAGACCGGTCGTAAGGCCGAACGCATCCATTCCAAGGTGACGGATGACGGCAAGGTCCAGTTCTTCCGGATATATACCTATCCCGTGTTCGGGGGAGACGGCCGTATAACCCGCATTATCGAAATGCGCCGCGATATCACGCACCGTACGCACATGGAGCAGCGGTTGCAGCAGGCCGAGAAAATGGCCGCCATCGGCGAGCTTTCCACCTATATTGCCCATGAGATCCGCAATCCGCTGTTTGCCATCGGCGGGTTTGCCAACTCGTTGCTGCGCTCAACATCCCTGGACGAGGCTGCCCGTGAGAAGGTTGAGATTATTCTCAAAGAGTCCAAGCGATTGGATGCCATCTTGAAAACCACGCTGAACTTTGCCCGCCCCACAGACTCCGCCGAGGGTGTGGTGGATATAAACCTTGTCACGGCAGAAACCTTGCAGCTCATGCGCATCGGTTGCGAAGAGCGGGGGCTGCAGTTCACTGTAAACCTTGCGCCCTCCATTGCTGTGGCAAAAGGCAATGCGGGCATGATAAAGCAGTGTCTGATCAATCTGGTGAAAAACTCGCTGGAAGCCATGAAAGAGGGCGGCAAGCTCACAGTGGTTACCGGCATGACGCAGACGCATGTCTTCGTCACCGTGCAGGATACCGGCTACGGCATTCCCGACGCGCTGCGCGAAAAGGTGTTTTCTCCGTTCTTTTCCACCAAGGACAAGGGGGCCGGTCTCGGGCTTGCCATGACCAAGAAGATTGTGGAAGAAATGGGCGGCTACGTGGAGCTTGTCAGCAAGGAGGGAGAAGGAACAACCATCTCCCTGTATTTGCTGCCCACGCTGGCGGTTGAGGATGGAGGGGAGAGCGCGGAGGAGGAACGACAGGCCGGTTCTGACAATCCGGAATTGCCTGCTCATGCCTTGTCGGGCGGAATCGGAGAAGGCGGGTCAACACATGTCCGGTCGAAGAGGGTAACCTCGGGACCCAATGTTATGCAGGTGTCCGCCGTGTCAGGTATTGCTGCTCCGCACGTCGGTGTTTTCACGAATACATGCAAGGAAACAGATACTTCAGATGACAACGACAATAGTACTGGCAACCCGTAACAAGGGAAAAATAGCCGAACTGGAACGCACTCTGAGCGATTTCGGCCTTACTGTCATAGGTTTGGACGCCTTTCCCGAGATCGGTGATATTGTGGAAGACGGTGTGACCTTCGAGGAAAATTCTCTGATCAAGGCGCGTACCGTGGCACTGGCCACCGGCCACATTGCCGTGGCTGACGATTCCGGACTGGAAGTGGACGCCCTGAACGGCGCACCGGGCGTGTATTCGGCCCGTTACAGCTCTGACCGTCCCGATCTGCCCGGACCGGGCGTGGATGACCGAAACAATCAGAAGCTGCTGGAAGCGCTGGCAGCCGTGCCGGATGAAAAGCGCACGGCACGGTTCCGCTGCGTCATGTCCGCCTATGCTCCCAACGGTGAATACATCACCGCTTCCGGTGCCTGGGAAGGCCGTATCGGCCATGAATACAAGGGTGACAATGGTTTCGGCTTCGATCCGCTGTTCATAGACCCCGTAGACGGCAAGCATTCCGCCGAACTGCCCAAGGAAGAGAAGAACCGTCGTTCGCACCGCGGTAACGCGCTCAAGGCGTTGCTGGTCAAGTGGCCCGCTTTCTGGGCAAAGGTGAACAACGGGTAAGCGGTTCCGCCTGCTGCAGGCCACAGGACGCCGCATATAACGTACAAAAGCCGCCTGAACAGCCATATGAGGTTGTTCAGGCGGCTTCTGTTTTGGAAACAAGAGTGGCTAGTGAACCACGGGGTCGGTATCGTCCTTGGTGAACATGCGCCAGCGGATGACAGTGCCATCCTCGTCCTTTTCAGGGACGATGCGCAGCAACTGCGTCTCCTTCCAGCTGTATACCATGCTTTCGTCCGGATACATGTCGCAGTGCATATTTTCAGAAATAACATGGGGTTCCAGTTTGGCAATGTCTACGCCAAGGTCTTCAAGCTGTTCGCGGAGCAGTTCCTCGACGCGGGCAGCCACTTCTTTTGAAATTCTGTTCATTGGGCATTCTCCTGAAATGGTGGGGATGACTATAAGACAGGCTGCCATGACTGGCAAATCGCTTTCTGGTGTGTGGTCGCAAAGAATGAGCGCATATCTGTGTTCTGCTTATCATGGGCAATTGTGCAGATACTGGGGAGAATGGTATAAGCGGTCAGGGTGTTTTTTTAGACAAGGCACTTGCGCCGGAGCCAGTCGTGCCTATATTAATTCAAACTTCATTGATTCAACATCGAACTATCGGAGGTCGTCATGAGCAACATCCTGTACATACAAGCTTCTCCCCGTAAGGAACGGTCGCATTCCATTGCCGCGGCGGATGCATTTGTCGCTGCCTACAAGGTAAAGGACCCCACGGCACAGGTGACTGTGCTGAACCTGTTTGAAACCAAGCTTCCCGATTTCGATGCAGACGGCGTTTCCGGCCGCTACAAGCTCGGACAGGGGCTTGATGCCACGCCCGAAGAAAAGGCCGCATGGGATAAGGTGATTGAGGTTATCACCCTGTTCAAGGCCGCAGACAAATATGTCTTTGCCGTCCCCATGTGGAACTTCGGCATTCCCTATAAGCTCAAGCAGTTCGTTGATCTGGTGGCGCATCCCACGCACACCTTCGGCTACAACGAAAACGGCTATTTTGGTCTTGTGACGGGAAAGCCCGCCTTTGTTGCCTATTCGCGCGGCGGAGAGTATCCTGCCGGTACGCCTGCTGAAAATTATGATTTTCAGAAGCGCTATTTCAACTTCATTCTCGGCTTCATGGGCTTCACGGATATAACCACCGTGGAGGTGGAACCGACCCTTGCGGGCGGACCCGATGTGGCCGCAGAACGGCGCAAGGCTGCCGTAGCCAAGGCGGCCGAACTTGCCGGCAACTTCTAATTGCCCGAAATCCGTCCTGCCCGTCCCTTGACGGGCAGGACAGGCTTGCAGGGCGCGGGAAAGTCACGGATGTTCGTACAAAACATCATTGCCAATCTGCCCCTGTTCAACGGGTTGACGCAGAGCCAGCTGGAAGCCCTGGCTTCCATTATTGTGGATAAGCCCTATGAAAAGGGCGAGATGATCTTTTTTGAAGGAACCGCCGCAAAGGGGTTCTATGTCATCGCGCAAGGGCGTGTGAAGATTTACAAAAGCGCTCCCGATGGCAGAGAGGCCATTCTGCACGTCTTCGGCCCCGGCGAACCCTTCGGCGAGGTGGCCGTGTTTCAGGGCGGCACCTATCCTGCCCACGCAGTAACCGTGGAAAAATCACGACTTTTGTTCCTGCCGCGCGAAGGACTTGTTTCGCGCATTTCTTCCGACCCCGCCCTTTCTCTCAACATGCTGGCGGCTCTTTCAAGCCGTCTGCGGCAGTTTGCCAACAAGATAGAGGCGCTGACACTGAAGGAAACCCCGCAGCGTCTGGCCGCATATCTTGTTACTGCCAGCGAACTGAAGGACGGGGCAGATACCTTTACTCTCGACATTGCCAAAGGATTGCTTGCGGGCATGCTGGGAACCGCCCGCGAGACGCTTTCGCGTGCGCTGACCAAAATGGCGGAGGAAGGTATGGTGCGTGTGGAAGGCAGGCAGATAACCATTCTGGATCGCGATGCGCTGGAAGCGCTGGCTTCCGGATTGGAGAGCTTGTAATTTTTTTTGAGTTGGAAAGACGAACACCCTAAAGACAGGTACTGCCATGAAACAGAAATACAGACTGCTGACCGGCCCCGATGATTCCGCTTTCTGCAAGCGTGTTTGCGATGCGCTGGAAGAAGGATACGTGCTGCACGGTTCTCCTTCCATTACCTTTCACGCCGGAAAGGGCGTGGCCTACGTGGCGCAGGCCTTGGTGTGGCCCGAAGAGCAGGCCGTGCAGGTGCGTCCGCTCGGCCCGCTGGACAGCAAGGTGTGCGGCTGCGGCAAGTAACGATTTTTGGTGCTGAACTGAAAAAGGCCACCCCGATGGGGTGGCCTTTTCCGTATATAGCAGCAAGGAGGTTGGGGCCTGTTATTGACCGAACAGGGTCTGCTCGGCGCGTGCGCCGCCGCAGGTCATGATGATTTCCTGAACGGGGGTGTTGTTGCCGGTGTTGGCGGCAGCGCGCTTTGCGGCTTCGAAAACGGATGCGGAAAGGCCGCGGCAGCAGGGCACTTCCATGCGCAGAACGCTGATGGACTTGATGCCGCTGGTGCTGAGTATGTCGGTGATCTTCTGCACGTAGGCGTCAGTATCATCGAACTTGGGGCAGCCGATCAGCACAACTTTGCCGCGCGCAAATTCGCTGTGGAAGATGGGGGAAGCGGCAGAGGCGCAGTCTGCGGCCACCAGCACGTCGGCACCCTTGAGATAGTCAGCCGTGGGCGGAACGAGACGAATCTTCAGCGGCCAGTGGCCGGGGCCGGAAACAGGGCCGCCGGAAACAACGGCTGCCTGAATGGGCTTAACCTGCTTGGCCATGGAGCCTGCACAGGCACAACCGCCACCTCCGTGGCCGTGAGGATGCCCGTGACCATGTCCGTGAGGACCGGAGTGGCCGGGGTGGCCGGCACCATGCGGGGCGTGGACAGGCTTGCCGTGGCCATGATGATGCCCTGCGGGGGCCTTGCCATCGCGCTCTGCCACCCATGCCATGGCGGCATCTTCGTCAAAGTCGTCGGCTTCGCGTTCCACGATGTTCAGAGCGCCTTCCGGACATGCGCCAAGGCATGCGCCAAGGCCGTCACAGAAAGAGTCCTTCACGATCTTGGCCTTGCCGTCCACAATGGCCAGCGCGCCTTCTGCACAGTCTATGATGCACAGGCCGCAGCCGGTGCACTTTTCTTCGTCAATTTCGATGATCTTGCGTAACTGCTTGGACATATGAATTACCCCCGTGGAGAGTTCTGTTGTTTTCATGCCGCATGGTCTGCGGCTGTAGTGTTGATTTATCGGGCTTCACCCGTTCGGGCGGTAGCCGGTAATTGCGTGACCGGCCAGCGTCTGAAGGGGCGAATACCTCTGCGTAAGGTAAGCATTTCTGCCCTGTTGGCGAGAGGTGAGGTGAAAATCGGGAGGGGAGGAGGTTCCCCTCCCGATCTGTTTTGCACGAGCTCAATTAGCCGAGAATGGCCTTCAGGTCTTCGTCAGGCGTGGTGATGGGCTTGATGTTGTAGTTTTCTACAAGGAAGTTCAGCACGTTCGGGCTTACGAAGGCGGGCAGCGTGGGTCCGAGGCGGATGTCCTTGATGCCCAGTGCCAGCAGGGTGAGCAGAATGACCACGGCCTTCTGTTCGTACCAGCTGAGAACCAGCGACAGGGGCAGGTCGTTCACGCCGCAGTTGAAGGCACCGGCAAGGGCCAGGGCGATCTGCACGGCGGAGTAGGCATCGTTGCACTGGCCCACGTCGAGCAGACGGGGAATGCCGCCGATGTCGCCGATCTGCTTGTCAAAGAAGCGGAACTTGCCGCAGGCGAGGGTGAGTACAATGGTGTCCTTGGGGGTCTTTTCCACGAACTCGGTGTAGTAGTTACGGCCGGGCTTGGCACCGTCGCAGCCGCCCACGAGGAAGAAGTGGCGGATGGCGCCTGCCTTCACACCATCGATAACCTTGTCAGCCACGCTGAGCACGGCGTTGCGGCCAAAGCCGGTCATGACAGTCTTGCCGGGGGTGTCTTCAGTGAAGCCGGGCAGTTCCAGAGCACGCTTGATCACGGCAGAGAAGTCGTGGTTTTCGCAGTGCACAAGGCCGGGCCAGCCCACAAGGCCGGTGGTGAACACGTTCGCAGAGTAGTTGTCTGCAGGCTTCTGGATGCAGTTGGTGGTGAAGAGAATGGCGCCGGGGAAAGCCGGGAATTCCTTCTGCTGGTTCTGCCATGCGGTACCGTAGTGGCCGTAGAAGTGGGGGAACTTCTTCAGTTCAGGGTAGCCGTGGCAGGGCAGCATTTCACCGTGGGTGTAAATGTTGATGCCCTTGCCTTCGGTCTGCTTGAGCAGTTCGTACAGGTCCTTCAGGTCATGGCCGGAAACGAGAATGGCCTTGCCCTTCTTCTGGCCCAGAGGCACTTCGGTGGGTACGGGGTGGCCGTAGGTGCCGGTGTTGCCGGCGTCCAGCAGTTCCATGGCACGCAGGTTCACGTTGCCGCATTCGAGCAGCAGGCCGACCCATGCGTTCAGGTCGCGTTCCACGCCGTCGTAACCGGCAGCCAGACCCTTGTAGAGGAAGTCGTATACAGCCTGATCCTGCTGGCCAAGCACTGCGGCATGGTCGGTGTAGGCGGCAAGGCCCTTCATGCCGTAAACCAGCAGCTGCTTGACGGAGCGGATGTCGTCGTTGGAGTCGAAGTTGGCAACGCCATGGCCTTCTGCCTGTGCGACAAGACCGTCAATGGTAGCTGCGGGCTTGAAAGCGGCAGGACCGGAAGAGAACGATGCGCCGCCCTTGGCAAGAATTTCATCACGCTTCGCAACGATCTGGTTGATGAAGGTCTGGAAGCGGGCGGGGTCGAAGTTCACGTTGGTCAGGGTGGTAAACAGCATCTTGGCGGCAAAGTGGCCGAGAGCTGCATCCTTGTTGCCGGTCTTCTGGGCTGCCAGAGCAAGTCCGCGCAGGGAGTAGACAACGAGATCCTGAATGTCGGAAACTTCGGGCTGCTTGCCGCATACGCCTACTTTGGTGCAGCCGGTACCCTTGGCAGTTTGTTCACACTGGTTGCAGAACATGGCAAACTCCTTCTTGGATGTTGATTCGGTATTGGTCTGGGCGCTTCCGCCGGAAAAGAACGAAATGAATTTTTTAAGCATGTGCTTGCTCCTGTCGGGCAGTGCAGTGTTTTTCGCCGTCTGACTGCTTGTGCGGTTCTTTGGCGGACACGCCCTTTTGTGCGTCGTTGAGTGCAAACTAGACCATGCTGCCACTCCCGTATGTGACTCGCGTCAAAAAGAGAGAGAACTTTCATTTTTTTTCAGGTTGAGCCTTTTTCGTATATTATATGATGGAAAAGATGTCACATCGGATTGACTGATCGCCGGGTGGAGTTATTTGAGGACGAGTGAAACGCAGGTTCCCATGCGAGGGAACGAAATAAAAATACAAAAAAAAGCTTTTCTGCTTGACGAACCCGTACCAAGTGCGTAGATACCGACTCCGCCGTAACGGTGTAGGCGCGTAGCTCAGGGGTAGAGCACTACCTTGACATGGTAGGAGTCAGCAGTTCAAAGCTGCTCGTGCCTACCACACTGAATCGGAGCAGAGGGAGGCGGATAGCCTCCCTCTTTTGCTTTGTATTACTTAATTTTTTTCAGGAGATACCATCGTGAACGTGTCTATCGAAGGACAGGTTGTTGAGGTCGCCGCGGACGCTGTCTGTCGCGACGCCCTGAAGGAAGCATTGAGCGGAAAGAAGCTCAAGCAAGTGTTGGCGGTCAAGTGCGGCGATTCCATGCTTGATCTCACTGCCACTATTCCCGCAGGTTGCGAAACCCTCACCCCTGTTTACATAGACACTCCCGAGGGCCTGGATCTGCTTAGGCACTCCACGGCCCACATCATGGCAGATGCAGTAAAGCGCCTGTTCCCTGACGTGAAGGTGACCATTGGTCCCTCCATCGAAAACGGCTTCTACTACGACTTCGATTTCAGCCGCTCCTTCACCCCCGAAGACCTCGAAGCCATCGAGGGCGAAATGGCCAAGATCATCGAAGCTGCCCAGCCCTTCGAGCGCTCCGTGTGCTCCAAGGAAGAGGCGAAGAAGCTGTTCGAAGAAATGGGCGAGAGCTACAAGCTCGAACTGATCGACGCAGTGCCTGATGATGTGGTTTCCCTGTACCGGCATGGCGACTTTGTCGACCTGTGCCGCGGCCCCCATATTCCTGACACCAGCTTCATCAAGGCATTCAAGCTTATGAGTGTGGCAGGGGCCTACTGGCGCGGTAACGAAAAGAACCGCATGCTTTCCCGCATTTACGGTACCGCCTTCAGCGACCCCAAGGAGCTGAAGAAGTACCTGACCATGCTGGAAGAAGCGAAAAAGCGCGATCACCGCAAGCTCGGTGCCCAGCTCGACCTGTTCAGCTTCCAGGAGGAAGGTGGCGCAGGTATGGCTTACTGGCATCCTAAGGGCGCGCTGATCCGTACCGTGATCGAAGATTTTGAACGCAAAGAGCACCTGAAGCGCGGGTACGATATCGTGCAGGGTCCGCAGATTCTCAAGCGCGAACTCTGGGAACGTTCCGGCCACTACGCCAACTACCGTGAAAACATGTATTTCACGGAAATTGACGAAACTCCGTATGGCGTAAAGCCCATGAACTGCCTCGCGCACATGCTGATCTACAAGTCGCAGCTGCGCAGCTATCGCGAACTGCCCAAGCGTTTCTTCGAGCTTGGTGTGGTGCATCGTCATGAAAAATCCGGTGTGCTGCACGGCCTTATGCGCGTGCGTCAGTTCACGCAGGACGATGCGCACATCATCTGCCGTCCCGACCAGCTGCAGGACGAAATCATCGGCGTGCTCGACTTCGTGCGCGACGTGATGGGCGTGTTCGGCTTCGAGTATACTCTCGAGCTGTCCACCCGTCCTGAAAAGTCCATTGGTTCCGATGCCGACTGGGATCTGGCCACCAATGCACTGACCGAAGCTCTGGTCCGCGTGGGTCTGCCCTATGCCATCAACGAGGGCGACGGCGCGTTCTACGGCCCCAAGATCGACATCAAGCTGCGCGATTGTCTTGGCCGCGAATGGCAGTGCGCAACTGTGCAGTGTGATTTTACCTTGCCTGATCGTTTTGACTTGGTGTACATCGGGGAGGATGGTGAACGGCATAGACCAGTTATGGTTCATCGCGTCATTCTCGGTTCTGTGGAACGCTTCATCGGCATCCTGACCGAACATTTTGCAGGTGCTTTCCCCACTTGGATTGCACCTGTTCAGGCACGCCTGCTTCCCATTACCGACGCACATGCTGATTTCGCCCTGAAAGCGAAAGACATTCTGGCCAAGCAGGGTATCCGTGTAGAGGCCGATGTCCGCAACGAGAAACTGGGCTTTAAGGTTCGTGAGGCACAGGTTGCGAAGATCCCCTATATGCTTGTCATCGGGGATAAGGAGGTGGAGTCTGAAGGTGTGAGTGTCCGCCCTCGCAAGGGTGAGGACCTCGGCTTCAAGACTCTTGAGGAAGTGGTAGAGCTTATTAAGGCTGATTGTGAGGAACCGTTCAACAACGGAGGGATGAGCTATCGCTTTTCCTAAGAACCGGCGTCCAGAGCCGCAGGACATGACGCGTCGCAACGAACAGATTCGTGCGCGCGAAGTGCGTGTTATCGATGATCAGGGCGAGCAGTTGGGGATTTTGAACCGTAACGCCGCCATCGACCTCGCCAAAGAGCGTGGGTTTGATCTTGTCGAAGTTGCCGCCAATGCAGAACCGCCGGTCTGCAAGATCATGGACTATGGCAAGTTTAAGTTTGAACAGAGCAAGAAAAAGCAGGAAGCCAAGCGTAATGCTACGGTTGTGCAGATCAAGGAAATCAAGGTTCGCCCCAAGACGGACGAGCACGATTACCAGACCAAGCTCAAGCACATCCGCAGGTTCCTTGAAGAAGGCGACCGCTGCAAGGTGACGGTATTCTTCCGTGGGCGCGAAATCGTCCATAAGGATCGCGGGCAGGTCATTCTTGAGCGTGTGGTTGAAGATACCAGAGACATCGCCAAGGTTGAGCAGGCTCCGAGTTCGGAAGGCCGTACCCTGCATATGCTGCTGGTACCCCTGCCGAAAAAATAGGTGCATTTGGGGCTTGCTTTGCGCGGGATTTTATCGCAATATCCCCGCTCTGTGTGCCCTTATGGGTGCAAGTAGCGTTTGCTCAAGAGGAATTTCATGAAAACTCCCTGCAAATGCAGGGGGTTTTCTGTCGCGTTTTGCGCCGGCGCGTCCTTGTGGCGCGGCGGCACAGGCACAATACGGTAAGGAGAATACCATGCCCAAGATCAAAACCAAGCGTTGCGCTGCAAAGCGCTTCTCTGTGACCGGCAGCGGCAAGTTCCGTCGCCGCAAGCAGAACCTGCGTCACATCCTGACGAAGAAGAGTGCGAAGCGTAAGATGAATCTCGGTCAGTCCGCTATCGTGGACTCTACCAACGAGAAAGCAGTACGCCGCATGATGCCCTACGCCTAAGGCGTAGTTTGCATCTGTCACAGGCTCAGACAATTTACACGCACTCCGTTGGCTTAAATCTCTCGCCTCACGGAGTGACAAAGACCCTGGAGGGTTTCCATGCGCGTCAAGAGAGGCATGGCTGCACATCGCCGCCATAAAAGATATCTGAAGTTGGCCAAGGGCTACCGCGGAGCCCGTTCCAAACTGTACCGCACTGCACGCGAAGCAGTTGAGAACGCATTAGTATACTCCTACCGCGACCGTAAGGTCAAAAAGCGTGAATTCCGCAAGCTCTGGATTCTTCGTATCAACGCAGGCGCACGTCTGCACGGTATCTCCTACAGCAAGTTCATCCATGGCCTGAACCTGGCCGGTATTGAACTGAACCGCAAGGTCCTCGCCGACCTCGCAGTTCGGGAAAAGGAAGATTTCGCCAAGCTGGCGGAACTTGCCAAATCCAAACTCAATTAGAAGGGATCTCAGGTATGAACCTGACCCATGAACTTGAAGGCCTGGTCCAGGAGCTCCAAAGCGGCCTGGACCAGGCCTCTTCATTGGAAGCTCTGGAAGAGCTGCGCGTTGCGTTTCTCGGTCGTAAGGGCCGTCTCGCACAGATAATGCAGCGTCTTCCCGAGTTGTCGCCTGAGGATCGCCCCGCTGTCGGCAAAACCGCCAACATAGTCAAGCAGCAGCTCACCGAGCTTCTGGATGGTCGCACCGCTGCGCTTTCCCGAGCTGCCGAAGACGCACGGCTCGCGCTTTTCGACCCTACCATTCCCGGTCGTCAGCCGTGGCAGGGCTCTCTGCATCCCGTAACCCTCGTCATGACCGAGATCTGTGATATATTCAGAGGACTCGGCTACGATATCGTGACAGGGCCGGAAGTGGAGAACGACTTCTACAACTTTGAAGCCCTTAACATGCCGTCGGATCACCCCGCACGCGACATGCAGGATACCCTCTATGTTACCGAGGAAATCCTTATGCGTACGCATACGTCGCCGCTGCAGATCCGTACCATGAAAGAGCGCAAGCCCCCCGTGGCCGCCATTGCCCCCGGCAAGGTGTATCGCCGCGACTCCGACCTGACCCACACCCCCATGTTCCATCAGATCGAGGGATTCATGGTGGACCACAAGGTGAGCATGGCGGAACTGCGTGGCACGCTTACCGCCTTCCTGCAGGCGGTGTTTGGCGGCAACACGAAGGTGCGCTTCCGCCCCAGCTTCTTCCCCTTTACCGAGCCCAGTGCCGAAGTGGACATTTCCTGCTGCATCTGCGGCGGAAAGGGTACCGTGAACGGGGCTCCCTGCCGCGTCTGCAAGCAGACCGGCTGGGTGGAGATTCTGGGTTGCGGCATGATCGATCCCGAAGTCTTCAAGTCCGTCGGCTACGATCCGGAATTGTATTCCGGCTTCGCCTTCGGTCTTGGCGTGGAGCGCGTGACCATGCTCAAGTATGGTATAGGCGACCTGCGCATGTTCTTCGAGAACGATGTGCGGTTCCTGAACCAGTTCGTGTAATACAGGGCTTGCCGGGCAAACTGTGCCCGGCAATGATCATATCTTCCGTCGCAAGTGCGGCGGGCAGGCATGCCGCACGGGTATCCGTGCAGTGCATGGGAGTCTGACATGCTGTTGAGTCTCAAATGGCTGCGTGAATTCGTTCCCTTCGAAGGCACTCCCCAGGAGCTTGGCGACAAGCTCACCATGCTGGGGCTTGAGCTGGAAGAGATCATCCATCCCTTTGCCGCCATCAAGGACATGGTCGTCGGCCATGTGCTGGAATGCGTCAAGCATCCTGAAGCCGAAAAGCTCTCCGTCTGCACCGTGGACGTGGGCGAGGCCGAACCGCTGACCATTGTGTGCGGCGCCCCCAACGTGGCCAAGGGCCAGAAGGTGCCTGTTGCCAAGGTGGGCACCACCATGCCCGACGGCATGCAGATCAAGAAGGCCAAGCTGCGTGGCCAGCCCTCGCACGGCATGATCTGTTCCGAGCGTGAGCTGGGTCTCTCCGAAGACCACGACGGCATCATGGTTCTGCCCGGAGACTTTGTCCCCGGTGCCAATCTCGTGGAATCTCTTGATCTTGATGAAGTGGTGCTGGATATTTCCATCACCCCCAACCGTGCAGACGGTCTGTCGGTGCTCGGCCTTGCCCGTGAAGTGGCACTGGCCTTTGATCTGCCGCTGACCATGCCTTCCTTCGAACTGAAGGAATCCGGCGAAGACTGCTCGCGCGATGTCGCCATCGAGATTGCCGACCCCGACCAGTGCCCCGTGTTCCACGGCCGCATTCTTGAAGGTTTCAAGGTTGGCAAAAGCCCCGCGTGGCTGCGCTACCGCCTTGTTGCCATCGGCCTGCGCCCCATTTCCAACATGGTGGACATCACCAACTATGTGATGATGGAACTGGGCCAGCCCATGCACGCCTATGACCTTGATCTGCTGGAAGGCAACCGCATCGTGGTTGATTTCGCCAACGAAGGCGAAACCTTCGTCACGCTGGACGGTCAGGAACGCTCCATGAAGGAGTCTGACCTGATGATCAAGGACGATGTACGCAGTGTGGGCATTGCCGGTGTCATGGGCGGTCTGAATACCGAAATGAACGACGAGTCCACCCGCGTCTTCCTTGAAGCCGCCGTGTTCCGTCCCGGTTCCGTGCGCAAGACTGCGCGCCGTCTCGGCCTTTCTTCCGATGCGTCCTACCGCTTTGAGCGTGGTGTGGATCAGGTGAACTGCCTGTTCGCCATGAACCGTGCCGCCTCCATGATGGCGGAGCTTTCCGGTGCTGCGCTGCGCCCCGGTATCTGCAAGTCCGAACCCCGTCCGTGGAAGGCGCCGGTGCTGCGTTTCCGCCCCGAGCGTGCCCGCGACCTGCTGGGCGTGGACATTGCCGATGCCTTCTGCCGCAAGACGCTGGAAAAGCTCGGCTGCTCCGTGGACGTTTCCGACGCTGCCGACTGGAAGATCATTCCTCCCAGCCATCGTCAGGACTACGAACGCGAGGCTGACCTTATTGAAGAAGTGGCACGCGTATACGGCATGGACAACATTGCCCCCGTGCTGCCCAAGGTGAGCCGTCCTCTGGAAGCCCGCGACGATGCCCGCAACGAATATCTTTTCTGGGCCAAGATCAAGCGCTGGGCCAGCGGCCTCGGTCTGAACGAAGTCATCAACTATTCCTTTGTGGGACAGAAGGACCTCGATCACCTCGGCCTGCCCAAGGAGCCCCGCATTCCCATCATGAATCCGCTGACCGCGGAGCAGGATGTGCTGCGTACCGAACTGGCTCCCGGCCTGCTGCAGAACCTGCGCCACAACCTTGCGCAGGGCAACACCGGTCTGCGTCTCTTCGAACTTGCACACATCTTCGAAGCCGACAGCACTTCCGATACCACCGCCCGTGAATCAGGCCGCCTGAACATGCTTGTGTACGGCGACCGGTATGATGCCGAGTGGCCTCAGGTGCAGGCAGAAGCCGATTATCAGGATATCAAGGGCTATGCGGAACATCTGCTGGCTCACCTGCATCTCGGCCGTCCTGCTTTCGAGCTTGAGAAGGACCACAGCTGGATGTCTCCCTGCGTCTCCGTGACCGTGGCTGGCACCCGTGTGGGCGTTATCGGCCGCGTGAAGCCGGAAATTGCCGATGCCTACCATGCGAAGAAGGATGTGTGGATGGCTGACCTCGATACCGACCTGCTGTGCGACCTGCACGCCAGAAACGCCATCGAGTTCCAGTCGCTGCCCGTGTATCCGCCTTCGCGCCGCGACATTACGGTCATGGCTCCTGCCACGCTCAACGTGCAGGCCGTGATTGATCATGTGGAAGGCATGAAGCTGCCGCTGCTGAAGAACATCGTGCTTATCGACGTGTTCGTTCCCAAGGCGGAAGAGGGCAAGGACGCGGAACGCAACCTGACGTATCGCCTGACCTTCCGCCACGCAAGCAAGACGCTTACGGACAAGGAAGTGGACAAGGAACGCGCAAAGGTGGCAGAATCGCTGCAAAAGGCGCTGGCTGTCCGCATTTAGCCCGCCATGTCACTCCCGACATGGCATGGCCCGAAACGCTGCAGTGACGGGCATGGCTGAAAACGGCAAGCCCCCGGATGGAGGATTCATGCAGGAGAGGACATACCGGATTGGAGAAGCGGCCAAGCTGCTGAATCTGAAGACTTATGTGCTCAGATTCTGGGAAACCGAGTTTCCCCAGCTTACCCCGCATCGTACGGAGAAAGGACAACGCCTGTATTCAGAACAGGATGTTGCCATGCTGCGTACCATCCGGCATCTGCTCCATGAGCGTGGGTTGACCATTGAAGGCGCGCGCAAGATTCTCGCCGAACAAAAAGATTCAATGCTGCCCCTCGGGGAGGGGGATTCTCTCCCTCCCGAGGCGGTGGTTCCGGAAATCACCCAGCCTCTCTACAGCGCGGCTCTGGCCGAAGCCGTTCTCAGCGCATTGCAGCGCACAGGGCAGAGCGGTTATCTTGGTCCCCATGATGATGAGGACGAGGCCGCGCCTGACACCCAATCCATAGAAGCCATCGTGGCCCGTGTCATCGCGTCGGGCGAGGGAGTGCCTCCGGATTTCAGGCCGTCATCTGCGGTGGCCGGTTCGGATCAGGTCGGTTCCGATTCCCATCTGTCGGATCAGGATATGCCGGATCATGACGGACTTGCCCCTGTTGCGGCCAACCGTTCCGCATCCGGCCTGCAGGCATCTGCCTATCCGCAGGACGACGTGACGCCGGAATCGCTTCCCTTCGGGGGGGCATCGCCGGCGCAATCCGGTCACCAATCCGGCCAGCTGCCAAATTATCAGCCTGAACATCGGCCAGAACATCGGCCAGAACATCAGCCAGATCATCAGCTGGCCCAGCCTCCCGGTCACCAACTGAGCCATCAGCTGGGGCAGCAACTGGTGCAGGAGATGCAAGGCTCGCTGCTGTTCTATGCGCAGCAGGCCGCTGCTGCAGCAATGACGCAGGGTGCAACAATGACGCAGGGCGCAGCAGGGCAGGAGCCCGTGGCATCACCCCCCGTTGCTTCCGAACAGGCGGCCCCACCGCAGGCCGGACTGGTGAAGGAAGTGATAGAAGAGCTGGAATCCTTGCGCGAGATGCTTTCTCCGCGCCGCTTCAGATAGATTTTACCGCTAATTTTACCGCTCGGGCCGGCGCAATGCCGCCGGTGAAAGAGCATCCCGTTCACACGGTACACTGCCCGGCGGTATGCAACCCCTCGGGCGAACAATGAGAGAGTATCATGATTCTTTCCCCTTCGTTGCTGTCGTCGGACTACGGCAGACTGGCTGATGAACTGGCCGCTCTGGAAGCTGCTGGATGCAAGTGGGTGCACTGGGATGTCATGGATGGCTCCTTCGTGCCGAACATCACCCTTGGCGCGCCCATCATCAAGCGCCTGCGCAAGGCCAGCAAGCTGTTCTTTGACGTGCATCTGATGGTTGACCGTCCCGAACGCTATATCGGCGACTTTGTGGACGCCGGTTCCGACATGATTGTCGTGCATGCCGAATCCACCGCGCATGTGGAACGTGCTCTTGCCGAGATCAAGCGGCAGGGCGTGCAGTGCGGCGTGGCACTGAACCCGCATACCCCGCTCACCGTGCTGGACTATGTGCTGGACCAGCTGGATATGGTGCTGCTCATGAGCGTGAACCCCGGCTTCGGCGGCCAGAAGTTCCTGCCCTTTACCATGCGCAAGATTGAAGACCTTTCCGCCATGATAAAGGCCCGCGGTCTGAAGACCCTGATTCAGGTGGACGGCGGTGTGGACCCCGACAACACTGCAGAGCTGGTCCGGCGTGGTGCAGACGTGCTGGTTTCCGGTTCCGCGTTCTTCGGATTCCCCCCCTACGCCGAGCGTCTGAAGACCTTCGAAGCCGCAGCCGCCAAGGCATAACGACGAAAAGCCCCGTGTTCTGCACGGGGCAAATTCATACTTGTCATATGCGCCGTAACAGTCTAGTTGACTGCCAACCGCTACCGCACGGCACGCCATGCGAGCAGGCGGCGCGAACGTCCGGCAGTGTCCGGACGTATACAATGGTCCGCTCTCCAAATCCCTTGCAGGAGTGCGGCAGACGAATTTTTGTATCTCTCCCAGGAGGAAACAATGCCCTCTCGTAAGCATCTCGCCAACGCCGTCCGCGCCCTGAGCATGGACGCAGTCCAGAAAGCCAAGTCCGGTCACCCCGGTGCGCCCATGGGCATGGCCGATATCGCCGAAGTTCTGTGGAACGACTTCCTGAAGCACAACCCCGTCAACCCTCACTGGTATGACAGGGACCGTTTTGTGCTCTCCAACGGGCACGGTTCCATGCTCATCTATTCCCTGCTGCACCTCAGCGGCTACGATCTGAGCATGGATGAAATCAGAAACTTCCGCCAGATGGGCTCCAAGACTCCCGGTCACCCCGAATACGGCATCTGCCCCGGTGTGGAAACCACCACCGGTCCTCTGGGACAGGGCATTGCCACCGCAGTGGGCATGGCCATGGGCGAACGCCTGATGGCCGCGCAGTTCAACCGCGAAGGCTTTGAAGTTGTCGACCACAATACCTGGGTATTCCTTGGCGACGGCTGCATGATGGAAGGCATTTCCCACGAAGCCTGTTCCCTTGCCGGAACCCTCGGCCTGGGCAAGCTGACCGCCTTCTGGGACGACAACGGCATTTCCATCGACGGCAAGGTTGACGACTGGTTTGCCGATGACACCCCCGCCCGTTTCGAAGCCTACGGCTGGCACGTTGTGCGCGGTGTTGACGGTCACGACGGCGAAGCTGTCCGCAAGGCAGTGCTGGAAGCACAGGCTGTGACCGGCAAGCCCAGTCTCATCTGCTGCAAGACCGTGATCGGCTGCGGTTCCCCCAACAAGGGCGGTTCCTCTTCCACCCACGGCTCTCCCCTCGGCGATGAAGAAATTGCACTGACCCGCAAGAACATCGGCTGGGACTATCCGCCTTTCGAGATTCCTGCCGACGTATACAAGGGCTGGGATGCCCGCGAAGCCGGTATTGCCCGCGAAACCGCATGGAACGACCTGTTTGCCGCATACAAGGCTGCCCATCCCGAACTGGCTGCCGAGTTCGAGCGCCGCATGCAGGGCGACCTGCCCGCAGACTGGGAAGCACACGTAGCCAAAACGCTGGCCGACTTCAATGCCGCCGGTGAAACTCTGGCCACCCGCATCGCTTCCCAGAAGGCTCTTGCCGCGCTGGGTGTGAAGCTGCCCGAAATGGTGGGCGGTTCCGCCGACCTGACCGGTTCCGTAGGCACCAAGTGGGCCAATTCCGTGGTGCTCAAGCCCGGTAACTGGAACGGCAACTATGTTTCCTACGGCGTGCGCGAGTTCGCCATGGGTGCCATCATGAACGGCATGGCCCTGCACGGCGGCCTTCTGCCTTACGCCGGCACCTTCCTCATTTTCTCCGACTACGCCAAGAACGCCATCCGCCTTTCCGCGCTCATGGGCATCCGCACCATATGGGTGCTGACCCACGACTCCATCGGCGTCGGCGAAGACGGCCCCACCCACCAGCCGGTGGAACAGGTTGCCGGTCTGCGCCTCATCCCCAACTGCCATGTATGGCGCCCCTGCGATACCGTGGAGTGCACCGAGGCATGGCGTAGCGCTGTGGAATTCAAGACCGGTCCTTCCTGCTTCTCGCTGACCCGTCAGAACCTTCCCTTCATGCAGCGCAGCGAAGGGGCTCTGGCAAACATCAAGCGCGGCGGCTACGTGCTGCGTGATTGCGAAGGCACCCCCGAACTGATTCTCATCGCTTCCGGTTCCGAAGTGGGCCTTGCCGCACAGGCAGCGGAAAAGATGACTGCCGCAGGCCGTAAGGTGCGCGTGGTTTCCATGCCCTGCACCAACGTCTTTGACGCGCAGGATGCCGCCTACAAGGAAAGCGTGCTGCCCGCAGCCGTTACTGCCCGCGTGGCAGTTGAATCCGCTTCTGCCGATTTCTGGTGGAAGTACGTGGGCCTGAACGGTGCCGTGGTGGGCATGACCACCTTCGGCGAATCCGCTCCCGGCGCACAGCTCTTCAGCCACTTCGGCTTCACCGTGGACAACGTTGTTGCCACGGCGGAAAAGGTGCTGAAGTAGCCGTATTCCGGTACGGGTAACCGCTGCCGTATATACTATGGACTTGAGGCCCGAACGTGCTATTATGCGCACGTTCGGGCCTTTTGCATGAAATTGTTTTTTATTGTAGGACGTTCCGGCCGGCGCGCGAACCCGCTTTTGCGGCCGGTGCGCACGAGTTTCTCCCGGGTATGCTGACTGGGGAGGAGCGAGCATGATAACGTGTCTGCTTATTCCGCCGAACCGCTGTCCGGCCCGTTTCGGACGGCGCTCTCGGCCGACTGGTATAACCGCCCCATAAGAACAGGAGAACTGCGATGGCAGTGCTGAAAATGGCTGACCTCGATCTTTCCGGCAAGCGTGTACTTATCCGTCAGGACCTGAACGTGCCCATCAAGGAGGGAAAGATCACCTCCATGAAGCGCATCAACGCCTCGGTGCCGACCCTGCGTCTGGCGCTGGAAAAGGGCGCCGCCGTCATCGTCATGTCCCACCTCGGACGGCCCACCGAAGGCGAATATGCGGAAGAATTTTCTCTCAAACCCGTGGCTGCCGCACTGAGCGAAGCACTGGGCATGGAAGTGCCTTGCGTAGCAAACTGGTTGGACGGTCTAAACGTACGCCCCGGCCAGGTTGTGCTGTGCGAGAACGTGCGCTTCAACAAGGGTGAGAAGAAGGATGATGAAGCGCTTGGCAAGAAGATGGCTGCCCTGTGCGATGTGTTTGTGATGGATGCCTTTGGCACCGCACACCGTGCACAGGCAACCACCAGTGCTGTTGCCCGTTTTGCTCCCGTGGCCTGCGCAGGGCCTCTGATGGTGCAGGAACTGGAAGCACTGGGCAAGGCCCTTGGCACGCCTGCCCGCCCTGTGGTGGGCATTATCGGCGGTTCCAAGGTGTCCGGCAAGCTGACTCTGCTCGACAACCTTTCTTCCAAGGTGGACCGTCTTATCGTGGGTGGCGGCATTGCCAACACATTTATCCGTGCGGCCGGTTTCAACGTGGGCAAGTCCCTGTATGAAGAAGAGCTTGTTGCCGAGGCAAAGCGCCTGATGGAAGCCGCAAAGGCTGCCGGTGGCGAAATTCCCGTGCCTGTGGACGTTGTTGTGGGCAAGGAGTTTTCCGAAACCGCCGAAGCCGTGCTCAAGCCTGTGGATGCCGTGGCCGACGACGAGATGATTCTGGACATCGGCCCTGCAACCTCCAAGCTGTATGACGAAATACTCTCCAAGGCCGGAACCATTGTCTGGAACGGTCCCGTGGGTGTGTTTGAAATCGACCAGTTCGGTGCAGGCACCAAGGCCCTGTGCGAATCCGTTGCCAACAGCCCCGCATTCTCCATTGCCGGTGGCGGCGATACGGTTTCCGCCGTGGGCAAATACAAGGTGGCCGATCGCATTTCCTACATCTCCACCGGTGGCGGTGCCTTCCTCGAATTCCTCGAAGGCAAGGTTTTGCCCGCTGTGGCGGTGCTTGAAGAGCGCGCCAAGGGCTAGACGTTTGTCTGCAGACTGCTAGTCATTTTTGGGTTCTGTCTGGCAGGGACCAGACATTCCTGCACCTCGTATACGCGATGAAAATCCGTTTTTGGACCGCAGTTCCGGCGTAACGGGAATATGTTGTACTGAAAACGAGGGGGTGTCATCAAACTGCAGGCTTATGCCTTGTCTCTCCGGTCACTTTAGACGACTTGCTTTTAATCCCCCGGATATTCGTATCCGGGGGATTTTTTCTTGGGGGATTTTTTGTGAATGCAGCCCATATATGGAGAGGCGGATATGTCTCGCCTTGCTATTGATTTTATCTATGCATTACAACCAAGCATATTTTGACTTTCGATTTCCTCTTCTGCGGTATGCCTGCTATCCAACGGGAATGACTGCAATCCATAGAAAAAACGGCCCGTGGGGCAATGTGAAATCGCTGCTCCCCTTGGTCGTGCGTCTGGCTCTTGCGGCCGTCTATATCTATGCCGGTGTCGGCAAGCTCATGGACATTGAAGCCTTTGCGCGCGTGGTGGAGGAATATCGCATTCTTCCGCAGCCTCTTCCGGCGCTTGTGGCTCTGGTGCTGCCTCTTGTGGAGGTGGTGGCCGGTGCCGCACTGGTGTTCAATGTCCGGGGCAGCCTTACCGCCATAACCGGAATGACGGTGCTTTTCATGGGCGTGCTCGCCTATGCCATTGCCGCCGGATTGACCATAGGCGACTGCGGCTGCTTTGAGCCGGGGGAGTTGCCTGAAGGCGTTGAGGATGGTTCCATGCTCAAGACTGCCTTCTGGCGCGATGCCGGATTGCTGCTGGGGTGTCTGTATCTTTACTGGTCGGGAAGGTCCGACTCCAACGTGATGTCCTGTCAAGAAATCGAGGAGACAGTATGAAAAAGGTTCTTTTTGCGCTCGTGTGCCTTGCGGCCGCGCTCTCTCTGACCGGTTGTCTGGATTTCCTTTCCAAGGCGAGCGAAGTTGATCTGGAAGCCAAGGTCATCAAGTTTTCCAAGGAAGTTCAGCGCGGCGACTACCAGCTGGTTTCCACCGAAGAACTGAAGAAGATGATGGAAGCCGACAAGAATCTGCTTGTGGTGGACACCATGCCCTACGAAGCTTCCTACAAGAAGAATCACATTCCCGGTGCTGTGCAGTTCCTGTTCCCCATTCCTGACATGAACGAATGGGACGCCAAGGAAACCGACGGCAAGAGCGTGGAAGATTTCAAGGCTCTGCTGGGCGAAGACCTGAACCGCCCCATCGTTTTCTACTGCGGTTTCGTAAAGTGCACCCGTTCTCACAACGGTGCTGCATGGGCGCGCAAGCTCGGCTACACCAATGTGTACCGTCAGCCCGGCGGCATCACCTCCTGGATCGAAGCCAAGTACACTGTCGATTCCATCAAGTAGTTCCGCTGCGAGCAGCTTGTTCTGGGCCGGATGCGTTTATGCGCATCCGGCTCTTTTTTTGTGCCTTTGCCAGGTACCGGAGAGGCGTGGTGCGGTTTGTCGAGGTGGGGCGGAAAGTGAGTGCCGAGTAGCACCGGAGTGCAGGCGAAGTCTTTTTGTGCCTGCTATGCATTTGGGCTTCACACGAATCGCCGGATTGCGGTATATATGGAACCGTGGGAGTCCGCTTTCGGGTGTTCCGGAACGGGCAGCCCGCAGCAAGGAGAGATATATATGACTCACGCGATCCGCATGCATGCGACAGGCGGACCCGACATGCTCCAGTGGGAGGCATATGATCCCGGTGAACCGTCATCCGGAGAGGTGTTGCTTCGCCACGTGGCTGTCGGTGTCAACTTCATAGATGTGTATCACCGCAGCGGGCTCTATCCGCTGCCCACTCTGCCTGCAATAATCGGGATGGAAGGTGCCGGTGTGGTGGAGGCGGTGGGAGACGGAGTTACCGAATTCAGGCCCGGAGACAGGGTGGCCTATGCGGGCAATCCTCCCGGTGCCTATGCCGAAGTGCGGCTCATTCCGGCCCGCAGGCTGGTACCGCTGCCGGATGCCATTCCCTTCGATCAGGCCGCAGGCATGATGCTGCGCGGCATGACAGCCCGCTATCTGCTCTTCGGCTGTTTTCCGCTCAAGGCAGGGGATACGATTCTCATTCACGCTGCCGCAGGTGGCGTGGGGTCGGTGGTCTGCCAATGGGCGCGGCACCTCGGGGCTACCGTTATCGGCACGGTGGGTTCGGTTGCCAAGGCGGAAGTGGCCCGCGCAAACGGCTGCCAGCATCCAATTCTCTACCGTGATGAGGATTTTGTCGCCAAGGTCATGCAGCTGACCGAAGGCAGGGGCGTGGACGTGGTGTACGATTCCGTGGGCAAGAGCACGTTCATGAAGTCCCTGAGCTGTCTCAGGCCCATGGGCATGCTGGTATCCTTCGGCCAGTCCTCCGGCTCTGTGCCGCCTTTTGATCCCGGCATACTGGCGGCCAAGGGATCGCTGTTTCTCACCCGCCCGAGCCTCATGCACTATACCGAGGCGCGGGAAGATCTTTTGGCCCATGCTCGTGATCTGTTTGAGGTGGTGCAGAAGGGAGCCGTGCACATTTCCATCGGCCAGCGTTTTGCCCTGCATGAGGCAGCGGCAGCGCATCGGGCGCTGGAAGCCCGCAATACGACAGGATCTACCATACTGATGGTGTAGACATGAAAACGCCCGCGAAAGCGGGCGTTCAGACTGCTGACGAAGTCATTTTTTGGTATTTTTGGCTCCGCCGGGGAGGAACCTAACGTTCCTGAACCTCGTATACGCGATGAAAATTCGTTTCTGGACTTCAGTTCCGGCTTAACGGAAATGCGGTTTTACTGAAAACGAGGGTTTGCCATTAACTTGAAACGCCCGCGAAAGCGGGCGTTACTTCTGGTTGTACTTGGCGCGAATGGCCAGAATGACGTCGTGAATCTGCATGAAGGCTTCCACCACTTCCGGATCGAAATGGGTGCCGGTGTCCTGCCGGATGATATCAAGCACTTTGTCCTCCGGGTAGGGATCCTTGTAGGAACGTGCGGAGACAAGGGCATCATACACATCGGCCAGAGCACATATGCGGGCCACAAGGGGAATCTCTTCGCCGGATTTACCGCGCTTGCCCAGATGCGGCTGCCCTTCGAAGACGTTGTCCATGACACCGGGATACCCGTTGCCCACCCACTTTTCATGGTGGTTCAGGGCAATGTCGCGGCACATGACATCAAGGTCGGATGTGGCATTCTCAAACAGCCTTGCGCCGAACACCGTGTGCATCTTTATGACGCCGAATTCCTCTTCGGTCAGCTTGGCGGGCTTTTTGAGAATGGAATCGGAAATGCCCACCTTGCCCACATCGTGCAGCATGGCGGCAAGGCGGAGAAGGTCTTTGGTGCGCTTCAGTTCCCTGATGGGCGTTCCCTTGTTCAGGGCGTAGCGGTGATAGATTTCGGCGGAATAGGCCCCTACACGCTGGACGTGAGCGCCGGTTTCCGAAGGGTCGCGCAGCTCGGCCATCTTCATCATGCGCAGAATCAGTTCGCGGGTCAGAATACCGCGTTCAATGGCTATGGCCGTGTTGTTGGCAAAAAGGGTGACGTAGGTCTTCGCCTGTTTGTCAAAGGGGATGTACCTGCCATAGCTGTCCTTGGCGTTGAGAATCTGCATTACGCCCACAAGTTTGCCCTGCGCCATCTTGAGCGGAATGGCCATGATGGACGTTGTGTGGTAGCCGGTGGCCCTGTCGTAGGACTCGTTAAAGCTGAAAGGCGTGCCGGCCGGCAGGTTGTAAGCATCGTCAATGACCAGCGTTTCACCGGACAGGGCCGAATATCCAACAATGGATTTCTCGGTTATGGGAACGGCGAAGTTGGAATAGACCGCCGCGTTGGTGGCATCCTTGGCAAAAAGGGTGTCGTTGTGGACATAGCTGAAGCGCAGCTGGTCCTCTTCCACAAGGAAGATGGAACCGGCATCCGCATTGGTCAGCGCCCGGACTTCGAGCAGAGTCCTGTCGAGAATGGTATCAACGTCCTTCAGCTGGTTCAGTTCGTCACTGATCCTGAGAAAGCTGTTGATCATGTTTTCCGGGGTGTTGATGTCCGTCATCTGCCATGCTCCCTGTGGCCGGAAGGTGCTGCAGAGGCTGGCGGGCGCGGCAATACGCCTGCCCGTTCAGCCTCAGATTGCAATACTAGACCACATTTGTGGGTAAAGGCAATAGGCCCTTGTTTTGTAAGCTAATAATCAGGACTGATCCTGAACGAAAAGAGGCAGGTCTGGCATGGGGCGTCCTGCAATTTCGAATGCCTTTTCCAGCAGAATACGTATGGCGTCCTGACCGGCCTCGCCGAGTTCCATGCTGAAATTGTTGACGAAGGTTTCGATATGGCGGTCTATGACCGTGTCGTCCATTTCCTGCGCGTGCTGCTTGATCCATGCGCGTGCTTCTTCCGGATTGGCCTGCACAAAGGCAAGACTGCGGCGGATGGCGTCTTCGAGAGCCAGAGCCGTTTCCATGCCCAGATCGCGACGCACCGCAATGGCCCCGAGCGGAATGGGCAGGGTGGTTGCGTCTTCCCACCACTTGCCGAGGTCGAAGAGTTTTTCCAGTCCGTAACCGGCATAGGTGAAGCGGCCTTCGTGTATTACCACGCCTGCGGCAACATCGCCGCGCGCAACCGCGGGCATGACCTCATCAAACACCATTTCGACACGCTCCCCCTTGTGCACGCCATGCAGAGAGAGCAGCATGTTTGCCGTGGTCATACGGCCGGGAATGGCTATACGGGCATTGGCAAGGCTGGAAACGCAGGCATTTTCCTTTGCCACCATTATGGGGCCGCAGCCGTAGCCCAGCGCCCCGCCGGCCCGCAGCAGAATGTAGTTGTCCAGCGCGTCCACCATGGCGGCTACCGAGAGCTTGGTAACGGCTATGTCCGCCTTGCGGGCGCGTGCGTTGAGCTGCTCCACGTCCGCCATGAACAGGTCTACGGAAAAGGGCAGGTCTATGCGCCCGTTGGCAAGGGCGTAAAAAATGAAAGTGTCGTTGGGGCAGGGGGAAATGCCGAGTTCAAAACGTTGCATGGTTGCTACCTGAAGGCCGTCAAATGGCCGGTTTGCTGTGCTTAAGGTTGACATGGCGGGGGTCTGAGCAGATACTCACGACCCGGCGTAGCGCATCCCTCCGCTTGCGGAAAAGGGGATGCAACGTCGCCAAACAGCGGAGGAATTCATGCTCACTGCCGACCATTTTGCCCGCCTGGGGCTGGCACGCATTCATGATGCGGTTCTCGCGGGCGAGCGCCTGAGCGTCGAAGACGGCGCGCGGCTCTTTGCCTGTAACGATATGAACGCCGTTGGTGCTCTTGCGCATCATGCGCGCACCCGTCTGAACGGGGACAAAGCCTATTACGTTCTGAACAGACACGTCAATTACACAAACATTTGCGTGAACGGGTGCCTGTTCTGCGCCTTCCAGAAAGAGAAGGCGGAACAGCCCGGTGCGTACCGCCTTTCGGTGGACGACATCGTCGGCAAGATTTCCGACCACGACGGCATGCCCTTCAACGAAATCCATATCGTGGGCGGTTGTCACCCCACCTTGCCCCTTTCCTTTTTCGAAGAATCCATACGCAAGGTGAAGGCTGCTTTCCCCTCCATTGTGGTGAAGGCGTTCACGGCTGTGGAAATTGCCCACTTTGCCCACCTTGAAGGCATTACCACCCTTGAAGTGCTTACCCGCCTGAAGGCGGCAGGGCTTGAAATGATGCCCGGCGGCGGTGCCGAGATATTCGCGCCTGCCGTGCGTGAGCAGATATGCCCGCGCAAGTCCACGGCGGATGAATGGCTGCGCGTGCACGGCGAAGCGCATTCCCTTGGCATTTCCACAAACTGTTCCATTCTTTTCGGTCATATAGAGTCCATTGAAGACAGGCTGGACCATCTGGACAGACTGCGTCGCCAGCAGGATATTTCCGGCGGGTTCACCTGCTGCATTCCCCTGCCGTTCCTCACGGAAAACAGCCTGCTCAAGCTCCCTGCGGAACGCTACGGCGAGCACAACGGTCTGGACAAGCTCAAGACCATCGCCCTGTGCCGCCTCATGCTGGACAATATTCCGCACATCAAGTCCTACTGGGTGATGCTGGGCGTGAAAACGGCGCAGACCGCCCTGTACTTTGGGGCCGACGATCTGGACGGCACCATCGTGGAAGAAAAGATCGGTCACGATGCCGGTGCCCAGTCCGATCAGGCCATGACCACGGTGCAGCTTGATGAGATGATCCGCCGTTCCGGTTTCACCCCGGTGCGCCGCGATGCTTTCTACAACCCCGTGCAGTCAGGTGCTTCTGCCTGCGGCTGCGCAGGCAAAGGAGGTGCCGCATGATGTCCGGCAGCGCGTTCAACGAGAATCCGGCCGTCATTGCCGTGGCAGAAAAAGTGCTGCGGGGCGGGCGCATAGATTTTGCCGAGGCACGGGTGCTGTATGAGCAGGCAAGCCTGTTTACCCTCGGCTCCCTTGCCCATGCCGTGCGCCTGCGCAAGCACCCTGACACCATCGTCACCTATGTGGCTGACCGCAATATCAATTATTCCAACATATGTGTTTGCGCCTGCCGGTTCTGTGCCTTCTTCTGCCCCCCTGAAAAGGCGGAGGAGCAGGGCGGCTATGTGATCACCCGCGAGGAGCTTGGCCGCAAGATAGAGGAAACCATTGCTCTCGGCGGCACGCAGATTCTCATGCAGGGCGGGCATCATCCCGATCTGCGTCTGGAATGGTATGAGGACATGATTCGCTGGATAAAGGAGACCTATCCTTCCATCCACGTGCATGCCTTCTCGCCGCCGGAAATCGTTTTCTTTGCGGAGCTGGAAGGGCTGATGGTGAAAGAAGTCATCGCCCGTCTGCGCGCGGCCGGTCTGGATTCCATTCCCGGTGGCGGTGCAGAGATTCTGGTGGACGAAGTGCGCAGCAAGGTTTCTCCCAACAAGTGCAGCGCCTCACGCTGGCTGGCAGTGATGGAAGAGGCCCATTATCAGGACCTGCGCACTACGGCGACCATGATGTTCGGGCATGAGGAAACGCACCTGCACCGCATTGAACATCTTTTTGCCGTGCGTGAAGTGCAGGACCGCACGGGCGGGTTTACCGCCTTCATTCCGTGGACCTTCCAGCCCGGAAACACCAATATCAAGGTAACGCCCGAACCGGCTCCCGGGTATCTGCGCGTGCTTGCGCTGTCGCGCATCGTGCTGGACAACGTGGATAACATTCAGGCTTCGTGGGTGACCATGGGACCGGAAATTGCCCAGCTGGCCCTGTATTACGGTGCCAACGACTTCGGCTCTCTGATGATCGAAGAGAACGTGGTGGCCGCCGCCGGAGTTTCCTTCCGCCTTTCCCGCGCAGATATCCACAAGATAGTCCGCGCAGCAGGCTTTGAACCCCGCCAGCGCAACATGACCTACGAATTCATCGATCCCCAGCCAGAGGTGTAGCTTGACTGAAAAGGAACTACGCATAGGGCGCATCAGATATCTGAACGTGCTGCCCATCTACTACCCCATGGAAAGCGGTGTCATGGGACGTGACTTCAAGCTCGTGTATGGCGCACCCGCTGAATTGAATGACATGATGGCGCGGGGCGAACTGCATGTGGCCTCTGCATCATCCGTTGAATATGCCCGCCATGCCGACCAGTATTATCTGGTGCCGGACATCGCCATAGGCAGCTGCGGCCCTGTGATGAGCGTGTTGCTCATAAGCCGCAAGCCCATATGGGAGCTTGAGGGCGAAACCGTGCTCACTACGGCGCAGTCACACACCTCGGCATGCCTGCTACGCATGCTGTTCCGCGATTATCTCAAGATCAACGTGCAGTATGAAACCGGCTCGGTGATGGAGAGCATTGAATCGGGCGATCTGCCCACGGCAGCCCTGTGCATCGGCGACGATGCCCTGCGGCTGCGTTCCGACGACCGCTATCCCTATCGCATGGACCTTGGCGAGGCGTGGCGCGAATGGACCGGCCTGCCCTTCATTTTTGGTGTGTGGGTCATCTCCCGCAAGGCCGTGGAAGATGGCTGCTTCAACCGCGATCCCGCAACGCTGTTCATCCGCGCCAAGGATTGGGGCGTGGCCAATATGGAGCAGATGGTTTCCATGGCTGCGGACACGGGCTACCTGTCCAAGGAAGACATGCGCACCTACTTCACCAAGGGGCTTGTCTACAACCTGCGGACAAAGGAGCAGGAGGGGCTGCGCCTCTTCTACCGGCGTCTTGCCGAAGCCGGTGAGATTCCTGCTGTGCCCGAGCTGGTGTTCTATGACCATGGCACCATGACGCCGCCCGAATGCAGGCAGGAGCCTGAAGACGATTAGGCACAATGCCTGTTCAGCCTTTCAGCCTGTTCAGCCTGTTTAGCTTGTTCAGGCTGATCAACCAGACCAAGGCGATCGGACAGTACAGCTTTCCGCAGCAGTCCGCAGGGATTTGCGCGGGACAGGATTGCAGGATATTGAAAGCGGCGTGACCATCACGCCGCTTTTTTATTGAACGGAGGTTCCATGCCCGCTGCGCGCACCATATGCGGTTTTGACATGACATCCGCCCCGTCGCGGCAAAAGCCCATTACCTGCGCCATCTGCACGTTGGAGGGGAACAGGCTGACCCTGCTTTCCCTGCGGGGGCTGGAATCGGTTGTCGATTTCCGGCACGCTCTTGCTGACGCGCAATACCAGCTTGATGTGCAACGTCGGTTCATTGTGCAATGCAGTGCTGTTGGGCAATGCGCTGACGCTGCAGACCCGTCCGACGGCGGGTACAGCTGGATTGCTGGGTTGGACTTTCCCTTCGGTCAGGCTGCGGAATTTCTGGCAGAAGCGGGCTGGCCTGCAGAATGGGAAGTCTATGTGCGTCATGCGGGCAGCCTGTCGAGGGAAGAGTATGCAGAGGCAATTTATGCGGTCATGGCCAAGCGCCCCAAGGGACGCAAGCTCATCCGCAGGCTGACGGACGTGGCCGCCAATGCCATAAGCCCCATGAGCCTTGCCTATGTGCCGGTGGGGCGCATGTTTCATGCGCTTGCCCCCATTGTTCTGGAAAGCGGGGCCGATGTGTTTCCGCTGCGCATGAGAGGTGATTCCCGCCTGTTGCTGGAAGCCTATCCCGCTCTTGTGGCGCGGGCCGTGATCGGTTCCGATTCCTACAAGGAAGGCCCAGCGGCACAGAGGGAGCAGAGGGCGCAGAACAGGGGGCGACTGGTGCAGGGGCTTGCCGTGTATGCAGAACAGAACGGCGGACTTGTCTTGGATGTGCCTTACGTCTTTGCCGAAACCATGCTGCATGACTGGCGCGGCGATTATCTGGATGCCTTTCTCTGTGCGGTGCAGGTCGCCTGTGCAAGTCATCTGGGGGATTGGGGCATGCCATCGGAGCATGCCGATGCGGTGGATGGCAGTGCCGAAGTCCGCAACAAGGCTCTGGAATGCATGCGGCGGACGGAAGGCTGGATTCTGGGAACTGATTTGCCTTGAAAGACAAGTGAAGGATGCGTTGCGGGTGAGTGCAGAGTGAATATCAAGTAAGGTTGGTCTTGTTTGTAACTCCAGCTATTCTTTGAGACAAACCCTGCATGAATGAAAACACAGACTGCATTAAGACGTATATGTGGCCAGGCCAATGAGTTCTGTCGCTCGCATGGGTGCAGGGGGATTATCCCCCTGCCCGTCGGAGACATAAAAATACCAACCATTTTAAAAGCCCCGCATGATGCATGCGGGGCTTTTTGTCTTTTCTGTAGTCTGGCCTTGGTCAGCGCAGGCAGAAGGGGCCTTCTTCCAGCGTGCTGGTATCACCCACATCCTCGCCGAACTCTTCGGCACGCAGAATGCGGCGCATGATCTTGCCGCTTCGGTTCTTGGGCAGCTCCTTGCGGAACTCCACCGCCTTCAGCACGGCCACGGGGCCGAGTTCCCGTCGTACATGCTCCATGAGTTCGGTTTCCATGTCGTCCGCCTGCACATAGCCGCCAAACGGGGGCAGATCGTCGTGCAGCATCACGAAGGCTTTGGCAACCTCGCCGCGAATTTCGTCAGGCACGCCGATAACGCCGCATTCTGCAACAGCGGGGTGCGAGGAAAGCGCAGCCTCAAGTTCCGCCGTACCCACGCGATGCCCCGCTATCATGATAACGTCGTCGGCCCGTCCCTGAATCCAGATGTAGCCGTCGTCGTCCTTGCGGGCCACGTCGCCGGGGAAATACCAGCCCGGGAACTGGGACCAGTACATATCCACATAGGCTGCGTGATCATTGAATACCGTGCTCATCATGGCGGGCCACGGGCGTTTTATGACCAGATATCCGCCGGTGCGCGGCGGCAGCGAATTGCCCTGTTCGTCCACCACATCCACATCTATGCCCGGCATGGGCTTGGTCACGGACCCCGGTTTGAGCAGGGAGACGGGCAGCGGCGAGATCATGATCATGCCGGTTTCTGTCTGCCACCATGTGTCGAGCAGCGGGCATTGGCCGCGGCCGATATTCTTGTAGAACCAGACCCACGCTTCGGGCGAAATAGGTTCGCCCACGGTACCCAGCAGGCGCAGCGTGGTGAGGTCGTGTCCGGCGGGATACTGCGTGCCGAAACGCATGAGCATGCGGATGAGCGTGGGTACGGTATAGAGAATGGTCACGCCCCAGCGCTCCACCATGGACCACAGGCGCCCCGCTTCCGGATAAAGCGGATGCCCTTCGTAGAGCAGGGTGGTGGTACCCGCCATGAGCGGGCCGTAAATGACGTAGGAGTGGCCCGTGATCCAGCCGGGATCGGCGGTGCACCAGAAAATGTCTGTGGGCTTCAGGTCGAATACCCAGTTCAGGGTGCGGTGCACGCCCACCATGTAGCCGCCGTGCGAGTGGACTATGCCCTTGGGCTTGCCCGTGGTGCCGGAGGTATACAGCATGAAGAGAGGATCATTGGCCTCAACAACCTCGGTAAGGGCCTCGGTGGGCTGATGCAGCATGACATCATGCCACCAGCGGTCGCGGTCGTCGTGCATGGCCACATCAAGGTGGGCGCGGTGCACAACTACAACGGCCTCAACGAGCGAGTGGCAATGCTGCAGCGCCTCGTCTACCAGAGGTTTGAGGGGTATTACACGACCGTTGCGGTAAAAGCCGTCCACGGTCACGATGGCGCGGGGCTGGGCGTCCTCAATGCGGTCGGCAAGCGCACCGGATGAGAACCCTGCAAACACCACGCTGTGCACGGCACCAATCTTGGCCGTAGCGAGCATTGCAATCACGGTTTCCGGCAGCGAGGGCATGTAGATGAGTACGCGTTCGCCCTTCTTCACACCGAGGCCGCGCAGAACGTTGGCGAAGCGGTTCACCTCGCGGTAGAGCTCGAAATAGGTAAGCTTGCGGGTGTCGCCGGGTTCACCTTCCCATATGAGGGCGAGCCGGTTCTTGTTCACCGTTTCTATGTGGCGGTCCAGCGCGTTGTGCACGATGTTGCAGCGCGCACCGGAGAACCAGCGGTAGAACGGGGCGTTTGTCTCGTCCACCACGGTTTCCCATTTGCGGAACCACTGCAGTTCATCCGCTGCCTCTTCCCAGAATCCCTTCCAGTCGGCATCCGCATGTTTGCGCGCGGCAAGAATATCCTGCGGGTTGACGGTGGCTTCTGCGGCAATGCGTGGCAGGGGGCGGAAAACACGTTCTTCCACCAGCAGGTTGTCTATGGTGCCCCGCATGGTCGCTCGGGTTTCCGGTGCGTTGCAGCTTGCCGGAACGGTAGGGGCGGGGGCGTCTGTTTTTTTCTGTCTGGTCATGATTATAGCCCCAGTACCTGTTTGAGTTCGGCGAGTCTGCGACGGCTGATGGGCAGTTCGATACGCGTTCTGCCTGCCGAGCGGAGCATGAAGTTGGAACCGGGAAGCGAGGCGATTTCCGTCACCATGTCGAGGTTAACGAGATATTTGCGGTGCACGCGGAAGAAGCGGTGCGAACGCAGCCTGCTTTCAAGCACCTTCAGCCGGTACGAGGTCAGGTATTTCTGTGTGGCGGTGTGGACATAGGAATAGTCCTCATACGCCTCCACAAAAATGATCTCGTTGTAGGGCAGGAGCATGGTCTTGCCTTCCAGCGTGATGGCAAGTCGTTCTATTTCCACGGGGCGGAACTTGCTGCTGTACTCCCATGCCTGTTTGAGCGCAGAGAGAAAGCTCTCCTGCTCATCGTCCGCAAGGGGCAGCTGCACGGTTTCTTCCAGCGCGTCATAGTCGCCTTCGTGGTCCACCGCAACGGGCGCATGCGGTTCCTTCCAGCGTGAAGAAGGTTCCGGCGCAAGGTTGTAGTGGGTCTTGAACTGCCGCAGCCGGTCTATGGTGCGGGCAAAGCGGCTTTCCTGACAGGGGAAAATTATGTAGTCCGTGGCTTCCAGCTCAAAAGCGGCAAAGGCGTGCTGCTCATCTTCTGCCAGAAACACAAGGGCAGGGCGCTGTTTGCGGCCCATGAGCATGCGTGCAAGCTCAAGGCCGTCCATGGGGCCGTCCAGTCCTATTCCCAGAAAAAATATGGCGTACGGTATGGCCTCCAGCAGTTGGAGAGCCTCTTGTGCGGATGTGGCCTCACCGAGCACCCGCACAAACGGCACCGGTTCCAGCAGCGCGCGGAGCTTTGCGCGCGTTGCGGCATCCGGATGAACAAGCAGCGTGGTAAGGTGAGCCATGTAACCCTTCTTTTACGATCGTACAGTGGATTCATGCCACTCTACAACGATACGTGAATCATGAAAAGAGGTTAGCGGGTTTTGCTGTTGTTTGTGCGTGCAATCGGCATAGAGAGCGGTCAGCTGCTGCTTCTGTCACCGTGTTGTCACCAAATCAATATATTGAATGTTACCCGCATGGGCCATTATGATGTGCCATGCCATGACCGAAATGTCCTTGCAACGAGAGGGCGAAACCAGAATGGCGCGGGGCAGATGCACCGGAAGCCGGGAGGAAGAATGACACGCAGGAAGATGCTTATACTGTGCACGGGCAATTCGTGCCGCAGCCAGATGGCCGAAGGATGGGTGAGGGCGCTCAAGGGAGACCTGTTTGACGTGTGGTCGGCAGGAATAGAGAAGCACGGCATGAACCCCTTTGCCATACAGGTGATGGCGGAGGCGGGCGTGGATATCTCTGCACACTGGTCAAAGCTTGCGGCAGAACTGCCGGAGCAGGAATATGACTACATTGTGACCGTGTGCGGCCATGCCAGCGAGAATTGCCCCTACTTCCCCGGCAGCGCCCGGCGGGTGCATGCAGGATTTGATGATCCGCCCCGTCTGGCAAAGGATGCGAAGACGGAAGAGGAAGCCCTTGGCCATTACCGCCGTGTGCGGGACGAAATCCGTCGCTGGGCCGAAGGGCTGCCGGATACTCTGGGATAGGCGCAGAGTACGCGTAAAATGAAAAAAGGGTAGGAGTGCGAATTCCAGCCCTTTGCAGGTTAATGACGAACCTTTGTTTTCAGTAAATCATATTCTCGCTAAGCCGGAACCGAGGTTCAAAAACGGATTTTCATCGCGTATACGAGGTGCAGGAACGTTAGGTTCCTGCCCGGCGGAGCCCAAAATACCAGAAATGATTTTGTCAGCAGTCTAAAAAAGGGCCGGAGTTCACACTCCGGCCCTTTGTCGTATCTGTCTGGTGAAGGTAGGCTGAAGCCTAGCGCATGGTCAGAATGCGGCGGGCGCTTTCGTCCATGACGTCGGTGATGAAGGGAACACCGGTTTCAGCGGCGGTTTCGCGGTTGCCGGAGGCGATGTCGTCGCGGGAGATCTCGTTGAGGGAGAACTTGCGTACACCGGCAAGCAGCTGCTGCAGAGCGCAGGAGAGCTTGTCCACCATGCACCACATGGCCACTGCGCCGAGGGGCAGGTTTTCCATTTCCTTGGCACCCACGATCTTCTTCACGTCCTGGTAGCCCACGAAGATTTCTTCTGCGGTGGAGCCGAACTTGGAAACGGCTGCAGGCAGGCTGTCCCAGTTGCCGTTCACCTTGGCGCGGCGCTCGGGGAAGAGCACGCCTTCGATGTTGGAACCGAGGAAGCCGGGAATCATCATTGCGCGGCCCATGCAGATGAGCTTGGTGTAGGGAGCGCCCATGGACAGAGCCTTGAAGATGTCCGGACCCTTGGCGAAACCGCCCGCAAAGGAGAGGTCCACAACCTTCTTGCCCTGTGCGGCCAGCATGCTGGCGTATTCGTATGCCTTGGCGTGCAGCAGGATGGAAGGCACGCCCCAGGATTCCATCATGTTCCAGGGGCTCATGCCGGTGCCGCCGCCGGAACCGTCGATGGTGAGCAGGTCGAGTTCGGCGTCGGTGGCAAAGCGCAGGGCCATGGCCAGTGCTTCCATGCCGTAAGAGCCGGTCTTCAGGGAAATGCGCTTGAAGCCGAGGGAACGCAGGTAGGCGACGGAGTTCATGAACTCGGCGCGGACCTTCTCCACGGAATCAAGGTTGGTGTAGCCGAGGCGGCTGTGACGGGCAAAGCTCTTGATGGCGCCCTTGTTGAAGCCTTCCTGCACTTCGGCCAGTTCGGGATCGGGGTCCACAAGGTAGCCGCGCTTCTTGAGGAACAGAGCGTAATCAAGGCTGGTTACTTCGATTTCGCCGCCGATGTTCTTTGCGCCCTGGCCCCACTTCAGCTCGATGATGACCTTGTCGCCGTACTTCTCGGCGACGTATTCGGCCACGCCGTTGCGGGTGTCTTCCACGTTCAGCTGCACGATGATGGCACCGTAGCCGTCGTAGTAGCGCAGGTAGGTGTCAATGCGGCGTTCCAGTTCGGGCGCTTTGGTGATGCGGCCGCTCTGCAGTTCTGCCTGACGGTCAACACCCACCACGTTTTCACCGATGACGATGGGAGCGCCAACCAGTGCGCAACCGGCGGCAAAGGAATCCCAGTACTTGGCAGCGATGAAGGTGGAACCGAGAGCGCCGGTCATGAAGGGAACCTTGACCTTGGTCTTTTCCTTCGCGCCGAAGCTGGTTTCAAGGGAAACGTCGGTGAAGAGTACGTCGCCGCTCTGTGCCTTGCCGTTGTCGCTCATGCCTTGAGCGCCGAAGCTGTTGCCCTGAATACGCAGGGAGTTGTAGCTCACGCCCACGTGGGTGGTGTTGCCGCTGCCTGCGGTTACGGTGCCGAAGTCGCGGGGATACAGGATCTCGCGACCGCGCATGGCGCTGAGCCAGGTTTCACACTTGCCCTGACAGTCGGCGCGGCACAGAGTGCACAGGCCGGATTCAATGGCGTTGCCGCGGTTCACAGTGCCAAGAACATCATTCGATTTGGACCATTGAAACATTATCTTCTCCGACAATTTTGAAATATTTTATGTGGGACGCGCTAAAATCATGACAATTGACATGTTTGTCAACTACAATTTTGTCGTTTTTGACCTATGTTTAGGTGTTTATGCGCTCAAATTATTGTATTGTTGATTAGTTTAAATGTTGCTGGAATGTAGTACGGCGAACATAACAATGGCAGATGGTGTGGTGTTGTTTCACAGAGCGTTTCAATATGTTGCAGCATGTTGTTGTGAGCCTGTGCGACGCTACTGCAATAGTGTGGCGTTGTTGTGTTTCGGTGTGCTGCTGCAGTCTGGTGCTGTGCTGTTTTGCCTGCCAAAGAAATGCTGCGGACCGGACGCAATCTGCCTATGTGGCATGGAGAAGGGAGGTGCCTCGTGCAGGTGTGACGAAAGTGGGAAAAGGCGAGAAGCGGAGCAGCGAGACGGGAATCAGGCGGTGCGTAAATGGTCCGGATGGTATGGTGGATGGTGCGGACGGGCCAGGCAGGCAACGAGTCCGGTATTCATGGGCAGGTGAGGTTAGCGGGCAATCATGTCCGGTGTGCGGCCGACCACGGCCACGTGCACCGCATCGGCACCGCCGGTACGCAGGCACTGTACTGCAGCCTGAATGGTTGCGCCGGTAGTCATGATGTCGTCCACCAGCAGAACTGATTTGCCTCTGGCGGCGGCATCAGCGGCAAAGGCCCCTTGCAGGTTGCGGTTACGCTGTTCCTTGCTCAGGCCTATCTGGTGGGGCGTGGCAGCTGTGCGGCGCAGCAGGTGCTGCATGAGCGGTACGCCAAGGGCTGCGGCAACGGGGCGGGCCAGTTCAAGCGTCTGGTTATAGCCGCGTTCATGCAGGCGGCCACGGTGCAGGGGGACGGGAACTACTGCATCGGGGGTGCCTATGGCCTTTCTGTTCTCAAGGCAGCGCTCGGCCAGCAGTTCACCGAGCACGGCTCCCTGCTCCAGTGCACCGTGGAACTTGAAACGGAGCATACCGTGGCGCAGGTCGTTCTGATACACGGTGACAAAGGTCAGGGAATCCCACACAGGCGGGTTCTTCAGGCAGTCCGCGCATGGGGCGGGCGGAAGGGATTCGTCGGCGAATATCAGCCCGCAGCGGGTGCAGTAGCCGCCTTTTCGCGGTCGCATGGAGTCCGCACATGCTTCGCAGAGCGGGCTGTTGTCCTCTCGGGCCATCAACGGTGCGGATTTTTCCGGTGTGCAGGGGGCTCCGCATGCCGTGCAGCGGCGTACATCAAACCCTGCAGCATGGCTGAACGTGTGCAGTGCGTGCGTAATGCGGGTGAGCAGAGGCGATGGCATCAGGGGTATCAGCCTTTATGTTGCTCCAGAAATTCTTCTACGGCTTTCTGGGCGTCCATGCCCATGCGGCGCAGGCTTTCGCAGTCTTCCTCGTTGTTGGCAAGGTCCTTGGGGCCATCCAGTCCGTACATGAGCAGCGGCTGTTGCAGCGTGAAATTGAACGGCTGCAGGAAGCACTTCATGGTCAGCACGCTCCCTTCAAACAGCTTTTCACCTTTCTGCCGCGCGCCCATCATGGCGAGGAAGGCTTTTCTGGGAGGCAGGCCGGTCATGCTCGTTTCACCGGCATGGTAGCGCATCCAGAAACACTGACAGCGGTCGATGAAGGCCTTGAAGTGCGATGGCACGTGATAGAAGTATACGGGTGAGGCGAAGAACACCACCGGAGCAGTCAGCATGAAGCTGAAAAGCTCGTTGCTCTGGTCCTTTTCGGTGAGATAGCAGGCCTTTGCCGGGTCGTGCTCGCAGCGCTGACAGGATACGCAGTGGTGCACGTCGTAATGGCGCAGCAGTACCAGTTTGGATGTACCGCCTGCCGCAGAGACCCCTTCCATGAACAGCCTGCACGCCTGATCGCTGTTTCCACCGGCGCGGGGACTGCATGATATGGCAACGATGGGAAAGCCATCGGTCTGCGTTGCGGATAGGGAAACACTGTTCGTCATGATGTTGCCTTGGTTGTTACAGCCGCTGCATGCTGCGCGGTGCGGCTAGCCCCGGGCATTTTTGCGGGTCATCACAACGCGCAGGCCGCCCGATTCTTCCGCCGCGGGGCTGGCGGAAAACTTCCAGCCGGTTTCTATGTACAGGGCGTGTTCTACCTGCCCCATCGCATTGTCGCCGACGAGAAAGGTGATTGTATCGCCCCTGTGAAATCGGAGATACCAACTTATCTCCAGGCTCACGCCTCAGCACTTGTTTCGCAGGTCGATCGGTCCGCCGTTTCCGGCGGGTGTGTGCGGAATCTCCTGCATGGTGTCTACCTGACGAATTCCGTTAAATAGGGGTTGTTCAGTTTTTCATCCTGTACGGAAGTCACGGGCCCGTGTCCGGAATAGACCACCGTTTCGCCGGGGAGCGGGAAAATCTTGCGTATGACCGAATCCTTCAGGTCGTCCATGCTGCCGCCGGGGAAATCAGTGCGGCCGATGGAGCGATAGAAGAGCAGGTCGCCCACGAATACGGCGCCTGCGTCCGGGAAATGGAAGGAGAGGCTGCCCGGTGTGTGGCCGGGGGTGTGCAGCACTGTGCAGGGCAGACCCATGAAGCTGCTTGCACCTTCTTCGATGGATTCGAAGGCAAAGGGCGTTACCTTGGGAAAGCCCCACATGCCGCCGCTGCCAAGCTCGGAATCGAGCATGTAGGCATCCTTGCTGCAGGCGAGAATGGGCGCGCCCGTGGCCTCGTGCAGTGCCTGATTGCCGTATATGTGGTCAAAATGCAGGTGCGTGTTCAGAATATGGGTGAGCTTGAGGTTATTCTGCTGCAAAAAGGTAATGACGCGGGCAGGGTCTCCGCCGGGGTCAACGGCCACGGCAAGTCCGTTATGCCATGCAAGGTGGCAGTTGGTTTCCAGCGGGCCGAGGGGAAAGGTCTTTATCTGCATCAAAATTTCTCCAGCATGTAATGATCGAGGGGGTGTCGGTTGGCCTTGCCCGGTTCAGCGGGGTGCCCCACGGTGATGACGGTGATGAATTCGTACTCGTCGGGCGAAAGCTGCAGCGCCTCAAGAACCTGCGGGGCATTGTTCATCATCTGGCCGAGCCAGACGGTGCCGAGCCCCTGCGCGTGTGCTGCCAGCATCATGTTCTGTATGCAGGCACCGGCGGACTGGTGGTCCTTGTGCTCGTGATAGGTTGCCTTTTTGTCGAGAAACAGGGCAATCATCACGGGGCAGCTTTTCACGATGTGCGTGTATTTGGTGAGGCCGGAAAGCGTTTCGAAGCGCGGGTCTTCCCTGCGCAGCACGAGAAAGCGGAACGGCTGGTTGTTCATGCCGCTGGGGGCCCAGCGTCCGGCTTCGAGAATGGCGCGCACTGCCTCGTCCGCAACCGGTTCATCGGTATATTTGCGTATGCTGCGTCGCTCTTGTATGGCGGCAAGTATGGCTTCTGCGCTCATGTCAGCTCCTTGGTCGCAATTTTGTGCGGCCCCGGGTTTTTTGGGAAAAATATTTTGTAAGGTGCAACAGGGCTAGAAAGTAGCTACCTCATCGTCGCAGGTGTTGCAAGGTTTGGGGGAGAACGGGGCAAAGCCTGCCCCTGCAGGACAAGGCAGGTACTTCCCAATTTCGGCCTGTGTATGTATACCTCCAGCATGAAGGCGCAACAGGACATTTTCACCGGCACGCGGACCACTCTGACACGGCACGACCTCATTACTTACGACCATCTGCTTGCGGAGGCCGTCAGCCGTTTTCTTCCTTTCAAATCATACAGTCTCTATTTTCCCAAGGGCAAGCAGCCTGCCGAGGCCGTATGGGACCCCAGCGACCGCAAGCTGCTGCTGCCTCTGCAGTTGCAGGGCAGAATGCTCGGCGTATTCGTGGCCCGCGGGATAAGTCTGCGCGGGCGTCGGGGCATGCTGCCTCTGCTGCCCGGGCTTGCGGAACAGGCACTGGAAAAGCTCTATCTGTACAAGATGAGCATTACGGACCCCGCAACGGGCCTTTTCTCCAGACAGTACCTGAAGCAGGCCATCTGCCGCGAGGTGGAACTCATCCGTGAATGCTTCCGCCCTGCGGGCGACGGCTGCTGCGATATCAACGCCTCTGCGGTGCAGGGCGGCTATCACGCCTGCATGGGCGTGGTGACCTTTGCCTTCGATTCCATGAAGCATGTCATCCGCGATTACGGTTTCATCTTTGCCGATGATCTGACCGTCATGCTGGCAGATACCCTTGTGGCCTGTGCGCCTGAATCCGCCTTTGTTTCCCGCACCGGCGACTACGAATTTACCGTTTTCATTCCCGGCGGCACGGTCACGGCCTGCCGCAAGCTGGCCAAACAGGCTGTGCGCGAACTGCGTGCCGTGCGCCTTGTGCACGAACTCACTGAAGACAAGGTGGGTGTGAACGCCTGTGCGGGCTATGCTGCCTATCCGCAGGATTTCGAGGGCTATCTCTTCGAGCGTGAGATAAGCGAACAGGCGCGTCTGCTGCTCAGAAAGGCCCGCATCGCCTCAGGCATAGCAGGCGAAAAGAGCGTGGGCGAAGCCCTTGAATATGTCATGGGCTACAACCGCATTCTGGTGGAAGGGGGCAAGGTGCTGGAAACCATGCCCATGAGCAGGGTGATGGTCAGCCTTGGCCGTTCCATGGGAGCCCGCGAAGGCGGCCGGTATTCCGTGTGGTCCACGGAGTATGACTCCCGGAAGATTTCCGTTCCCGAGAACGGGGGCAACGGGCAGAACGGCGGCAAGGCCCCCATGTACAAGGGGGAGATCGTGCTCATGGAGATTCGTGAAACGCAGTCTTTGGCCGAGGTCATGCACCTTGGCGATCCCACATGGGCAATCGAGCCGGGCGACAGAATTACGCTTATGCCGGAAGAAAAGGGCATTGCCGCGCCGTCTGATTCGGAAGAGGCGCATCTTGACCCGATTACCGGGCTGTTCCGCCACAGGGATTTTCTGGCACGCTTCAGCCGCGAGCGGGAGAAGTGCGATACCTTTGCCGTGGCCCTGCTGCGCCTCACCGGTGCGGACAGGTCGTTCGGCAACCGCGCCTCGCATGCCGAGCAGCTCATTGCCGAATCCGCCGAGGTGTGCCGCAGCATCCTGGGGCCGGATGTGCTGGGCGGGCGCTATGGTCTCAATTCCCTTGTCTACTTCCATGCAAACGTGACACCGGCGCAGATGCTGGAACTCTACACCACCCTGTGCGGAACGCTGGATACCAAGCTGCATATAGAATCCGCCGCCGGTGTGGCCTGTCATCCCTTTCTCAGCTACCGCAAGGCCGACAGCCTTGAGAATTGCCTGAAGGCGCTGGAATATGCCATGCTGTGCGCCAAGCCCAAGGTGGGCCTCATGGATTCCGTGGCGCTGAACATCAGCGCGGACAAGCTGTTCTCGAAGGGGGACACCTTCGAGGCCATTGAGGAGTACAAGCGTGCGCTGCTGGCAGACGACGGCAACACCATGGCGTGGAATTCTCTCGGCGTGTGTTATGCCGGTCTCGGCAGGCCGCAGGATGCCCGCAAGCAGTTTGAAGAGGCGCTCAAGCGCAACCGTAAGGATGTGATGGCGCTCTATAACCTTGGCAACGTTTGTCACACCATGGGAGAAGTGAAAGAGGCCCGTGAATTTTACCGCAAGTGCCTCAAACAGAATCCTTCGCACTTCTTTGCGCTGATCAGGCTGGGACAGCTCTCCGAGGGCGAGAAAAAATACAGTATTGCCCGCCAGTATTACAACAAGGCCGCCAAGCTGGGAGAAAATCAGGCACTGGTGCAGCGTCACCTTGCCCGCCTGTGCATGCGGCAGGGGCGGCTTGACGAGGCTCGCGAATGCCTGCATCAGGCGCTCATCCACAATCCGCAGGATGCACTTGCCCTGCAGCTCATGGCCAAGCTGTATCTGGATGGCGGTGAAGATCCGGAAATCGCCGAGGTGCTTGCCCGGCAGGCAGCGGCGCTGCGACCGGACCTCAAGTCGGCGTGGCTTGAGCTGGCAAGGGCCTTTGAGGTGCGCGGCAAGCATCAGGATGCCCGCGATGCGTTGCTCAAGGCAGGCGCTCTCTAATCTTTTCAGTTGTCAGCGCCGTACAGGGCGCACTATATCTATTCAATGAAAAAAACTTCATCCAGAGCCGGTTCCGGCTCCGTACCCTATGCTGCTGTGCAGAGCACAACGGACAGGCTGCCGCTCGGCCCTCTGCTGAGAGTGCTTGCGGGCGGTACCATGATCAGCTTTGCGGCAGTGTTCGTTAAGCTGGTCAATGTCGGCCCCAGCACCTCGGTTTTCTACCGCGTTTTTTTCGGCGGCGTGGCCCTGTTGATTTTGGCCCTTGCAAGGGGCGAACGCCTGCGTGTGGGACGGGGCATCTGGGGCATAGTGCTTGCCGCGGCCTTTTTCTTCACGCTCGATCTTGAAGCGTGGCATCGCTCCATCCTCTATGTGGGGCCGGGGCTGGCGACCATTCTCGGCAATTTTCAGGTCTTCATTCTCGCCTTTATCGGCGCGGTGGTGTTCAAGGAACGGATATCGCTCCGCCTCATCATGGCACTGCCGCTGGCCATAGGCGGACTGTGGCTGCTGCTTGGTGTGGATGTGGGCGGCCTGCCCGAAGGCACCATTCCCGGTGTGATATTCGGTCTGCTCACTGCCGTGTTCTATGCCTGCTACATTCTCACTCTTCGCCGTTCGCAGGGTGTGGCCGGGCGGTTGCCGCTCATCATGAACATGGCAGTGGTTTCCCTGGGCACGGCTCTTTTCAGCGGTATTTCCAGCCAGTTCCACGATGTTTCGTTTGCCATTCCCACATTGCAGGATGGCGGCTATCTTATCGCCTACGGCCTGCTGTGTCAGGGCGTGGGCTGGGTGCTCCTTTCTTCAGCCCTGCCCAAGCTGCCAGCGGCCGTGGCGGGACTGCTCATGCTCATTCAGCCGACACTCTCCTTCATATGGGACATTCTGCTGTTCGACCGTCCCACGGGGCCGCTCGGTGTGCTCGGTGCCTGCATGGCCATTTTCGCCATATGGGTGGGCATATCCGGGCAGCAGTCCGCGCAGCGGCGCACTATCAACAAGTAATCATGAGGGATGGTTCCGGCAGTTGCCGGGGCATTCTTTGAATCTCTTTGCCAAGGTTTCGGCACGATCATGGATATCAGAGAAAACGATGCTGCCCGTGCGGACGGATTGCGCGAAGGCTTTACCACGGGTACCGCTGCAACTGCTGCGGCGGTGGCTGCATTGCATCTGCTGCTGGGCGGCAGCCCGCCGGAAACCGTGAACGTTCCCCTGCCGCCTTTTCCGCCTGAGCAGGGCGGGGAACAGGCGCGTCTGGATATACAGATTGCCGGCAGCATTCTGAACAAGGATGAGAAGCACTGTGCCACTGCCGAAGTAGTGAAAGATGGTGGTGACGACCCCGACGCCACACATGGGGCCGTCATTCAGGCCCGAGTGCGCCTTGCCGGTGCTGAAGGCATGGTAACGCTGGAAGGCGGAAAGGGCGTGGGAAGGGTGACCTTGCCCGGTCTGCCCGTAGCTGTGGGCGAGGCCGCCATCAACCCCGAACCCCGCAAGCAGATTGCAGCGGGTGTGCGCGAGGTGTGCGCCCTGTATGGCTACACGGGCGGTGTGGACGTGCTGATATCGGTGCCGGACGGTGAAGAACGGGCAAAAAATACCATGAATGCTCGACTCGGCATTATGGGCGGCATTTCCATTCTCGGCACACGGGGTACGGTGCGGCCTTTCAGCCACAGCGCGTGGATGGCAACCATAGCGCAGGGGCTGGATGTGGCCCGCGCGGCGGGCTGCACAGGCATAGGTCTTTCCACCGGCAGGCGCAGCGAACGCCTGCTCATGGCGCAGTATCCGGACTGGCCGGAGCGTGCCTTTGTGCAGGCGGCGGATTTTGCGGCATTCTCACTTGAGCAGGCCGTGGGGAAGGGATTTGAGCGTATTGCGTGGGGATGCTTCTTCGGCAAGCTGGTCAAACTGGCGCAGGGACATGCCTATACGCATGCCCGCACCGAGTCGCTGGATTTTGCCCTGCTTGCCGGCTGGTGCCGTGAAGGGGGCGCCTCCGAAGAGCTTGCGCGTGAGGTGCAGCAGGCCAATACCGCGCGGCAGGCATTGCAAATAATTGAAAACGGCCGTGTCATGGAGCATATTGTAAAGGCTGTTGCGCAGCGCGCAAAGATATGCGCCCTGCACTGGACCGGAAACAAGGCCCATGTAACAGTGCACGTGTTTGATTTTGACGGCAGGCAGCTTGCCGTAGTGTAGGCGGAGAGCGGCCGCTTTTTTAGCCGGCGAGTTCCTTCGCCAAAAGGGGAAAGTGCATATGCCGATTCAGGTTGTCGGTCTGGGAGTGGATTCGGAAGCTCTGCCCGACCTGCACTCGGGGGTCATAGACGGTGCCGAGGTACTTGTGGGTGGCAAGCGTCAGCTGGTCATGTTTGAAGATCATCCCGCTGTCAAGATTGCCATAACCGCACCGCTTGAATCCGTATTTGCCGACATTGCCGCCCACGACGGAGCCGGAAGGGATATCGTTGTGCTGGCAGATGGCGACCCTCTCTTCTTCGGCATTGGTACCCGTCTTGTGGATGAATTCGGTCCCGACGGAGTGCATTTCTATCCCAATATCACGTCCCTGCAAGCCGCAGCCGCACGGGCCAAGGTGCCGTGGCATGAGGTGGTTTGCGTCTCTTTGCACGGCCGTGACGACTATGTTCCGCTCTATAATGCGCTTCGCATGCGTAACTGGGTTGCGATTCTGACCGACGACCGGAATATACCCGCCGCCATTGCGCAGCGCCTGCTTGATAAGGGCGCGGAATGGTTCTCCATGTGGGTGTTCGAGAACCTCGGTTCGGAAGATGAGCATTTTGACCGTTATCCGCTTGCCAAGGCGGCAACAAAGAGTTTTTCCCGCCTCAACCTTGTACTGCTGGAAAGAAAAGGCAACCCGGAACACCCCCTTGCTCTGGGTACCATGGACGATGCCTATATTTCAGACAAAGGGCTCATCACCAAATGGCCGGTGCGTGCCGCCGGACTTGCAGCCCTTCGCCTTGCTCCGGACAACGTGTTGTGGGACCTTGGTGCCGGTAGCGGTTCACTGGGCATAGAAGCCTGTGCCCTGCTGCAGGCGGGAGAGGTGTACGCCGTGGAACGCAACGGCAACCGCGTGGGAATGATTCGTGAAAACCGCAAGCGGTTCGGGGCGTTGGCGCTGGAGGTGGTGCATGGCACCTTGCCTGCCTGCCTCAAGGAACTGCCCGATCCGCACCGCATTTTTATCGGCGGCGGACTCGGCAAGGACGGCGCGCTGCTTGATGTCGTCTGCCCCCGTCTTCGACCGGGAGGACGGCTTGTCGTCCATTGTGTTCTGCTGGGAACCCTCGAACGCTGCCGCCGGTATCTGGCCGAACAGGGCTGGGCGGTGGATATAACCATGATCCAGTCTTCCGTGTCTGTTCCTCTTGCGGGCGACCTCCGCATGGAAGGGCAGAATCCCGTATACATCATCGCTGCGGAGAAGCCCGGAGGTGCGTAATGCGTGTCTTCCCGATACTTCTGATTGTCATGCTGTTTGTTGCGGGAACCGCTGAAGCTGCGGAACCGCTTTCCTTTGTTGTTCCGGAATACCCGCCCCATTCCTTTGCAGATTCATCGAGCCCGCATGGGGCTTCCGGCCTGTCGGTGGATATCGTTTCCGCTGCGCTGGACAAGATGGGCGTATCCTACACGCTTAAGGTCTACCCGTGGGCGAGGAGTCTGTATCTTGTCGAGCAGGGAGTTGTGGACGGAGTCATCAATCTGTATATGACGCCGGAACGACAACAGGTGCTGGATTATTGTTCCGAGCCGCTTTTCTTCGAGAGGGTGTATCTCTTTGCCCGCGCCGGAACAACGATAGGATGGAATGGCGACTTCAGGAGCATAGCAGGCAAACGTCTTGGTGTGGCTCTGGGGTTCAGCCACGGAGCCAGGGCGGATGCTGCCAAAGTTTCCGGAGAAATTAACATCATAGAATTCTATAGCATGCAGGAAAACATCAATGCTCTAATGGACGGGAATGTTGATGTTGTTCTAAGTGACAGCGATGTTGCCCGCTATCTGGCCAAATCCGTCGGAAAAGAAGGTATGCTTGTTGCGCTGAACCCCATTGTGGAAAGCGTGCCTTCCTATGTGGCTTTTTCAAAAAAGCGCAACCTGCAGCAGCTGCGGGACAGGCTTGATGAGGTTCTTCGGGCCATGCGGGAGAATGGAGACATTGCGTTGTGGGAACGGAAATATTACGGGCATCAGGACAAATCAGATAAATAAGGCTCTGCGTTTAAAGCCTTTATGCCCGTCTCCGGACGGGCATAAAGGCTTTGAGCGGGCGGCTGAAATTGCTCACGGGAGAGCGGAGGGGACGTATGAGGCGGCTGACCGGATTCCTTACTCTTGTGTTAGTCATGTGTTTTTGCCTCCCTGTACAGGCTGAAAAAATTGTTCTTGTTGCGCCGGAATTTCCGCCGCAGATAGTGCGCACTCCATCGGTACCTCTGGGGGCAACCGGAGCAGCGGTGGATATTGTTGCGGAGGCCATGCGCCGCGCGGATATCGATTTTGAACTCAAAACGGTTCCGTGGTCCCGTGCCATGTATCTGGTGAAGAACGGCGGAGCGGACGCCATCGTCAACATCTACTGGACGCAGGAGCGGAGCGAGATTTTCGATTTCTGCACCAATGAGATGTTTTATGATCACGTCTACTTTTTCACCACAGATGCTTCGCTGAAGTGGAAAGGGGATATGCGCAGCCTTGCCGGAAAGACCGTGGGCGTGGTTCTCAGCTACAGTTACGGGCCGGTCGTGGACGAAGCTTTGCGCAGCGGCTTATTTCCGCGACAGATAGAGATGTATACTTTGGCGGAGCTCATGGAATCGGTCGCTGCCGGCAAGGTGCAGGTGGCACCTCTGGAGCGGGATGTGGCCATTTATCTTGCAGAACAGGCCGGATTCGCGGACAAACTGTATGCCTTGGGGCCTGTCGGAGATAAAATTCCCTCGTATATTGCTTTTTCCCGTCTGTCCAACTTGACGGATGTGCGCAAAAAACTGGACAAGATTCTCTTGCAGATGCACCACGACGGCACCATAGATTCCATTACCGAGAAATATTACAGGAAAGTTAATGCAGGTTCATGAGCAGGGCGCCGCGACCGGTGCGCAGGGAGAGGAGCGGATTCAGGTTTGGTTCATAGGCGCAGGGCCGGGAGACCCTGAGCTGATTACCGTGAAAGGACAGCGACTCATCGCCGAGGCCGACCTTGTGCTGTATGCGGGTTCGCTTGTTCCCGAAGCGGTTGTTGCCCATGCCCGTGCCGATGCGCTGGTTGTGGATTCCGCCCCCATGAACCTTGAAGAAACCCATGCCTGCATCATGCGCACAGTTGCGGCGGGCGGCATGGTGGCCCGCGTGCATACGGGCGATCCTTCTCTCTACGGGGCCATACGCGAGCAGATGCATCTTCTGGATGCAGAAGGCATCCGCCATGCGGTGGTACCCGGGGTGACCGCAGGGTTTGCTGCCGCTGCTGCCTCGTCCACCTCGCTGACGGTTCCCGATCTCTCTCAATCCTTCATCATCACCCGGCTGGAAGGGCGCACGCCCGTTCCCGATACGGAAAAGCTCCGCGATCTGGCCCGCCACAGGTGCGCCATGGCCATCTATCTTTCCGCGGCCAACCCGCAGGGCATAGTGGATGAACTGCGCGCGGGCGGGCTGGAAGATACTGTGGCCGTTATTGTGGCCTATCGTGTGGGCTGGCCGGAGCAGAAGCTAGTACACACCACCATAGGCGGTATGCTTGAGGCCGTGCGCGAACATGGGCTGCATCGCCAGACCGTGTTTCTTGTGCTGCCGGGTGAAGACGGTTCTGCCCGTTTTTCCAAGCTCTATGACCCCGGCTTTCCCCACGGATACAGACGGAGCCGCAACGACGGCTGATTCCGTATAGCTCAGGATATTCCCTCGACATTCGATCAGAATACTGACCGGTGCACCGGTCGGGATTTCATCAGGTGGTTGTCACCCGTTGACGGAATGGTGTATGATCCCGTCATGTCCTTTCGTCCGCAACCGGGACCACACGGCACGAAAGGAGGCAACACCCATGCTGCAGTTTGAACGGGTTCTTGAGCACATAGCCCATCCTTCCACCGTGCAGCTGTACAGAGAGTTTCGCAAGAAGGAGGATTTTTCCTTTGCGGAGTTCCTGCACGGCTACTTCTACCTGCGTTTTCCCTATTTTTACATTGGGATAGGCAAGGGCCATCATCCCCTGTCGCGCTATCTCAGCGAACCGCTTTGCTGGATAGCGGACCGCCTTGGTTTGTGGAAGGAGAGCGACTTTGCCTCACCTAAAGGGACCGGCGGATTTGCGGATACCTACCACGGCAAGGTGCTGCGCACCGAATCAGCCCGCAAGCTGATAATGGTAAAGCGGAGCATAGCACTCCCCAATCTTGAGAAGGTGCTGCCGTATTCCTCGGCCAAGGACCTTATCCTTGAACATCCCGACCATATTGTTTTGTTCGATTGCCCATGCCGCGTGAACAGCGAGAATCCCTGCCTGCCGCTGGATGTGTGCATGATCGTGGGTGAGCCGTTCGTGACCTTTGTGGAGGAGCATCACCCGGACAAGACCCGTCGGGTAACGCCGGACGAGGCTGTACGTGTGATAGAGGAAGAAAACCGCAGGGGGCATGTGACGCACGCCTTTTTCAAGGAGGCGGTGCTCGGCCGCTATTACGCCATATGCAACTGCTGCTCATGCTGTTGCGGGGCCATGCGGGCGCATTTCAACGGCGTGCCCATGCTGGAATCCTCGGGCTACCTTGCAACGGTGGATGCGGAACGCTGTGTGGGCTGCGGCAAATGCGCGAAGAAATGCCAGTTCAGCGCCATACACATGGATGGGGGTACTGCGGTTGTGGATGCCGCAGAATGCATGGGCTGCGGAGTGTGCCGTTTTCAGTGCGCCAACGATGCCATATCGCTCGTGCGCAACAGTGAAGCCAGCGACCCGTTGGAGATTGATTCCCTCATGTCCGGCCGGAAAGATGAAGCCGCCTAGATATATAGATCCCGTTCGCCGTTGCGGATGCGTTCCAGCATTGCCTGTAATTTCAGGCGGCGCGATTCCGGCTGTCCGGCCAGCTCTGCGGCGATGAGTCGTTCACCCGCCTCGCGTGTCTGCGCGGTGGCGTAATCCAGCAGGTATTCCTGAAAGGTGAGCAGAGAGTTAGGGTGGCAGAACTTCTGTATGCCCCCTGTCTTCGCAAGGTCCATGAAATGGTCGCCGGTGCGCCCTGCGCGGTAGCAGGCCGTGCACCATGAGGGCAGGTAGCCGTGGTTGGCCACAATGTCGTGAACCACTTCATCCAGCGTGCGGTGGTCGCCGGTGGCAAATTGCTGGGCTTCCGGTTTCCCGGTTGCATGCACGTGGTTCTGCTCCGGCGTGTTCTGGCTGTGTGAGTCCGCATTGCTGCAGGAGCATGACCTCTTTGTGGCCTTTTCCGCATCGGCATAGCCGCCGGGATAGGTGCGCGAGGCTGCGGATATCTGCGATACGCCCACCTCGATGAGTCTGGTCCGCAGCTCTGCGGATTCCCGTGTGGAAAGAATGAGTCCCGTGTAGGGCAGCGCAAGGCGCAGCACGGCCACTATGCGCGTGAAATGGGAGTCGGAAAGGGCATGCGGCGGGCGGCTGGCAACATGCGCTCCAAGGGCAGGTTCCAGACGGGGGAAGGAAACCGTGTGCGGACCCACGCCGCAATCCTTTTCCAGCTGCGCTGCGTGGTTGAGCGTGGCGAGCACCTCGAAATCGGGATTGTACAAGCCGAAAAGGGGGCCTATGCCCACGTCGTCAATGCCTGCTTCCATGGCGCGGTGCAGGGCATAGAGCCGCCACAGGTAGTCGCTTTTGGGGCCGCGCAGGTGCATGGCCGCATAGGTGGGGCGGTGGTAGGTTTCCTGAAAACACTGGTAGGTGCCTATGCCCTCTGCTTTGAGGGTGCGGAACCCTTCCACGGAAAGCGGGGCGCAGTTCACGTTCACACGGCGTATCTGGCCGCAATCGCCGGAGCTTGTTTCATAGACCGTGCGCATGGTCCGGGCCATCCATTCCGCCCCCAGCGTGGGGTGCTCGCCGTAGACCAGCAGCAGGCGTTTCTGCCCCTGCGATTCCAGAATGCGCACTTCTTCGCGCAGTTCTTCATCCGTCAGCGTGCGGCGTTCAAGCTGCGCATTGGTGTCCTGAAAACCGCAGTACAGGCAGCGGTTGCAGCATTCGTTGGTAACGTAAAGGGGAGCGAAAAGGACAAGACGGTTGCCGTAGATGGATTTTTTGAGGCGCGAAGCTGTTTCCAGAATGGCCTGCACGGATTCCGGGTTCTGCGTTTTCAACAGGCATGCCGCCTCTTCCATGCTGAGACCTGCCTTGGCATCAGCCTTGGCGAGTATGTCCCGTATGGCAACCGAATCGTCACTGAACCCTGTGTCTGAAAGGGCGTTTTCAATGCGGCTGTTATCTATGAAATCGGGCAGATGGCGGGTGCTGTGGTGCATGCAGAACTCCTGTGGGGTGCCTGGATTTCTGCGGGGACGGCTGGGGAAGGGGGGTGCTATAGGAGTGTTATGCCGCCCCCGCAGAAGGGGAAATTCGGACCGGGGACGTGGGCTGGCCCCGGTCCAGTGGGCTTGAGAGAACAGTTTGCAGGCATGATCAAACTCGGAGTGGGCAAACTCCGTTGTCTCTCTTTGTGGATCAGTCGCTGGCTCTCTCGACGCTGAGAGCGCTCGGACTGGATAATGCGTATTCGGTGCACTTCTTGGCGGCTTTGCGGGCGGGTACTACGGTTGCGGGACCGGCCACACAGCCGCCCTCGCATCCCATGACTTCCACAAAGTTGCCGGGTGCGCCTTTTTTGACAAAATTTCTGAGTTCCTTGAGCGTTTTGGAGGTAAGGCCATCCACGATGGTGGGGCGAAGAATCTCCGCTCGCTCGTTGATCATGGAACGGATTCCGGCCGTTACCCCGCCGCTCACGGGGAAGCTACGACCTTCGCGACATCCGGCTATGCCGAATTCGCTTTCTTCGCATTCGGCAATCACGATGCCGTGTGCCTGAAACATGGCTTCCAGTTCCTGAAAGGTCAGTACGTGATCCACGTATTCGTCATTGGTGCCTTCGTGCCGCTTGGCAACGCAGGGACCCACAAAGACGGTGCAGCTTTCCGCATCACGCTCTTTCACCATCCGTGCGGTGTAGTGCATGGGGGTGCGGGTGTCGGAAACGTGGGGGGCAAGCTCGGGAACATGCTTGCGCACAAGCTCGGTATAGGCAGGGCAGCACGAGGTGGTCATGAAAGACGCGCCGTGCTCCATGCGTTCGATAAATTCGTCTGCCTCGCGGCGTGCGGTGATGTCCGCGCCTGCGGCCACTTCCACCACGTCGCTGAAACCTATACGGCGCAGCGCGGTTGCAAGCTGCTTCATGCTGGCGTTGAACTCGCCCGCGATGGCCGGTGCGATCATGGCAACCATGGATTTTCCGTTTTTCATCCGCTGCATCACGTCAACCATCTGCGAACGCTCAAGCACGGCGGTGAACGGACAGGCTGCCAGGCACTTGCCGCAGAAGATGCACTTGGAGTAGTCGATGACTTCCTTGCCGCTCACGTCCTTTGAAATGGCTCCTGTGGGGCAGGATTCCTCGCAGGGAATGGGAATGTAGACGATGGCGTGATACGGGCAGGCGTCCATGCACTTGCCGCACTTGATACACTTCTCAGGGTCGATCACGGACTTGCCGTTAATCACCTGCACGGCATCTTTGGGACAGTGCTGCACGCAGGCTTCTGCCAGGCAGCCACGGCATGCGCTGGTGGCCTCGTAATGGGTGCGCACGCAGCCGTTGCAAGCTTCATCTATGAAGGTGATCATGTTACCCCGCACGCTGTCGCGTTCCAATGCTTCGCGGGCGTAGGCGGAAAGGGGCTTCAGTTCGTTTTCTTCGTTCTCAATGGCAAACCCGAGGGTGGCCATGCAGCGGTATTTGATGATTGCGCGGTCACGGTAGATACAGCAACGCGAGCTTTTGGGAGAACGCGGACGCATTTCCTGCGGGATTCTGTCTACGGCAGCTTCAAAGTCGTCACTATGGAAGGCCTTGGCTATACGGACCATGATTTCGAAATGGATAGTATTGTCGTAGTTCTTGAAGTACATGCGTATCCCGTTTGGTGCGGTTGTGTGTGCGTTCGTGCGGCGCGCCTGCCGTGCGTCGCGAGCGACTTGCCACGTGCCCGATCTTTTCGTTTGTTTACACAAACAATTTTTGATACGCAAGTACGGTGGTACTATTATTTTCAGCAATAGCGCTTTGTATCCGGTTTTGTGGGACAAAAAGTATGCGGGTTTTCCCCTTGACGAGGGGGCTGTTCGTGTAAATAATTACTCCCTCACCACAGGGGAGTAGCCGTTTCCGGCATGAGCCGGAAAGCATGTACCAACAATCTCGGGCCGTTCGGCTCTGGCGCATGCGGGATGGCCTTGGCAAGACCTGGAAGATGAAAGGCGCACGGACCGCCCGACAGCTTCTCGGACTTTGCCCCCCGTCCGCTTCAGGAATGTTTCATGTTCACATGGATGCTCGATCCCCATGCATGGGTCGGCTTTCTTACGCTTACCGCGCTTGAGATTGTGCTCGGTATCGACAACATCGTCTTTCTTTCCCTTGTCACATCACGGCTTCCCGCTTCGCAGCGGGACAAGGCCAGAAGGCTGGGCCTGATTCTGGCCATGGGCATGCGTCTTCTGCTGCTGGCCTCCATCTCGTGGGTTATGTCGCTTACCGAGCCTCTCTTCGAGGTGCTTGGCAGGGGCATATCCGGCCGTGACATCATCCTGCTTGCGGGTGGTCTGTTCCTGCTGGCCAAGGCCACCATGGAGATCCATCACGAAATGGAGAATTCGCATAGCGAAACGGCGCCCAGAGCTTCCAATTTCCCGGCGGCCATTGTGCAGATCGTGCTGCTGGACATCATCTTTTCGCTGGATTCCGTCATCACGGCGGTGGGGCTTGTCGAGCATCTGCCCATCATGATGCTGGCGGTCATTGCCTCGGTGGGGCTGATGCTGTTTGCGGCAAAACCCATCGGCGAGTTTGTCACGGCGCATCCTTCGTTCAAGATGCTGGCCATGGCCTTTCTCCTTCTCGTGGGCTTCACGCTGGTGGGTGAAGGGGCGGGCGTGCATGTACCCAAGGGCTACATCTATTTCGCCATGGCCTTCAGCCTTGGTGTGGAGCTGCTGAATCTGCGCAGGGTTCAGCGGGTTCAGGCGGACAGATAAATGAAAAGGGAGGCGGAAACGCCTCCCTTTTTGTTGCGGGGGGATGCTTAGTTCTTGAGGGTGATGACCACTTCACCGGGGGCATAGCCTTTCAGCTCGCTCAGCATGCCGGTGATGCTGGAGCGGATGATGCGTTCCACAAAGGGATTCAGCCCGATGGGAGCTCCGTTCACGGTGACAGAAAAGCCGTCTGTGTTCACGCTCTTGCAGTCACGTATGGTCCCCTTGCCTTTGACTATGGACTTGGCAATGCCTTCGCAGGTGGCGGCAGTACAGGCACCGCAGTCCAGACCGGGAAGCATGAAGGCGCGCTCTTCCACCAACTGGGCCAGTTTATCCATGGTGTCTTCGCGGAAGGACTTGAGATAGGGCGCAGCCACATCGCCATAGGTGGCAAGGGCGAGCCCACGGTCGAGTTCTTCCGCTTCCGATGCGGATTTCAGACAGAGTATGCGGGGCAGCCAGGTGAGGTCCTTGCCACCTTCAACGAGCAGGATATCGGCCTGTGCAAGGGGGAGCAAATCGATGAGATAGCGTTTTCCGCCCCAGAATATGGCGGTTTCATCTGGGCCGAGGCCGATGACGGTTCTGTTCGGGGCTGCAAAGGTTGCGGTGTCGGTTCCGTCCTTGTCGAGGCCGTGGTGGGTGAATTTGGCAATGGCGACGGTGCGGCCGCGTGCTTCAAGCGCATCGGCCAGCTTCGCTGTGAGGGTGGTTTTACCGGATTTCTTGTAGCCAACTATGCCGACAGCTTTCATGTGTGTTCTCCTGTGGTTGTATGGGCAAACCTAGCACTATTTCATGCCGGATGGGAAGAGAGCCGCCGGATGCAGACAGGGCGCGGGCACTATGCGGGCAGAATGCGGCGTGCCATGCGCAGATTGTATGCGGTTGGCGGGGGTATGAAAAACCGCCTGCGCGGGTGAAACGCAGGCGGCAGGGATGTGACTCCGAGAGCGTCGGAGATGCCGTTTCGCAGGGTGAGGCGAAACAAACAATATGCATGCGCAAGGCGCGGGGAGCGCCCCGGCATTCTTCCGTCCCCTTGGAAAACGGCGGATCGGAAGGTGAAATTTGTGTCCGGCGGATTTCTTTTTGCGGAGAAATCCGCCGGACCGTTTTAGCTATTCAGCTGTTCAGCAGTTCCGGTGTTCTATCAGCACGTTCCGAGGGAACATGTTTCATGGCAACACCTTCCATGGTCACGCGTCCGGGGCAACAGCATCGAAGGGCGCTATGCCTTGCGGGTGTTTCTGCCCATGATGCGCGCAAACATCTGCTTGCGGTTCATGTACTGCGGGCTGGCATCGGCCACGGCCTTTTCAAAGTACGCCGTGGGGTCCTGCTGGAAGAGGTAAACCACGCGCACGTCAAAGGCATCGCCCAGAACGGCTTCGGGATACTGTTTCTTCACGGTGGCAAGGCGTTCTTCCGCCAGTGCCATCATTTCATCTTCTTCGCCGAAGTTCATGGTGCCGGTGGGGCAGGAGAGAACACAGGAAGGCTTCATGCCATTGTGCACCCTGTCCAGACACATGTCGCACTTGGAGATGATCTTGGATTCAGGATCAACACGCGGAATGTCGTAAGGACAAGCGCTGCGTACGCCTTCACCGTCCACCAGCTTGGTGTATTCGGTGAAGATGACTGCGCCGGTCAGCTCGTCCTTAAGGACAGCGCGTTCGTCATCCAGATCCGCCTGCCCCTTGCAGGGCGGTTCCATGCAGTGGCGGCACTGCTCAGGGAAGAACAGCCAGTCCACCTTGCCGTCCTTCACGATTTCCGTGAAGCGTACCAGCTTGTAGGTGATGAACGACAGGTCGCGCGGGTTCTGGTGAGAACCCCAGTTGATGGTTTCTTCTGCGGGCAGCTTGTGCCACTGCTTGCAGGCAATCTGACAGCCACGGCATGCCGTACAACGGGTAAGGTCGATGAAGAACTTCTTAGCCATGGCTTACGCTCCCTGCTTCTTTCTCACGTCAACCATGAACGCCTTAGTTTCCGGAATACCGGTGTTCGGGTCGCCCACGGAGGGGGTGAGGAGGTTGGCGGAATCTCCGCCGTTCTTGGGGGTTACCCAGCCATAATGCCAGGGCAGACCTACCATGTGTACTTCATTGCCAAGCACCTTGAAGGGCTTGATGCGCTTGGTCACGATGGCCACGCAGTCCAGTTCGCCGCGCAGGCTCGATACCTTGACATGCTCGCCGTTTTCAATACCGCGCAGGGCTGCGAGTTCTTCGCTGATTTCGCAGAAGAGCTGCGGTTCAGCTTCAACAAGCCAGTCCTGGAAGCGGGTCATGAGACCGGTCTGCCAGTGTTCGGTAACGCGGTAGGTGGTACCCACGAACGGGAAGCGCGGGTCGCATACGGCACGATCTTCACCGGCGATCTTGAACGCGGTGGGGTTATGCAGCTGCGGCGAGAAGGGGTTTTCCTTCACGGGGCATTCCAGCGGTTCGTAGTGTTCCGGGAAGGGGCCTTCCTGACGGCCGGGGCCGTATATCTGGCCGTAGCCGTGCTTCTGCATGATGAAGGGATGCTTGGTGCCCGGGTCCCATCCGCCGTCCGGAACGTCGCCCACCCACTTGCCGTCCTGCCAGCTGATGACTGCCTTGTCTGGTGCGTAGGGAACGCCCTTGGGGTCGACAGAGGCTCTGTTGTACAGAATGCGGCGGTTTACCGGCCAGCACCATGCCCAGTTGGGATAGAGGCCCACTTTTTCCTGCTCGGGGGTCTGGGTCTTGTCGCGGCGGGCAGCCATGTTGCCCTTGTCGGTGTAAGAACCGCAGTAGAGCCAGTTACCGGAACAGGTGGAGCCGTCGTCCTGCAGGAAGGCGAAGGTGGGAACCTGCTCGCCCTTCTTGTAGAGCTTGCCCTTGATTTCCTTGTCCTTGAGGAAGTAGCCGTTGATCAGCCTGGCAACCTTGTGCGGATCAAAGTGCCCGTGCTCGTTCTGCCAGTCGCCGGTGTTCAGGCCGGTGACGGGGAAGGGGAACGCGCCGCCTTCCATGCGGTAGAGTTCACGGATCTTTTCCATGAGTTCAAGGATGATGTCGCCGTCGGGCTTGGTTTCCGCAAAGGGCTTGGGACCGGCGTAGCGCCACTGCATCCAGCGGCCGGAGTTGGTAACGGAACCTTCCTTTTCAATGGAAACCGCGCAGGGCAGGAAGAATACTTCCGTCTTGATCTTTCCGGGTTCCATTTTGGGACCCTTCCAGAACGATGCGGTTTCGTTGTCGAAGATGTTTACGTTCACCATCCAGTCCAGCTCGCCCATGGCTTCGCGGGTCTTGTTGGCGTTCGCGCCGCCGCAGGCGGGGTTCTGGCCCCATGCGAAGAAGCCCTTGAACTGGCCGTGCGTCATCTTGTCGAAGAGCGAGAGCCAGTAGTAGTTGGACATGGGCTTGTGGCCGTCCAGCTTGGGCATCCAGTTGTAGGCTTCATCCAGCGATGCCGCCGGATACATGGCCTTCAGCAGGCTGGCAAGATACTTGGGCTTGTTGCCCCACCAGTTGGCGGACATGGGGTCCTTGGAGGCGGGGGTGTTGTTCTTGTTGTAGTCCGCAAGGCTCGCCCACTTGGAGTTGGGGGTGGCCAGATACCCGGGAATGATGTGCACCAGCAGACACTGGTCGGTGGAACCCTGCACGTTGGATTCGCCGCGCAGTGCGTTCACACCGCCGCCAGCCACGCCGATGTTGCCCAGCAGCAGCTGGATCATGGACATGGCACGGATGTTCTGCACGCCCACGGTGTGCTGAGTCCAGCCCATGGCGTACATGATGGTGCCGGATTTGTCCTTTTTGCCGGTGGCAGCAAAAGCCTTGTAAACCTTGAGGATATCTTCCTTGGGGGTGCCGGTGACAGAGGCAACCTTGTCAAGCGTGTAGCGCTTGTAGTGTTCCTTCATCAGGTTGAAGACGCAGCGGGGGTCCTTGAGCGTAGCGTCGCGCTTGGGCACGCCGTCCGCATCCATTTCGAAATTCCACTTGGTCTTGTCGTACGAAGCCTTCTTGGGGTCGAAACCGGAGAAAAGTCCGTTCTTGAACTTGTAGTCCTTGCCGACAATGAAGGCTGCGTTGGTGTAGTTGACGATGTAGTCCTTGAAGTACATTTCGTTATCGAGAATGTACTTGATCATGCCGCCAAGGAACGGAATGTCCGCACCAGAGCGGATGGGGGCATACATGTCGCACTTTGCGGAAGTACGCGTGAAACGGGGGTCCACATGGATAAGGGTTGCGCCCTTGTCCTTGGCCTTAAGCACCCACTTGAAGGAAATGGGGTGGTTTTCGGCAGCGTTGCTGCCCATTATCAGAATGCAATCACTGTTCTTGAGGTCGATCCAGTGGTTGGTCATCGCACCGCGTCCGAACGACTCTGCCAGAGCCGCAACAGTTGCGCTGTGTCAGATACGTGCCTGATGTTCTATGAACACCAGGCCGAGTGATCTGAGGAAGCTCTGGTAGATCCAGCATTCCTCGTTATCCATGGCGGCAGAGCCGACAGAGGCAATGGCCTCGGTGCGGTTGACCGGTTCACCCTTTTCGTTCTTCAGCTGGAAAGATTCATCGCGGGTTTTTTTGACGCGCTTGGCGATCTGCTCGTAGGCCCATTCCCACGATACGGGCGTCCATTCGTTGCTGTAGGGAGCACGGTAGAGAGGGGTGGCGGGGCGGCGGTCGTTTTCCGCAAGCTGCCAGATGGAAGCGCCCTTGGCACAGAGAGCGCCTTCGTTGATAGGATGATCGGGATCACCTTCAACGTTGATGGCGCGACCCTGGCCGTCTTTGGCGGTATGCACGATAAGGCCGCAACCAACGGCACAGTAACAGCATACAGAGGTCGTTTGCTTGGCCCAGTGCAGTTTGAGCAACTGCGCCTGTGCCACGGTGGGGGAGAGACTCAGACCCAGCCCGCCGAACGCGCTGGCGGTGGCTGCTCCGGCCGTGAGTTTGAGGAATTGTCTGCGTGAGACTGGCATTATGCCTCCTTGGGATTGGATGGTGCGTTTCTAGCGTCCCCGAATCTCGCGGCCTAACGCCACGAGAAGCCCGAATCCGGCAACTGCGGGCAACGTCTCCGGACGGGCCGGGCGCAGACCCGACGCATTCGGATGCAGCACGGCCATGACCGGTATCACCTTCCACTCAAGCAGAGCGGCGCGGGCGACAGCGGGGGCAAGGTCGTGTCCGAGTCCGGTAAAGGGGAGGCCGAAAGCCTCTCCGGTTGCGGGACGTAACACTGTTTCCATACTTCCTTCACATCCTTTTCCGCCCCTGCCCGCATGATTGCCGGCTGGTGGACGGAATTTTCTATTCATGCACCAATAACGCATTGAATTGGGTGATACAAAAACACTTTCCTTCATGCGTATATGACACAGTGTTTGGATTAAAAATCATTGATTCAGCAATGTTATGATTTAGTATGAGCGTCTTGGTCATGGTTTGACACAAGCGAAAGCTGAGGACTTGTAAAACACTGTTAACAAGTTGAGTGGTCGCTTGACACGGGCAGGGGGATGATGCATTTGTCTTCAGCAATAATTAGCAAGCTAATAGTTTTTGATGGCATTATTTCGATACCAACAGTCGAGAGGTTCATATGACGTTTATTTCACGAGCTTTTCAGATGATGTGCCTTGCTGCCCTCGTTCTTTCCCTTGCCGGTTGCGGTGAGGAAAAGGACGCAAGCGCGCAGGCGGCAAACGGTGCTCCTGCCGTTCCCGTGAAGGCCATTACTATGGAACGTGCCGACGTTCCGGTCTTTTTTGAATATGTAGGACAGACGGAAGGTTCCCGCTCTGTTGAAGTGCGCGCGCGGGTGCAGGGGCTTTTGCTCAAGCGCACCTATCATGAAGGTTCTTATGTTCGCGAGGGTGACGTGCTGTTTCTGCTTGATCCGGAACAGTACCGCGCATCTTCCGCACAGGCAGGCGGCGAGCTTGCCAGCCTGAGAGCCAAGCTTGAGCAGGCGCGTCTTGAATACCGGCGAATCGCTGATCTTTACGCCCGTGGCGTTGTCAGCGCCAAGGAACGTGACGACGCCCTTGCCGCGTTCGATTCCGGCAAGGCAGAAGTGGCTGCGGCAGAAGCAAAGCTGCAGTCTGATCAGCTGAATCTTGGGTACACGCAGGTGCGCGCCCCCATTTCCGGCATTACCAGTCAGGAAACCCGTTCCGAGGGCAGCCTTGTTACCACCGACTCCGCGGGCAGCCTGCTGACCACCATCACCCAACTGAATCCCCTGTATGTGAACTTTGCCATACCCGGCACTGAATCCATGCAGATTCGCCGTCTTGCCAGCGAAGGCAAGGTTGTGATTCCCGCTGACGGCTACACCGTGCGTCTGACGCTGTCCGATAACAGCGTGTATGGCGAAACCGGCAAGATGAACTTTGAAGACAGGTACGTGGACCCCGCAACCGGTTCCATCCGCGCCCGTGCCGAAGTGTCCAATGCCGATGCGCTTGTGCTGCCCGGCGAGTTTGTCCGCGTGCGGCTTGAAGGCGCGTATTACAAGGATGCGCTGGTAGTTCCTGAACGCGCGATTCTGTTCAGCCAGAAAGGCCCCATGGTGTATGTCATCGACGACAAGAGCGTGGCGAGCATCCGTCCCGTCCAGCTGGGACAGACCGTTGCAAGCGGCTTTATTGTTGAAGGCGGCCTTCAGGCCGGTGAGCGTGTCGTTGCCGACGGCATCATGAAGGTGCGCCCCGGCGCGCCCGTCATGATTCTGCCTTCCGAAGACGGCGCAAAGGCCCAGGACTCCGGCAAGGTTGCGGAGAAGAACGATAACGCAAGCTCTGCAAACTAAGGGAGAGATTGCGTATGTTTTCCCGTTTTTTCATAACACGTCCCATCTTCGCCACGGTGGTCTCGCTGGTCATCGTGCTGGCGGGGGCACTCTCCATGCGGGTGCTGCCCGTGGCGGAGTTTCCTGAAATCGTACCTCCCGAAGTAAGCGTTTCGGCATCCTACCCCGGTGCCAGCGCCGAAGTCATCGCGCAGACAGTTGCCGCGCCGCTTGAGCAGAAAATCAACGGTGTTGAAGACATGCTTTACATGCGCTCGGTAAACTCCGGTGATGGCACCCTGACCCTGACGGTGACCTTCAAGGTCGGCTCCGAGCCTGACCAGAACACCATTAACGTGAACAACCGCGTGCAGGCTGCGCTTGCCTCGCTGCCCGCGGAAGTGCGCGCTCTGGGCGTTACCGTCAGCAAGAAGTCTTCCAGCCTTTTGCAGGTTGTCATGCTCACCTCTGCAGACGGCCGGTATGACACCATTTTCATGAGCAACTATGCGCTTGTGAACATCATTGACGAACTCAAGCGTCTGCCCGGTGTGGGCGATGCCGCGGTGTTCGGTTCGCAGGATTACGCCATGCGCGTGTGGCTCAAGCCGGACCGTCTTGCCCAGCTGGGGCTGACTCCGGCGGACATTGCCACAGCCATTCAGGAGCAGAACGCGCAGTTCGCGGCCGGTGCCATCGGCCGTGACCCGCTGTCTTCTCCCGTTGAGCTCAGCTACACCGTGACCACGCAGGGCCGTATGACCGACGCCGAGCAGTTCGGCGAGATCATCCTGCGCGCCAATTCCGACGGCACCATTCTGCGTCTCAAGGATGTTGCGCGTCTGGAACTCGGTGCAAACAGCTACTCGCTGCGCGCCAAGATGTCGGGCCGTCCTTCCGTTGCCCTTGGTATCTACCTCTCTCCCGGTGCCAACGCGCTGGAAGTGGGTGACCTTGTGACGGCAAAGATGAAGGAAGTGGCCACGCGTCTCCCCGACGGTATCAACTACGCCATCCCATATGATACCACGACCTTCGTGCGCATTTCCGTTGAAGAAGTGGTGCACACCCTGTTCGAAGCATTTCTGCTGGTGTTCGCCATCATCTATCTGTTCCTGCAGAACTGGCGTGCAACACTCATTCCCTGCCTTGCGGTTCCGGTATCCGTTATCGGCACCTTTGCGGGGATGTATGTGCTCGGCTTCTCGATAAACACGCTGACGTTGTTCGGTCTGGTGCTCGCCATCGGTATCGTTGTTGACGACGCCATCGTTGTTATCGAAAACGTGGAACGAATAATGACAACAGAGCATCTGCCGCCACGTGAGGCCACCATCAAGGCCATGGACGAGGTTTCAGGTGCGGTTGTGGCCATTGTGCTCGTGCTGTGCTCGGTGTTCATTCCCGTTGCCTTCATGGGCGGTCTTGCGGGTGAAATGTACAAGCAGTTCGCCGTAACCATCGCTGTATCGGTTATCATCTCGGGTCTTGTGGCGCTTACGCTTACCCCCGCTCTCTGCGCACTGCTGCTCAAGGGTGGACACCCCACCATCATTGCTCCGTTGCAGGCCTTCAACAGGTTCTTCGACAAGCTGACGGCAGGGTATACCAGCGGCGTGCGTTTACTGCTGCGTCGGGGCGCACTGACCGTTCTGCTGTTCGCCTCTGTCATAGGTGCCACGTGGTCGCTGTTCCAGATTGTCCCCGGCCAGCTGGTACCCAGCGAAGACAAGGGTAACATTATCGCCATGGCTATGCTGCCCGACGGCGCGTCACTTTCGCGCACCGAGGCAACCATGGCAGCTCTGGACAAGATAAGCAGCTCCATTCCTGAAGTGCAGGACACCATATCCCTGAGCGGTCTTGACCTTATCTCAGGAACCAACAAGACCAATGCCGGTACCAGCTTTATCATTCTGAAGCCCTGGGCCGAGCGCAAGGGCGAGGGCCAGTCCTCCACCGATGTTGTAGGTCAGGTGTTCCATCGCGGCCTCGGCATTCTGGACGGCTTCATCCTCGCGTTCAACATGCCCCCCATATCGGGCATGAGTAACACCGGTGGTTTTGAAGGCTATCTGCAGAGCCGTGGCGGCGGTAACCTTACCGAACTGGCCGATGCAACCGCGAAGGTCATCGCTGCAGCGGCCAAGCGTCCGGAACTGGGACAGATCAACACCACCTTCAGTGTGCGCTCTCCCCAGCTTGATATCCAGCTGGACCGCGAAAAGGCCAAGGCCATGGGCGTGCCGGTCAGCCGCGTGTTCCAGACCATGCAGGCCACCTTTGGTTCCTACTATGTCAACGACTTCAACAAGCTCGGCCGTACTTTCCGCGTGCAGTTGCAGTCCGAGGCGGACTACCGCAGCAGACCTGACGATCTTGGCAAGGTGTTCGTCCGCTCCGACGAGGGCGAGATGATTCCCCTGCTCGCATTGGTGAACGTGCATCAGACCACCGGTCCGGAAGTTGTGGAGCGCTTCAACGTGTTCCCCGCAGCCAAGATTGTTGGTGAGCCGGCTCCCGGCTACAGCTCCGGTCAGGCCCTGAGCGCCATGGAAGAACTGGTCCGCGAAAACCTGTCCGATGACTACTCGCTGGCATGGACGGGCTCTGCGTATCAGGAACGCGCCACCGGCGGTTCTTCTTCTCTGGTGTTCATTCTCGGTCTGCTCATGGTGTTCCTTATCCTTGCAGCGCAGTATGAAAGCTGGAGCCTGCCGCTTTCCGTTATCATGGTTGTACCCTTTGCACTCTTCGGTGCCATTGCGGCCAACTGGATGCGCGGGCTTTCCAACGACGTATACTTCCAGATCGCTCTGGTGACGCTGATCGGCCTTGCGTCCAAAAACGCCATTCTCATCGTCGAATTTGCCGTGCAGCTGCACCGCGACGGCATGAGCTACATGGCCGCGGCGGCTGAAGCAGCCCGTCTGCGTTTCCGTCCGATCATCATGACCTCTCTGGCATTCGTGCTGGGCGTTGTTCCGCTCGCCATCAGCTCCGGTGCCGGTGCCAACAGCCGTCATTCCATCGGTACCAGTGTTATCGGTGGCATGCTTGCGGCGACGTTCATCGCTACCTTCTTCATTCCCGCCTTCTTCAGGGGCATCTCGCTGCTTACCAGCGGCAAGGCCCGTGCTGAAGAACGGGAACGTCTCGCCTCCGGCGTGGATAAGAAGGCAGATGAAGCCCAAGGGCATTAACAGGTGAAAGATGTCGCCCCCGCCTGTCACGGCGGGGGCGATCCTTGCGGCCGGGATGTCTGTAAACCTGAAGCGTTCAGGGGACAAAGGGCATCAGTTGCGGCAGGGATGACCGGTGAGGATAGAAGAATGCAAGAAGAACGTTTTTTGGGGAGCAATATTCGCCCAAGGTATGGAAAGAGCAAGCTGGGGTTGACGTTATCTGAAATTTCCCGCGAACTGCGGTTCGTCATTGATGCCCGTTTCAAGGATCATGGCGTGAGCAACGCGCGGTGGCAGGTGCTCTGGGTTCTCGAAGAACTGGGGGAACCTGTTTCGCAGAAGCGGATAGCCAACCTGCTTGGCATAGAGTGCCCTACGCTGGTCCGCATGCTGGACAGGCTGGAAGAAGACGGCCTTGTCCGCCGGCAACCCTCTGTGGAAGACAGGCGGGTCAAGCTGGTTGAGCTGTGTTCCAAGGCGGAGCCGTTGCTTGAGGACATGCACGATACCATTGTGCGGTTTGAGCAGGAACTGTACGCCGATTTCACTGAAGAAGAACTGGTCAAAACCCATGAGGTTCTGCTCAGGCTGCGCGACAAGGTGTTCGAACTGAGCGGCAAGACCCGTGAGGACATTATCGATCATATTTCGCAGCGGCTGAATTGCTGCTGATCGCTTTTTCATACGCATAGGCAAGGGCCGCCGGAGAATATCCGGCGGCCCTCAGACTGCTGACAAAGTCATTTCTGGTATTTATTGGCTCCGCCGGGCAGGAACCTAACGTTCCTGCACCTCGTATAAGCGATGAAAATCCGTTTTTGGACCTCGATTCCGGCTTAACGGGAATACGGTTTTACTGAAAACGAGGGTTTGTCATTAACCTGAAGGGCCACCGGAGAAAATCCGGCGGCCCTTTTTGTGTTTCATGAACCGCTGCAGGGCCTGAATCAGGCTCTGTTCTTGTTTCTGTCGTGTCCCATGATGCGGGCAAACATCTGTTTGCGGGTCATGAGGTGCGGCGTCAGTTCGGATACGGCGCGTTCGAAGAACTCCATGGGGTCAAAGTGGAAGAGGTAGACCACGCGCACGTCGTGCGGGTCGCCCAGAATGGCCTTGGGATACTTCTGCTGCACTTCCTTGAGCCGTGCTTCCGCCAGAGACATCATCTCGTCTTCTTCGCCGAAGTTCATGGTACCGGTGGGGCAGGTGTGCACACAGGCCGGTTTCATGCCATTGTGAACCCTGTCTATGCACATGTCACATTTGTGTATACGTTTGGTTTCCGGGTCCTGACGGGGAATGTCGTAAGGACAGGCCGACCGTACACCGCTGAAGTCGAGCATTCTGGTCTTGTCGGTATAGACAACGGCGCCGGTTTCCGGATCCTGAAGGATGGCTGTGGGGTCATCAAGATCTCCCATGCCCTTGCATGGCGGCACGACACAGTGGCGGCACTGTTCCGGAAAGAACAGCCAGTCCAGCTTGCCGTCGTGCACGATTTCCTTGAACCGCACGAGCCGGATGGTCTCGTAGCTCAGGTCGGCGGGGTTTTGGTGCGAGCCGATGTTCACGGTTTTCTCGGCAGGCAGTTTTTTCCATTGCTTGCAGGCAACCTGACAGCCGCGGCAGGCAGTACAACGTGTGAGGTCAACGAAGAATTTCTTGGCCATGGGTTACGCTCCCTCTATCTTCATGACATTCACCATGAAGGCCTTTGTTTCCGGAATACCGGTATTCGGGTCGCCCACGGAAGGGGTCAGCAGGTTGGCCGAATCGCCGCCGTCCGCCGGGGTAAACCATCCATACTGCCATGGCAGGCCAACAAGGTGCACCGTTTTGCCCTGAATGGTGTAGGGCTGGATGCGCTTTGTCACCATGGCCACGGCGGTTACCTCGCCGCGCAGGCTGGAAACCTTGATGTGTTCGCCGTTGGCGATACCCTTTTCGCCGGCAAGTTCTTCACTGATTTCGCAGTACAGCTGGGGTTCCGCTTCGATGAGCCAGCCCACATGGCGGGTCATGATGCCGGTCTGCCAGTGTTCCGTCATGCGGTAGGTGGTGCCCACGTAGGGGAAGCGCGGGTCGGCCACGGCCTTTTCTTCGGAATGAATCTGGTAGGCCACGGGGTTGTTCAACTGGCCGGAGAAGGGATGCCGCTTTATGGGGCATTCCATGGGTTCGTAGTGTTCAGGCAGGGGGCCGTCCACACGTCCGGGGCCGAACAACTGGCCGTAACCGTGCTGCTGCATGATGAAGGGATGCTTGGTTCCCGGCTTCCAGCCGCCGTCCGGCACGTCGCCCACCCATTTTTCACCGTTCCATTGAATAACGGCACGGTCGGGATTCCACGGCTTGCCGTTGGCGTCTACCGAGGCACGGTTGTACAGAATGCGCCGGTTGAGCGGCCAGCACCACGACCAGTTGGGGTACAGGCCGATTTTTGCCTGTTCCGGCGTCTGGGATGAGTCTCTGCGGGCGGCCATGTTGCCTTCGTCCGTGTAGGAACCGCTGTACAGCCAGTTGCCGGAGCAGGTCGACCCGTCATCCGTGAGGAACGTGAAGTTGGGTACCTGCTGGCCGCGCTTGAACTGCTTGCCGTTTACTTCCGTATCCTTGAGGAAGTAGCCGTTGATCAGCTTGGCAACCATGTTCGCATCGTATTCGCCTTCGGCGTTCTTCCACGTGTCTGTGTTCAGAGCGGTAACAGGCATGGGGAAGGCGCCGCCTTCCGCGCGGTACAGCTCCTTAACCTTGTCCATGATCTCCAGCATGATCTGGCCGTCGGGCTTGGTGCCGGGGCGCGGCTCGGGGCCGACATAGCGCCACTGCATCCAGCGGCCGGAGTTGGTGACGGAACCTTCCTTTTCGATGGAGACGCAGCAGGGCAGCAAAAAGACTTCAGTCTTGATCTTGCCCGGTTCCATGCCGGGACCCTTCCAGAAGGAACCGGTTTCGTTATCGAAGATGTTGACGTTTACCATCCAGTCCAGCTTGGTCATGGCATCGCGGTTCTTTCCGGCGTTGGCACCGCCGCAGGCGGGGTTCTGACCCCATGCGAACAAGCCCTTGAATTCGCCCTTGAAAACCTTGTCCCACAGTCCCAGCCACATGTATTCGGTGAGCTTGGTGTCACCGTCGACCTTGGGCAGGTATTTGTAGGCATTTTCCAGCGAGGCACCGGGATACTGTGCCTTGAGCAGGCTGGCCAGATACTTGGGCCTGTTGGACCACCAGTTGGCGGACATGGGGTCTTTGCTTTCCGGCGTGTTGGCCTTGTTGTAGGCCTCTATGGTTTCCCACTTGGACGAGGGAATGGGCAGGTAGCCGGGGATGATATGCGCCAGCAGACAGTGGTCCGTGGAACCCTGTACGTTGGATTCGCCCCGCAGCGCATTCACGCCGCCGCCTGCAACGCCGATGTTGCCGAGCAGCATCTGGATCATGGACATGGCGCGGATGTTCTGCACGCCCACGGTATGCTGGGTCCAGCCCATGGCGTAGAGAATGGTGCCGGCCTTGTCCGGTTTTCCGGTGGCACAGAAGGTTTCGTATACTTTGAGAATTTCAGGAACAGGCGTACCCGTGGTGGCAGAAACTTTTTCCACGGTATAGCGCTTGTAGTGGTCGCGCATGAGGTTCAGCACGCAACGCGGGTCCTTGAGGGTGGGGTCGCGCAGGGGAACGCCGTTTTCATCTTTTTTGAAAGCCCATTTGGACTTGTCATAGGTTTCGGTTTTTCTGTCGAGGCCCGAGAAAACACCGTTGCTGAAGGAATAACCGGAATCTACGATAAAGGCGGCGTTGGTGTAGTTGACCACGTATTCCTTGAAATACAGTTCCTTATCCAGAATGTACTTCATCATGCCGCCGAGGAAGGCGATGTCCGTTCCCGAGCGGAGCTTGGTGTAGATGTCCGCCTTGGCGGAGGTGCGGGTATAGCGGGGATCCACATGGATGAGCGGTGCGCCCTTCTTCATGGCGGCCGTGACCCACTTGAAGGAGATGGGATGACATTCCGCAGCGTTGCCACCCATGATGAGCACGCAGTCGCTGTTGCCTATGTCGTTCCAGTGGTTGGTCATGGCACCGCGTCCGTAGCTCTCTGCCAGCGCACCTACGGTGGAGCTGTGGCAGATGCGTGCCTGATGTTCGATGTAGACAAGCCCAAAAGCACGCATTACCGCCTGCAGGGTCCAGCATTCTTCGTTATCCAGTGCAGCGGAACCGAGATGGGCCATGCTTTCGGTGCGGTTGACAAGGCGGCCTTTGCCGTCCCGTTCCATGAAGCTGTCGTCGCGTGCTTTCTTGATGCGTTTTGCGATTTCCGTAATGGACCAGTCCCATGAAACAGACTTCCATTCATCGGAGAAGGGAGCGCGGTAGAGGGGCCCGTTGAGGCGGCGGTCGTTTTCGGCGACCTGCCAGATGGATGAGCCCTTGGAGCAGAGTGCGCCGCCGTTGACGGGGTGGTCCGGATCACCTTCAACATTGATGGCCCGGCCTTGTCCGTCTTTGGCTGTGGAGACGATGAGCCCGCAGCCTACGGCGCAATAACAGCAAACTGAAGTGGTGCGTTTGGCCCAGTGAAGCTTGAGCAGTTGTGCATGCGCTTCAGTGGGTGACAGGCTTGTTCCCAGACCGCCGAAGACCGCAGCCGTGGCGGCGCCTGCCGAAATTTTGAGGAAACTTCTGCGTGAGACAGGCATTGTGCCTCCTTCCGTTAGGTTAGGGTTATCGTCCTCTTATCTCGCGTCCCAACGCCACAAGCAGGCCAAAGCCGTAGAGCGCTGGAGTATCCAGTGGGACCGGTGCAGCCGAATCCGTTACGCGGTACGCAGGCACAAGGCGCACCTGCTCTGCATGGCGGCAGACAGGCGAAAGGTCGTGGCCAAGGCCGGAGAAGGGTAGCGCGCAGGACGGCTGCAATAATGAAGCAGGGGCTTGGGTCATTGTGTTCTCTTTGTCTCCCTCTGCACGGTTTAAGTGCCGGTATGGCGTGGTGCCATGCCGGAGAACAGCAAGACGGTTCTATTTTCCGTTATAGATGAGATGCAGAGAAACGGAAAGGGGGGAGGGAACTATTTATAAAAGATTGGCAGCCGGCATGGTGCGGCTATAGTTGGCGGAGAGGGATGGGTTCTAAAATTCGGGAACAATGTCACACAGATATCGTGCGAGCATCTCGAACTGGTCCGCACCGGCATTGTTGAAACGGAATTCCAGTTCTTTCAGGTAGAGCGGGAAGCGCTGGGGAGTCACACCCCTGAAGAGCTTGAGCCGCTGGCCTGCGAAGGCCCAGAACGACCCTTCTTCAAGATGCACGGCAGCTTCGTATTTTCTGATGTATTCGTAAGGCAGGGAATCGTCGCCGCAGAAGACAAGGGCGTCATAGTGGCGGTAGCGGTTCGTGTAGACGATGTTTCCTGCCCTGTGCATGGCAAGGTGGAAACTGTGGTTGAAATGGAAGACTGTTTCGGCGGCAATGCCGGAGACAATATCTATGAATACCCAGCCGTTGCGCTCCATGATGCCGAAAACGGGAATGGGGGGGCGGCGGCTGTCCTTGGGGTCGCCCGTGAGCTTTCTGTTTTTCAGATACACGCCGAGGCCGGTTTCCGGGCCGAACATCTGGGCGGCATCCACCGCGTGGGCCATGATGGCGAAACGGATGGTGGTTACGGCCTTGTAGGCTGCGTTGTACGAAAGTTCCAGCTCGGTGGCCAGTTCGTGCACTGTGTGTTCACGAATGAAAAGATCCAGTATTTTCAGCCATGAAAGGGGGGAAAGGTTGCCGTTGTTTATCCAGCGGCCGCTGAAGTCCTGAAAGGTGTATTTGCATTCAGCACAGCGGTAGCGGCCGCCGGAAAGCGTGTAGAGTTTTTTTTCCCCGCAGCGGGGGCAGAAGCGGTCATGCGAGGGCCAGCAATGGGAAAGCATGTACTCCCGCGCGTCCGATTCGGTGCGCACTTCGTTGAATATGGGAGAGCTGCTGGCGGAGTGTTGAATCATTCTGGCTGTGTATCGCGTAGTCCCCCATGGCGCAAGGGGCTAATCTTCCGAGGCTTCGGTCAGTTTGAGAACTTCCGAGTACAGGGCCTTGGCCTTGCCTCGTATGGCTCCGATGTGGGTGGCCAGAAGATGCGGGCCGTCTGTGGTGTTGCGGACAATGTAGAATGTGGGAACAGGGGGCGACTGCATCAGGCCGTGCAGGGCGAGCGACGGGTCCGGAAACAGCGCATAGGGCAGGGAATGCTTGTCGCGGAACCGCTTTGTCAGCGTTATATCATCGCCAGCGGCTATGCCGATGATGCGTACCGTGCCGTCGGTGCCGCCGGGGCCTATGAGTTCGGAAAGTTCGCGCAGATCCGGGCCTTCTGCCTGACAGGGGGCGCAAAACCAGCTGTATACATTTATGATGATGAACTCTTCCTGCAATTCGCCTATCTGCACCGCCTGAAGGGGCAACCCGAACTGGTCTGCATTGGGTACCGCAGGCAGCAGCAGGTTGGGAAAGGGGGTAACGCCCGCTACGTCGGCGGGTGCATCACCGTTTTCGGTCTGTGCTGTATCCTGCGCTGCAAGGGCGGGGCGCAGAGACGCGCCAACCGGCAGCAGGACGAACAGGAGCAGAAGGGAATAGAGGAATATTCGGTTCATTATGCCTCACAGGGTATGTTGTGTGCCGTATCGTAGGCGTTAGCGCCGGATATGGCAATTGTCTTGTTTACGTAAACTGAGGTGTTACGGTTTCTTGCCATACAATACCCGACCATGTAGGAGTAGTTTCAAACCGGAGGGTGGTGCCGTGATTTTTGTTCCGTTATGCTTGCCGAATTTCCTGCGACGCATGATTTTGTCACTGGTGTGCTGTCTTGTGCTGGCCGCCGGTGGCTGCACCGGCGGAGACACCCGCGATTATGACGAATATGCCCGGCAGGGGGTTACGGCATCGGAAATTCGTCTCGGTTCATCACTGCCTCTTACCGGCCATGCAAGCTATCTGGGCGAGCAGACCCTGCGGGGAGCCCTGAGCTACATCAAATATGTCAACGAAAGCGGCGGGGTGCACGGCAGAAAGATTGTGCTCGATGCCCGCGATGACGGCTACGATCCACCCCGTTGCCTTGCAAACACCCAGCAACTGATGATTCACGGCAACGTGTTTGCCCTGTTCGGCTATGTGGGTACTCCCACGACCATGCGTATTCTGCCGTTGGTGGAAGAGGCCCGCATCCCCCTGCTGGGCATGTTCACGGGAGCCAACGGCCTGCGCATCCCTTTCAACAGATATGTCATCAATGTCCGCGCATCCTATTATCAGGAAACGGGCGCTGCGGTGCGCCACCTTGTGCAGGACCTCGGACTAAAGCGTATCGCCGTGTTCTATCAGTATGATGCGTACGGCTTTGACGGGCTTACCGGCGCTGAACTCGTGCTCCGTGAACTGGGACTGGCACCGGTGGCGCGTGGTTCGTACATACGGGGTACCAACGATGTTACCGACGGCCTGAAGCGCATTCTGGAAGAAAGGCCCGAGGCCGTGGTGATGGTGGGCACCTATGAACCCTGTGCCGAGTTCATCCGCAGAGCCGATGCCGCTGGACTGAAGGCCGTATACTACAATCTTTCGTTCGTGGGCGGTGAAGAGCTTGCGCGCCGCCTGCCGCATGATCTCAAGAGCCCTGTCGTGCTGTCGCTGGTGGTGCCGCCTCCCACCGCGCCGGAAGCCCCGCGCATCATGCAGGTTGCCAGCGATTACGTGACGCACCTGAAGCGCTTTTTTCCGGACGAAACCCCCAATGCCGTGGGGTTGGAGGGCTACATAAATGCCCTAGTACTGGTGGAAGGGCTGCGCCGCGCAGGACCGGATATCACGCGCGAGACATTCATTGATGCCATTGATTCGCTTTCGTCCTTCTCGCTGGGCGGAACGAACGTTTCGTTCAGCCCCCGGAATCATCAGGGCATGGAATCTGTGTTTTTCTCCGTACTGCGCGGTGGCCGGTTCGAGCTGGTGAACGACTTCCGCACCGTGCTGGCTGGCGGGCTGAAGGACGGAGACCCTGCAAATAGGAACGAAGGGGCTGCAAATAAGAACGAGAGTTCTGCAAATAAGAATGGGAAGCCCGTAAATGCATTGCTCCCGCCTGTCGTGCCACCCGGTACAACCTCCCCGGATATTGTCATTCCGGACGCTGTGCCGTCCGATGCGGCCCGGTCAAAAGAGGCAGGGCAGGGAGGCGCGCAATGATACTCAAGCCGCTCGCCAATCTGGACCTCAAGAACAAGTTCTTCACATCCATTCTGGCTGTGATCCTCATCATCAGTTGTGTCATTGCGCTGCTTGCCAGATGGATACTCGTTTCCGGCCTGACACAGGAGCTTGAACTGCGCGGAACGGCCGTGGCACAAAGCATTGCGGCCCGTGGCGGCTCCTTTCTGCTCGAAGATAATATTCCGGAACTGCTCAGTCTCATCTTTGACGAGAAGCAGTTGCGTGAACGTAAGCACCTTGTGGACTATATCTACGTTGAAAACGTGGATAACAGGGTGCTCTGCCACACGTTTACACGGCCATTCCCCGAAGAGTTGCCCGGCAGCAATCCGCTGCCGGAGAATATACAGAAGAGTGTGCGTCTGGTGGCTCTGCTGGGGCATGAGGCGTATGACATAGCCGTGCCAGTGAAAGAGGGCCTGTATCGCATAGGCACGGTGCATGTGGGGTTGTCCAAAGAACATATCGACAGCCTTGTGGGCAAGCTGCGCGTCATGTTTCTCGGCTTTATTTCCGCCATAATCATCATTACCTTCTATATTTCGCACAGGCTCGCGGGGTACATAACCAACCCCGTAGTGAGGCTCACACGCATATCGGACGACCTGTCGCGGGGCAGCTTTGATTCGGCGGGTATTCTCGATCTGCCGGACGACACTTGGAATATCTCCGACTGTCCCGCGTTCAGTGATACCGACATGCCCTGCTGGCATTTTGACGACCAGCGCAGGACAGACACACGTCCGCCGGACGACAAGGCGCTGCGCCGGTGCAAGGAATGCGTCTTCTACCGCAAGCGGGAAAGCGGCGACGAAGTGGAAAAGCTGACGGATTCATTCCGCAACATGGTGTGGTCCATACGGCTGTACCGCAGACGCCTCAGCGAGTCGGAAAATACTTATAGGTCATTGTTCAACAGCGGTCCGGACCCCATCTTCGTTGTGGACTGCACCACCCAGAATGTGCTGGATGCCAACCCGCGCGCTGAAGAGGTATATGGCTTCTCCCGCAAGGAACTGGTGGGCATGGACTTCACCAAGCTCGGCCCCGTGCAGACCCGCGAATGCCTGCTGCTCTTCGAAGGCGGCGGCGACGAGGCCGGTTGCGTGCGCACACCCCGCGTGGTGCATCACCGCAAGAACGGGGTACCCATGTTCGTGAACGTGAACGCCTGTCCCATCAGCTATCGCGGGCGCCCTGCCATAATTGTGGCGGCAACGGATGTTACCGAAATAGTGGAGAAGGATGCCCAGCTCATTCAGGCTTCCAAGATGAAGTCACTGGGCGAGATGTCGGCGGGGGTGGCGCATGAGCTGAATCAGCCGCTCAACGCCATACGCATGGGCAGCGATTTCCTTGCCATGTCGCTGGAGCAGGGGGTGACCATACATCCTGAACATTTCCGGCAGGTCGTGACGGAAATCAGCGCACAGGTGGATCGTGCTTCCGGCATTATCAACACTCTGCGCTCTTTCGGGCGCAAGGCCGACCTGTTTGATGAGGATGTGAACCTGAACCAGACCGTGCAGGCAGTCACCTCGCTTATCAGCCGTCAGTTCCTGCTGCATCAGGTTGATATTAAGGTTGATCTTGCGGCCGGGCTTCCTGTAATAACCGCACAGGACAACAGGCTGCAGCAGGTGCTCTTCAACCTCGTGACCAACGCGCGCGATGCCATAATCGAGCGTCGCAAAGGGGATGAAAAGACGGCCCGTGGCCTGATAGACATCCGCACCTTTGTGGACCGCGATCAGGTGTGCCTGTCGGTGAGCGATAACGGGACAGGCATACCGCAGCACGTGCTGGAAAAGGTGTTTGAACCTTTCTTTACCACCAAGGTCACAGGCGAGGGCATGGGGCTCGGGCTGGCCATATCCTATGGCATAGTGCGGGATTATATGGGCGATATAACCATCCGCAGCCGCGAGGGAGAAGGCACGACCTTTACCCTGCGGTTTCCGAAGGCGTGATCCCCTCCGGGGCAGAAAAGGAATGAGCGATGCGTATTCTGGTTATTGATGATGAAATGCCGACTCTGAAGATGTTCGTGCTCATTCTGAATGCCATGGGCCACGAAGTGCTTACCGCCGAATCCGGCGAACAGGGTCTGGAAGTGCTGCGCGCCGAGCAGCCGCCGCTGGTGCTGACGGACATCAAGATGCCCGGTATGGACGGCATAGAGGTGCTGCAGAAGATCAAGGAAGAGAATCAGGCGACCGAGGTCATTGTCATTACCGGACATGGCGACATGGACCTTGCCATAAAGGCATTGAATCTGGACGCCACGGACTTCATCAACAAGCCCGTGAGGCGTGAGGCTCTGCAGGGGGCGCTTGCCCGTGCCGAGGAGCGTATACAGCTCGTGCAGGACAAGGCCGCGGCGCTTTCCATCTTTCTGCGTGAAGATGCGGCAGTCATTACCGTGCGGGGTACCCTTTCCACCTCTTCTGAATCAGCGCTCAAGGATGCGTTCAGGCACGCTGCCCGTTCCCGCAGCAACATTGTTCTGGATTTTGCGGAAAACACCTCCATCAACGGGGCAGCTATATCCGTGCTGGCAGAATGCGTGCGCAATGCCCGGGCTGACGGGTTGCGTATTGCCATGAGCGGGCTTTCCGCCAACTTCCGGCAGGTGTTTGACGTGATGGGCATCACCCGCCAGATCACGGCCTTTGCGTCTCTGGACGATGTGCGGTTCTAGGACTCGATCCGGCAGCTATCGTTTGCCGGTGAGATGTGCAGGGCATTCTTGCCCGACTGCTTGATGCCGTACATGGCCTTGTCGGCGCAGCGCAGCAGTTCCCCCGGCGTGTTGCCGTGGTCGGGGAATATGCAGCCACCTATGCTTGCGCCGATGCGCAGCTCTCTGCCTTCCCATGTATAGGGCTTGTTCAGCTCCTCCAGCAGGGGGCGCCCCACACGGTACAGGTCTTCCACGCTTCTGATATCCCAGAGGATAATAACGAACTCGTCACCGCCCATGCGTGCCGCAAGGTCAGCCTCGCGCAGGCGGACCTTCAGGCGTGAGGATACTTCTCTCAGCAGCGTGTCGCCTGCCTCGTGCCCGTAGGTGTCGTTAATGGGCTTGAATTTATCGAGGTCTATGAACAGCACGCCCACATTTTTCTGGGAACGCTTGGCCTGCGCAAGCATGTGTTCAAGACTTTGTTCCATGTGGGTGCGGTTGGCCAGCCCGGTCAGGGGGTCGGTGTTTGCGCGGACTGAGAGTTCCTGTACCGATCGTTTTTTCTCCGTTACATCCACCGCAATGCCCTCGATGGCTTCCAGAACGCCCATGTCGTTTCTCACAGCCCTGATGCTCAGGGAAATCCAGATATGCTCTCCGTCGCGTCTGCGTATTTCAATCTCGTAGCCTGAAAGATGGTCCGTCCTGATCAGATCCTTCAGCATCTGGTCACGCTTTTCCGGGTGCACCCAGTGCTCCAGCGCAAGGTTGCGGACGGAATCTATCATCTCCTCCGGAGAATTATATCCATACAGTTTGGCCATTGCAGGATTGACGGCAGTTATCCTGCCGTCAACGGTGGCCATGAATATGCCTTCCAGCGAATTGACGAGGATGTTGCGATAGCGCTCCTTGGCCTTGCGGAGCTCTTCTTCCATGCGCTTGCGGGCGGTAATATCGATAATGGCTCCCACAAGTCCGGCGACTTCCCCGTTACTGTCCAGCAGAACGTTTTCATAAACGAGCTGCGTGGTGGGAGGATTCGCCCTTGGATTGTGCTGTTCAAAACGCTGCGTGGCCTTGCCTTTCGCGTTCAGCAGGGCGCGGTCATATTCTTCCTGCAGCAGCACTGCGGAAAGGGGAAACAGCTCTCTTGAGTGTTTTCCTATGAGTTGATTTTTGGGTATGTCCACGGCGGAGGCAAATTCATCGTTGGCCAGTGTGAAAATGCCCGTGGTGTCGCGCACGGCTACAGGAATGGGAATAGCGTCGATAACGTTCTGCAGATAGTCCCGACTTTCGCCGATGCGCTGTTCGGCCAGCTTCAGCGAGGTGATGTCCTGAATGGTGCCTTCTATGTAATTTTCTTCACGGTTGAGCTTGGATGAGAAAATTGCGTGAAAGATCGAGCCATCCTTGCGGATGAAGGAGGCGGAAAAGTTCTGGACCAGTCCTTTGAGTTCAAGCTCCCTCAGCATCTCAGTCCGTTTATCCGGTGGATGGTAGACATCGCGGGGAAATGTCATGGCGAGCATTTCCTGCGCGGACTCGTATCCGAACATACGCGCACCGGTCTGGTTGATGGCGAGAAAACGGCTGCCGTCAATTGTTGAACGGAAAATGGCGACCAGGGCAAGGTCATACAGGTTTTTGTAGGCCTGTTTGGCTTCGTCCAGTTCGTGCATCGCTTCTGTACGGTTCTGGAGCATGGAGGTGAGATGGTCCATGCCCGCATGCATGGCCCTGAACCGCCGCGCAATGAGGAAAAAGCAAATGGTTATGGCAAGCACGAGAATGGCGATGAGCAGAATCCATTCCGAAGTTTGCAGGTGGGCATGGGGAACGGCAGCATCCGCAGCATCCGTTGCCTCTGGCGGAAGCTGCGCGGCGAATGCCATGGTGCTTGAGAAAAGAAGCGTCATTGTTTTCTCAATATGCGGAAGATGGTTATCAGCTGTTCCATTCATGCTCCGGTACCGGTCGGTTACCTGAATGCCATTATTTCCATACCACATCGGAAGGGCATGCAAATACCATTATTAGTTCATTGCCAAAAAAAAGGAACGCCGGAGCGTTCCTGAAAAGAGGCACAAGAAGGCCTGCATCAATCTTCCAGATTGAAATCCACCTTGATCTTGTAGAGCCTGGTGGCCGGAAGGTTGAGGATTTCGATGCCGGTTTTGCGCGTGATATCTGCGAGTGTTTCGCACACATCGTCCCAGCTGGGGCCGATAAAGGTGAACCAGATGTTGAATTCATGGTCGCGCAGGTAGTTGTGGGTAACGCCGGGCAGTGCGTTCACTTCTGCGACAAAGCTGTCCATCTTGTCCGCAGGCACTTTGGCCGCACACAGGGTGGAGCGCCAGCCGAGTCCCTTTGAATTGAAGTTGGCACCCATGCGGCGGATGAGCTTGCGTTCCTTCATGGAGCGCACACGGGCCAGCGTTTCGGCTTCCGTCAGTCCCACGGCGTCGCCGATGACCTGATAGGGGCGCGTTTCCACGGGGAATCCGGACTGGATGATGGTCAGTATCTTGCGGTCGACTGCGTCAAGGGACGCATCCATCTGCTGGGTCATGTATACCTCGCTGATGCAGTGCAGGGCGTATGGCCGCTGCCGTTTCGCATGAAGGCGGCCCCGTCGCCGGACGGGGCCGTAGTATGATGTCGTTGAAAAGCCTAGCCGCACTTGCGCGGGGTGTAGCTGCACAGCGGCTCTTCCGCCATGTGCGACCCCTTCATGGAATAGCCGCGTGCACGGCAGCCGCCGCATACGTTGTGGTATTCGCACACGCCGCACTTGCCTTCATATTCTTCCTTGGTGCGGAACTGGCGGAACTGCTTGGAGGTGCGCCATATTTCCGGGAAGGGAGTGGTGCGCACGTTGCCGCAGTCCAGTTCAAGATAGCCGCAGGGCTGCACCTGACCCACGTGGGAGATGAAGCAGAAGCCCGTGCCGCCGAGGCAGCCGCGGGTGAAGGCGTCCATGCCGAAGTTTTCCGGCGTTACCGGAATGCCTTCTTCCTTGGCGCGCTGGCGCATGATGCGGTAGTAGTGCGGCGCACAGGTGGCCTTGAGGTGCATGTCGGTGGTCTTGCGGAAGTCGTAGAACCAGTTGAGCACTTCTTCGTATTCTTCTGCGGTGATCACTTCCGCACCCATCTGGGCTGCGCGGCCGGTGGGCACCAGCAGGAAGATGTGCCATGCAACGGCACCAATCTTTTCGCACAGGGTGAAGATGTCCTTGAAGTAGGGCAGGTTCTGGCGGGTGACGGTGGTGTTGATCTGGAAATCGATGCCCGCGTCCTTCAGGTACTGGATGCCGCGCATGGAAGCATCAAAGGCACCGGGAACGCCGCGGAAGTCGTCGTGGAATTCGGCACCGGGACCGTCGATGGAGATGGAACAGCGCTGTACGCCGGATTCCTTCATCTTCTGCGCGGTTTCGGGCGTAATGAGCGTGCCGTTGGGCGACATGACGCAGCGCAGGCCCTTGTCTGTGGCGTATGCGATAAGTTCGTATACGTCCTTGCGCATCATGGGGTCGCCACCGGTGAAGATGATGATGGGGTTGCCCACGCTGGGGAAGGTATCGATAAGGGCCTTTGCTTCTTCGGTGGAAAGCTCGCCGGGATAGGGCTCTTCGTGTGCCTCGGCGCGGCAGTGCTTGCAGGCGAGGTTGCAGGAGCGGGTTACTTCCCATGCGATGAGCTTGCAGGCGGGGGTGCCGTCTTCAAGCGTGCTGGCTTTCATGCCGGAGAGGCCGCCTGCATGGGCTGCGCCGCCGGGATGGCCTTTCGGATGGCCACTGGGGTGTCCGCCCGGATGTCCGCCCGGATGGCCACCGGGATGACCTTCGGGACGCCCCTCGGGATGGCCCTGAGCCTTCTGTCCATGGCCGCAGGGGCAGCCGGAATGCTTGTGGTCTTGCATATTACTTCACCAGTCCCCGTGCGAGGAAGTCTTCGGTAAAATAGGAAATGATCAGATCAGCACCGGCGCGCTTGATGCCCAGCAGCGATTCCATGGCCACTGCATCGCCGTTGATCCAGCCGTTCTGCGCAGCTGCCATGATCATGGAGTATTCGCCGCTTACCTGATAGGCGGCCACGGGCAGGTCGAACTCGTCGCGCACCATGCGGATGATGTCGAGATACGGGCCGGCGGGCTTTACCATGAGGAAATCGGCTTCTTCCAGCACATCGGCAGTGGCCTCGCGCAGGGCCTCGCGGCTGTTGGCGGGGTCCATCTGATAGGACTTGCGGTCGCCGGACTGGGGGGCGGATTCCGCAGCTTCGCGGAAGGGACCGTAAAAGGCGGAGGCGTATTTCACCGCATAGGACATGACCGGAATGTTGTCGAAACCGGCTTCGTCCAGCGCTTCGCGGATGGCGAGCACGCGGCCGTCCATCATGTCGGACGGAGCAACAATGTCTGCTCCGGCTTTAGCGTGGGATACGGCGGTTCTGGCCAGCAGGGTGAGGGTGGCATCGTTTTCCACGGTGACTTCGCCGTTTTCCTTGCGCAGCAGGCCGCAATGGCCGTGGTCGGTGTATTCACACAGGCACACATCGGTTACTACCACCAGTTCGGGCCAGCGCTGCTTGCACAGGCGCACGGCCTTCTGCACGATGCCGTCATCTGCATAACCTTCGGAACCGACGCCGTCCTTGGTCTTGGGAATGCCGAAAAGAATGACGGAGCGCAGGCCGTTTTTAACGGCGGCCCCCACCTGCTTTTCAAATTCCTGCAGGGAAAGCTGATACTGCCCCGGCATGGAGCCTATGGGCTTGCGGAAGGAGGCGTCGTCGGTATCCACGACGAAGTAGGGCATGATGAGGTCCTGTGCGCGAACCTCGTTTTCTCTTACCAGTTCACGAAGAGCGGCCGTGCGGCGCAGGCGCCGTCCACGAAAGAAATCTGCCACCTGAAGCTCCTTGGAAAGTTTGCGGTCCGAAGAAGCGGCCGGTGCCGCTGGAACGGACTGGTTGCATCGGCGTTCTTGGCGCCGTCCATGCAATGGGATTGAGACAAATCCGGCGGGCAGGGAAGCGGATTCCTCTACCCGCCGGAGGCGTAGTATCTTTGGGTCGCGTGCTATTCGGGACGGATTTCGTCGTCCGTCAGGTAGCAGGCGGGGTCCTGTGCCCATTCGTCGCCGTAGTAGGCTTCGGCACGGGCGCGGAAGTTGCCGCCGCAGATGTTCAGGAAGCGGCAGGTGGCACAACGGCCGCCCACGTACTGCTTTTTGTCCTTCATCTTGGCGAGCAGTTCGATGTTGGGATCGTCCCAGATTTCAGAGAAGGGACGCTCAAGCACGTTTCCGAATACCTTCTGGCGCCAGAACTGGTCGGGATGGACGGAACCGTCCCAGCTGATGCAGCCGATGCCGCGACCGGAGCTGTTGCCTTCGTTGAACTGCAGCAGTTCAAATACTTCTTCGGCGCGCTTGGGATCTTCCTTCTTCATGCGCATCCATACGTAGGGGCCGTCGGCGTGGTTGTCCACGGTGAGCACTTCCTTGGGCATGCCCGCATCGTGCAGTGCACGGGTGCGGTCCATGATCAGGTCGAGCATTTCGCGGGTTTCCTGATGATCCAGGTCTTCCTTGATCAGTTCGGAACCGCGGCCGGAATAGACGAGATGGTAGAAACAGATGCGGGGAACTTCCAGCTCTTTCACCAGATCGAAAATCTTGGGTACTTCAGGAGCGTTGCGCTTGTTTATGGTGAAGCGCAGGCCAACCTTCAGGCCTTCGGCCTTACAGTTTTCAATGCCTTCCAGCGCCTTCTTGAAGGAGTTGGGCACGCCGCGGAACTTGTTGTGCACTTCTTCCATGCCGTCGAGAGAGATGCCGACGTAGGAAAGGCCCACTTCTTTCAGTTCTTTGGCCTTCTGCTTGGTGATGAGGGTGCCGTTGGTAGAGATAACCGCACGCATGCCCTGATCTGTGGCGTACTTGGCCAGTTCCACGAGGTCCTGACGCACCAGCGGTTCACCGCCGGAGAACAGCATGACCGGAGCGCCGTACTGGGCCAGATCGCGGATGATTTCCTTGCCCTTTTCGGTGCTGATGGCATCCTTGCCGTCGGGTTCGACAGCGTGGGCGTAACAGTGAACGCACTTGAGGTTGCAGCGCTGGGTCATGTTCCAGACCACCACAGGCTTCTTGTCTGCGGAGAACTGGAGCAGGTGGGAAGGAAGCTTTCCGGAATGGCGACCGTAACGCAGGGCGTCAGACGGTTCTACCTGACCACAGTAGAGTTTGGAAATACCAATCATCGTAACTCCTTATACATGCTGGATGGGGCCTCTGGCTCTTCTGCGGGCGAAATACATCCACATTTCGTCCTGTCAGCCGGTCCCCTTCCATAATCACGGGGTGCGAAAAATCTCCGTCACGGAATATAACGCCTGTCACGGCCTTGGCAAGTCCGTATCAGTATACGTTCCCGACGGGCATTCCCCTGTACCAGACTCCGGACGGCAGGGCAAAGCCTTTTCCATTCTCCATGCAGGTTGGTCGGGTGACCAGTGCTCTTTTGTGCACTCTGCTCCGCATTGTCCGCACGGTCTGTGACACATGTCAAAATACCATTGAAGAATGTGGTCGATTCGCTTTTCTTTCTCCGATGTTGGCGATACAATTTACCACATGACCGTCAATAAAATCAGAGTGCTGCACGTGGTGCAGGGGCTGGGTGCCGGAGGCACGGAAAAGGTGATGCAGCTTTTGGCCTGCCACACCGATCCTGTCCGGTTTTCAGTGGCTGTTCATTCACCGCAGGATGGCCCGCGGGCGGCTCTGCTGCGGCAGGCTGGCATTCCCACCCATGTTGGCGGCGATGCCGGGGCGGCGCTGGACCGCTTCAGGCCCCACATCATCCATGTTCATCGGGGCGGGTGGCCGGAGCCGGGCATGATGCGCCCTCTGCGCCTGTACCGGCAGACCATGCGCAGACAGGGGCAGGCCGCCGTGCTGGTGGAGACCAACGTTTTCGGCCGCAGGGATGATTCAGCAGGCGGCGCCGCGCTCGATGCCACGCTGTTTGTCTCGCATTTCTGTGCGCACCGGTATGAAGAGGTGGAGGGAATTGTCACTGCTCCGCCACGCTATCAGGTGCTCTACAATCCCGTGGATACGGATTTCTTTCAGCTCAATGCCCTTACGCCCGAGCAGCGGGATTATGCGCGTCCGGCCATTGGCCGCATCTCGCGCCCCGACCCCGGCAAATGGTCGCCTCTGGCTCTGGAGTTTCTGCCTCCTGCCGTGTTGGCCATGCCGGATATCCGCTACCGCATCATCGGCGGTATTGACGATGCGAGGCGGTTTGTTGCTGAGAAGGGGCTTGAGGCCAATGTGGAATTCTGCGGGCCGGTGCTGACCGATGGAGAGCTTGCTTCGTTTTTCGATTCCATCTCCCTGCTGGCGCATGCCAACGACACGGGTGAGAGCTTCGGGCTGGTGATTGCCGAGGCCATGGCCTGCGGGCTGCCCGTGGTGACGCATCCTGCCGCAGGGCTGAAGGACAATGCCCAGCTTGAACTGGTGGAACACGGCAGAACGGGTCTGGTTGCCCGCACCGCAGATGAATACGCCGCAGCCGTGCTGCATCTCTTGCGCAATCCGGCTGTGGCCCGCAACATGGGCATTGCCGGTCGTGAAAAGGCGCAGCGGCTGTATCGCGTGCAGGCCGTGGCAAAACAGCTGGAACATATTTATGACGACCTGCTGCAGCGTTGCGGAGGACATCTATGATGCCCGTTCCCCCGGCTCAGCCAGTTCAGCCTGTCCTGCATGATGTAGCGCGCCTTGTCCGTGATCAGTTGCACCGGTACTCCGCAGCCGTGCTGCCGTTCCGGCTGGATGGGGACCATGTGCCGCCGCTGGTGCATGCCGGTACAGACGAGGCCGCCCGCCATGTCGGTCAACTCAGTCAGGCGCTGAAGGCTGCCCAACGTGCAGGCAGAGAACACTTTCTGCTGCTCGGTGCGGGCGATGGTCGATTGTCCGATGCTCTTGTAACGGCCTTGCCGGAACAGGTGACACTTACCGTGCTGGAACCACATCCTGCGAGGGTGCGCTCGGCCATGGAAGCAGGCCGGATGCAGTGGTGGCGGGAATCCGGCAGACATCGTCTGGTAACGGATACCTCTTCGTGGGCATTATTATTGTTGCTTGTGCAGGCAGGCATGACGCCCGCAAACACGACCATGATGCTGCATCCGCAGCTGACAGGGAAAGAACGTGCATGGTGCCGCGACTGGCAGCGACTGTTTGCCGGGGTGAAGGAGACTGCAGGCTGGCAAGACAGTGAGCACGACAGTCAGCAAGGCAGTCAGCACGCTGGCCAGCGCAAAGAAGCCGGGCTGCGACCTGATGCCCCGCTTGCGCTGGGGCTCATAGCGCATCCTGATGAACCGAATCTGGCGGGATTTTTTGCGCAGATACCGGATTGGCTGCACGAGGTTGTGGTGGTGTGGGATGCCGCGGAAATGCATGCCGTTCCGCAGGCTGCCCGTGTTGCCCTGTCAGCGTGCGCGGTGCCTGTGCGTGAGTTTGCGCGGCCCCTCGGGGGTAACTTTGCGGCACAGCGTAATGCCGTGCTGGATGCCTGCTCCACGGAGTGGATTTTTTTTCTGGACGGAGATGAACGTCTTTCCGCCAAGGGGTGGAGTGCTCTGCCTGCGCTTATGCAGAGCGGGGTCGGGGGATTTGCCTTTCCCCGTTGGACACGGATGGGCAGCGAGGCGGAGTGCCGTGCCGGATTCGGGCTATGGCCCGATGTGCAGTTGCGGCTGTTCAGAAAGGGGAAGGAAACCCGTTTCGAGCGTAACGTGCACGAAGTGGTGCGCAATGTCTGCGGCTCGCTCGGGCTTGCCCTGACCATTCATATTGATCATTACAGCCATCTGTGGAAGGACATGGATATACTGGCGCAGAAACTGCGTGCCTTTGATGAAGCCGCAGGGCGTAATGCTATGCACAGGCTGAGCGAGGAGTATCCCGCGGTGCCGTGCGAGCTGTTCGGAGTTCTGGAAGGATTGTTCAAAGAGGACAGGTTCCTGCTGCTGCCCGTTGCAACGTGAGATATATGGGGTGCCCCGCGTCGCCCGAAAAAGGAGTTTTCGTGAAGCTTGTTTGCCCGCAGTGTCAATATATGAAGGAACTGGATGATGCCGTCGTTCCGGCGGAAATGGTCTATGCCACCTGTCCCAACTGCCGCCACCGGTTCCGGTTTCGTGGCGAGGAGCCGCAGTTCGGTCTGGAAGCGGAAGATGACAGCACTTTTGCCCCCTCTGTTGACGAGGGTGCCATATCGCATGACGGTCAAAATCTGATGCGTGGTGCGGAAGATGGCACGCATCGGGAGGGCGGGGAAATGGCCCATGGCACTTCCGGCGCAACGGGAGCCTCCGGCATGGCTTCTGAGCGGGCCCCTGTACAGGGAGCAGGGCAGGAGACTGGGCAGGCTGCGGCTTTCTCAGCCGGACACGGTGAAGCTGTTGACCCTGCCGTTGCCAATATCCCCTGGGTATACAGAGGGCAGGTGGGCTGGCTGGCGGCTTTTCTCGCCACCACGCGGGCAGTTCTGATGACCCCCGCCGTGTTTTTCGCCCATGCCGGTACTGAATGGCGCAAGGCCGGTGTTTTTCCTTTCTATATCATCTGTACCGTTTTCGGGCTGCTGATGGGACAGATCTGGGCATGGGCAATAACAACTTTTCTGTCTGACATCCTTTCTGCCGAGACAATGGCCGTGGCAGGCGGTGGCTTCATGGGCTGGGGAATGGCGCTCGGCATGGCGGCGGTGACCGCAGTGCTGTCTCCGCTGTTCCTGCTGATCACTGCCGGAGTGCTGCATGCCTGTCTGCGGATTACTGGTGCCGGGCGTAACGGCTTTGGCGCAACCGCCATGGTGTGCGGTTTCGGCGTCTGTACCTACGTGCTGTATCTTGTGCCGTTCATCGGCCAGTTTCTTGCCGGTTTGTGGGGATTGTTTGTTCTGCTTGTGGGGTTGCGTCATGCGCACGGGGCGCCCATGTGGAAGGTGGTGCTGGCGGTCTTTCTGCCTGTGCTGATTCTGCTGGTGCTTGCGCTGGTCGTGGGCGGAATGCCTCACTAGTTTTTTGCAAATCTTCCATATTTGATGCGAGTGCAACCGGACGAGGGACATGTCTGATACTGATACGACGGAAACCGGCAAGGAACGATTTGCCGGTTTCGATTTCGATGAAGGGCAAGGGCCGCGCAGTGCCGCGCAGTCACCGGATGGCGCACAGTCACCCGATAGCGCGCAGTTACCCGATGATGGGGTACTGAACGGCAAAGGCGGGGAACCGCAGGCAGCAGGGCCCGGCAGCAGTCCGGCGGACGACCGGCTTTCGGTGCGGTCCGTGGCAGCAAGCATCTGGAACGTGCTGTTCCGGCAGCAGAATATTTTCGGCCACCCGTTCGAGAGCAGGTGGGACAGGCGCGCTCTGGCGTTTTCGATGATTGTCACAGCCCTTATCCCGCTTCTGCAGCAGGCTATGCTGTATGTTCTGTTGCCCGTGTTGGACGTGGTGCTCCCTGATTCCATCCCCATGATCGCCGTGGCTGATTACCTGCCCCAGCGCCTTTCACTGATGGGGCTTGTGCGCGATGCGTTTGTCTTTCCGCTGCTCATTCCCGTACCTCTCGCTATATATGCGGCCATGTTGCACGGCCTGCTCAGGCTGGCCCAGTCCGGAGAACGCGGCTATGCTGTCACGTTCCAGACGGTCTGTTACGCGCAGGCATGCTGGCTGCTTTCCATAATGCCCGGCAGCGGTGGCTATGTGGCCATTCTCTGGTGGCTGGGTGTGCTGGCGGCGGGGCTGCATTACGGGCACGGTTCTCCCTGGCACAGGGTGCTGCCGGTGCTGGCTTTGCATGTGTCTGCAGCAGCATGGCTTGTTTCCATGGCCAACGGCTGGGTGCTTTCTCCGTTCTGATCCTCCCCATTCTTTCATTCTGCGGTATTCCTCATCTGGACATTTGCCGAGCAGCCGTTTTTTCCGTACAAGTCGGGAGCTGTCGCTTTCCGATAGTTTGTCGCTGTTTGCCAAAGCTTGAAAAATGGCGAATGCGGCCGTTTATCACGCATGCAGGCGAAGTTTCGCCGGGGTGCAGTGTATGCTGACAAAATAAGGATTCTGCATGGAAATTCGTTGTCCCCAGTGTGGATATGGTAAAGAGGTGGATGAGGCTGCTCTCACCCCCTCGGTAACATTTGCAACCTGCCCCGAGTGCGGGCACAGGTTCCGTTTCCGCGATGCAGTGCCTGAAAACGAGCCGGATTTCACACTTGATTCCGGACAGGAAGAACCTGCCCGCGATTCTGCAGTGGTTGAAGAGGATCACCCGCATCCCACCTCACACACCGCGCCGGAAGAAGGTCCCATGCCTTCCTGGGGGCAACCTAAAAAGGCCGAAGCCGAGATTTGGGCCTATGCCCGCGAGGTGGGCGTGGTGGCCGCACTTATTGCGAATACCCGCCATATTCTCCAGCGGCCGCAGGGCTTTTTCGCCACCATGAGCCGCGAGGTCTCTTTTCTTGTCCCCCTGAGCTATTATCTCATAATATCGCTGGTGGGCATCGGTCTGGAAACTTTCTGGCAGACGGCCGTGGGCAATCCCATTCTTCCCGAAGCATTTTCCGGTGCCGTAAGTTCCCCCGGCGAGATGATTCAGCTTGTCATGTTCAGCCCTGTGGTGCTGATGCTGTATCTGTATGCGCTTTCCGGCATACTGCATCTCGGCCTTGTGTTGACGGGCGCTGCCAAGGGCGGAGTGCGAACGACCATGCGTGTTGTCTGTTATTCGAGTGCAGCGGATATGCTGAGCATTATCCCCGTGGTGGGATCGCTGCTGGGCGGGCTGCTGCGTCTGTGGATAATAGTAGTCGGGCTCAGAACCGTACACGGCACCACAACGGCGCGGGTGTTGCCCTCTGTCGGGCTGCTGTTTCTCTCCCTGCTGGTCATCGTGGCGCTGACAATGCGCGACCTTGGTATGCTGTAGGCTGCTTGAGGATTTCTATTGCATTGATTTTAAATATTTTTATAATGAATGCAGTTTCCGGCTATCACTCTTGATTTGCCAATTTGCCGGTCGTACAATGGGTTATATTTTCTAAAGGGATAGTTCATGCTCATACGTTGCCCTGAATGTCTGTTCGAACGTCAGGTGGATCTTTCAAAGATTCCGCCCACCGCCCAGCTTGCGACCTGCCCCAAGTGCCGCTTCAAATTTCGGTTCCGCGAATATGTCGTGGATATTCCTGACGTTGTATCTCCTGTGGAGAGTATGGAAGTTCAGGATTCTCCCTATGTGCATCCGGCCTTGAGAGACGGAGACGAACAGGCGGCCCACGGGCATCATGCCTCGCCGGAACCGGAAGCCGGAAGCGCAGACGCCGCGGGCAGGGACGCTGCCTATGCGGAAGACGTTGCTTCTGCGTATGGCGAGCGTGAAACTGCTCCGGAAGTTGCCCCTGATGCGCAGCCTGAAACGGATTATGCTCATGAAGGGCCAGATGCGCATGCTGCCGCTGCAGAAGTGGAATATGTGGTGCGTCGTTCCGCCGTATCGCCCGTATCTCCGACTGCAGAATCCTATATTGACGCAGATGCCTCTGGTATGGATTCTGATGCTGACCCTGCTGCTGATTCTGACGCGCGCGATGGCTCTGTGCTGCATGATGCGCCTGCAGGTGATGACGCAGAAGATGACGTTGCCGGTACGGATATGGAACAGGCTGCCTATGCCGCCCGTACCGTTCAGGACGATGAATACGACGCTGCCGCCGCGTACGACGAGGAAACCGTCTATACGGTCATCAGGCCGCACGGCGGTGCTGAAATGCGGCAGTATGACGAGCCCGGGGCAGATGATGCTCCCGAGACACCGGAGGATGCGCATGAGCCGGTTGCCGCCGCGCCCGCGTCGTCCAAACCCCACAGACATCTCGGAACCATCAGTGATTTCGAAGATCATGGGGGCAAAGGTGACATTTGGGACGCCATTGCCGCCATGGGCGACGGTGATCATTCCGGTGTAAGTGCTTTCATCCGCCATTCCTCCGTGGAAATGCAGATACCCTGGGAAAACAGAGGTAAGCTCGGCCTGTTTGCCGCGTGGCGTAAGACACTCGGTCTGGCATTGTTTTCTCCTTCCAGCTTTTTCGGCTGCATTCAGGGCGCGGGCGGCTTTGCTGCTCCTTTCCTGTTCTTCCTGTTTATAGCGCTTCTCTCTGTGGGGCTGGAAACCGGTTCCCTGTCCCTTCTCCACAGCCTGTGGGGTGACTCCCTTGCTGCGGCCGGTATTGCCCTGCCTGCCGTATCCGCAGAAGGTCTGTCTCTGGGGAGTATGGCTCTCGGTCTGCTCGGATATGCCTTCGGCAGGCTCATGATAATGAGCATTGTCTGCCATCTGCTTCTCCGTCTTGTGTTCTCGCGGTGCAAATCCTTTGCAACCACATTCCGTGTCATGGTGTACAGCAGCGCTGCCGGTCTTCTGGGCGTGCTGCCTCTGGCAGGCTTCGCGGGGGCACAGCTTTGGTTTCTGATTCTTGCCATTGTGGGACTGCGGCAGGCGCATGAAGCGGACTGGAAGCAGGCTATACTGGCGGTACTGCCCGTATTTGTGCTTATTCTCGTTGCTGTGTTCTGGTTTGTGGGTGTAGGATCTGGAACGGCGGTCTAGGGGAGAATAAGGGCTACCGATAAAAGCCGGAGCTATGCATGCTGGGATGGCTGAAACGCATTGCGGAAGATATTCGCGACAGGGTGCGGTACTCGAAGAAAATCTCGCCTGAGGGGATTCGCGTGCTTGCCGTGGAGCTGCAGGAGCTGGCAGGGGTTGCGGAGCGCGTATATCCGGATGTGCCGGATCGCACTGCCCGTATCCAGCGTATCCGCAGTGAGGTGGGGCAGCTCATAGACCTGACGGAGCGTATGGAATTTCATCGCCTCTCCGCCCAGCGGCGGCTTGAATTGCACCATTCCCTTGAGCGCTCCCGCGCCCAACTGCTCGATTCCATGCAGAGCGTGCCTGCGCCTACAGACCGTATACAGTAATTTCCTCACTCTTTTGCGGACGGCGCATGCTCAGATCACCCATGGTGCATACGGCTAATTATGCCGACAGGCAGCGTCCAGGCATGTGCTCCGTGCTGCCAGAATCTGGGCTAGCGTCATTTGCAGTTGCCTGCCGTTAACGGCCCGCCAGCGTGTTCCTGTCTGTATCTCCTTCCTGAATGCTGTTGTCCTGTTGCCTGCCCGGATCAGACGGGGAGTCGTCTTACGAATTCTTGATGAATTCTTGGACTCTTTTGGCTGCTGGCAGGCACTGATTTTGCAAATTGCATAACGTCACGTATCGGCGCGATGCAACCATGACGCAACAAACAAGAAGGTCTGTCATTATGCGGTATCTGCAACAGTTCGTATACATTGCCTTTTTTATATACATGCTCATGATCTCCGCCTGCTCCGGCGCACGGTCGGGGGACGGGGGTGAGGGCGGTTTCATGGACTCTGTCAAAGAGTCGGCGTCTCATATTGCGCCCGATGGCTATTCATCATCCCTGACGTCCACCTCGCAGATAGTGTGGGACCAGTGGGTGCGCAAAGGCGCCGTGCAGGTATACGTGCATCCGAAAGAAGAACCTGTGGTGGAACCCACCGCGCTGTTTTTCCCCTTCATGCCCAAAGTTGATATTCCGCAGGGGCAGCACATAAGCCGGGAACTTTCCCGTCTTGTGTGGCAGTCGTGGGTGGCGGACGAGGTATTTCCTGTTATCGAGTTTGCTGACTATGTGGAGTATTACACGCCCCAGCGGGCCATAGCGCTTGCCAGACAGCGGGGTGCCGACCTTGCCATAGGCGGCTACATAACCAATTATATGGCCGGTGGTTCAGTCAGCGATACCTATGTGGCCATGCAGCTGGAAGTGTATGACACAGTGACAGGGGCGCTGGTGTGGTCCATGGCGCATGCCGGCATGATGCAGAGCGAGCAGACCCGCGACTATATCATTTTTTCTGCCCGCACCCGCCTGCCTTCAGACCCTACGGGAGCCATAATGCAGGCACTGTCGCGCGACATGGGCAAACCGATTCTGGCCTGGACCGAACCGTTGCGCAGGGCTGAAAAGGAAGCGGAAGCTACAGGTGGCGACAAGGCCTTCTAGGCTGAGCGGATATGCTGCAAAAAGAGAGCGGGAGGCTTTGGGGCCTCCCGCTTTTTTGTTTTATGGATTGTTGTGTGCTGCAATCTTCCGGTACATGGCGGCACCTGAAAGCCGTTTGCCGGAAAAGTCCAGCGGCTTGCTGTCCGTGGAATCCGGCTGCGCCTGCTGCGGCGCGGTGACATCAGGCTCGGCAGGCGCTGTGGTCTGCACCGGCTGGCCCTGAGCAGGCGGGGTGGCCTGCTGGGACTGGGCCGGTTTTGCATATCCGCCTGTCGGGGCGCCCGGCCGTATACCTGATTCCTGAGCAGGAGCCGTGGCAGCCTGTGCCTGCATGGCAAAGGCGTTTGCCTTGGGCATGGGGCCCTTGGCTCCGCCAAAAGCTGCCGGTTTGGGGATGCCGCCCATGGGATTATGCGTCACATTGGTCTGCCCCGTCTGCACCGGAGTGGTCATTGCGGCTGCAGCGGCTGCCTCGGGAGTATCAATGATCTGCGCATAGGCACTGCGCAGTCCAGACAGAATCTTGATGACCTCGTCAATGTAGCCGATATCCATTTTCAGGTTGGCATTGAGCAGACGGGTAGAGCAGTAGAAATACAGCTTATGCAGGTTCTCCGCCAGTTCTCCGCCTTTTTCTGCATTCAGGCTGCTGTCCAGTTCATTGATAACATCAAGGGCTTTAGAGATGAGTATACCCTTCTGGGCATAATCCCGTTCCTCGATCTTGACCTTGGACTGATTGAGAAACTTGATGCAGCCGTCATAGAGCATCAGGAGCAGCTTACCCTGTGAGGTGGTCGCTACCTGTGTCTGAAAGTAAGCCTTGGCTGCTTTCTGCATGGAATTCTCCTACTTCTGGGTCAGCTGGGATACCTGCTTGCTCAGGGATTCCATCTGGCCGTTGTATTTCGTGAGCGTCGCTTCGAGTCGGGCAAATCTGAGCCGGATGGAGCGTTCCCACCGGATGATGCGGTCAGATTCGCGTTCTATCTTCTTATCGATCTCATCCATGATATCTTCATAGTTCTTCTCAATAATTTTCAACGTTCCGTCGGAACTGAGAACATCCTTGAGAATGTCGTCCATCTGACCGGCTTTGCCCTGCTTGAGGCGGACCGTATCAGAGTAGCTGCCCGCAACAAGGTTGTTTACCTGTATGACAAGGCCGCGTGAGTCGCCTGTGAGAGAGGATATCTGGTGCGTGTTCTGGTCAATGCTGGCATTCTGTCCGCCAATCTTGGCGTTAATGATTTTGCCCGTGGCGTCAACATCATAGGTGACATCATAGATACCGGGTTTGGTGATTCCCTTGATCTGCGAGTAGTAGGAGAAGTGCTGGGAATCAGATGTGCCTATGCCGTCTGCTGCAAAAAGTTCGGCAACGGCCGTGGGGTCTTTGGCAAGTGCCTTGTCCAGCTTCTCCATGTCGATGCGGAGCAGACCGTTATCCTTGTCGCTCTGGTCCGCCACGGTCAGGATGCCTATGTGTGCCAGCGTAGAGTAATAATCGCCTTCTCCGCCGTTTGCATCAGAATAGTAGTCAAAGCCGTCGCCTCTTCCGGAAACGGCCAGCTTCAGACGGGAAGAGAGTAACTGCACACCGTAGTTACCGGTAAGTACCGACCCCTTTTCCGCATCGAATTGTGACGTTCCCTTATTCGGGTCCGAGGCCTCTTTGTTGGCACTAACCTTTGTCAACTCGATCATCTTGGTGCGGACGGCGTTCATGCCGTCTACGAAATCCTGGATGTTCTGTTTGATCTTCTCAGTGTCGGTTGCAACGGTAATTTGGGTGGTTCCAACGTCTTTGAGGGTTAGAGTCAATCCCTCAATAGCCTCCGAGACTGTGTTCGACTCGGATTGAATGAAGCTGAGTTCAGGCTGGTCAAGATTCAGAGGCGGCCAGTCATTTATCCGGAAGAAAGCGTTTTGCGCTGTCTGCCTGTTCCAATCTGTCCCGCTACCGTTGGGTGCCGGCAGATTGGAGAGGTTGGTTCCGGCATCAATGGTCATTTCATTGGCCGCGCCCAAGTCCATTCCGCGAATCTGCAAGTTGTATACGTTGCCATTCTTTACAAGGCCCGCCTTAACCCCAGGGTTGTTGGGATCGCTATTAATGATATTGACCAACCCTTCAACGGTGGTGTCGGGACCGACCGAGAGTGTCCGCTGTGTACCCTTGTAAGTGTACTGAAATGTCTGGTTGGTGCCAGAAGTGTTAACCTTGGATGTTTTGTCGGCAAATCCGGAGTTGTAGGTCCACATGGCATTGCGGGCAAGCTGGCCGACAGAGATCTTATATACGCCTTCTGTGGCTTTGGCATCCGTGGTGGCAGTGGCAACGGTGTCAAAGGAACTGGTAGCGGATTTTGCAAGAAATTCAGACATGGTATCCATTTTCTGGACCACACTCTGAAAGTTCTGAATCTCTGTGTTGATGGTGCCAAATGCATCGACACGCTTTTGCCAGTCGCCCTTCCAAAGCTTCATGCGATTTACCTGGATGGACTCAACTTTTTTCAGCTGAGTGATCATCGTGTCAAAATCGCTACCGGATGCGAGACCGGAGAAGTGTATGCCGCCAGACATTAATTCAGCCATAGGATACCTCGGGCAGTTTTTTCCCAGATAAAATATTCCAACCCGAGAGATGCAAGGCCGATGCCAGCGTATGGCTGGAATCACCCTGTTTCAGGATCGAAGCGGGGAAGGTTGTCTGCCTCACAATATATATCGGACAGGGTGACGGTATCTTTAGCCGGAACGGCGAATAGGTGGGCTTTGCATAAAAAAATGCCCCGCTCTTATTCTGAAAGCGGGGCAGAATTTTTGGCGTGTGTGCTGTTACGCTGTCGTCAGTTTTGCCAGCGTGGCGCGGGCTTCTTCAGGATTCAAGCCTTTTGCGGCTGCTATGCTGTCCAGATTTTCTTCCGCATCGCAGGGGCGGATATAGAGCGGATCAACAGGGTCGGTTGAATAGTCTACTGTCTGTGCCAGCGCCAGCAGGGTCTCGGGGGCCGGATGATCAAAGCGTTCCGGCAGCACGAGGGCCTGTGGCAGCGCCTCGGCAAAGAAATCGAGATTCTTGCGTATACCCGTTCCCAGCAGTACGGGACAGGGGCCGCTGGCGGCAATGCGCGCTGCGGCATCTTCCAGTGTTGCGGAGTCCGGCTGGCAGAGCGTTCCGGGCGCACCTGCGGTGTTGCAGAAGCCCTGCAGGTGTACAATGCCCCGGCGTGCATGGGTGACTGTCCAGACAGGTCTTTCGCCTGCCAGTGCCAGCGGGTCTGCGGCAAGGGCGTCCATGTACCCGATGCCGCCCATGGTCATGTTCAGCGGGCGTGCCATGCCCAGCGCCGTTGAGAGGACGAGCCGCAGTCCGGTGAAAGAGCCCGGGCCGCGGACAATGGCTATGCGGCCCACCTGACGCAGAGACAGCCCCATGCGGGCAAGTCCTTCCATAAGGGCTGGCACAAGCACCTGCATGCCGTGTCGCGGCGTGAACCATTCCTGCGAAAACAGCAGTTCGCTTCCGTTGCCACAGAGAATCTGCAGGCGGGCTTCTGCTCCGTTCAGGATAAGGGTGAGGCTAGAGTCTGCGTACATCGTTGAACGTGGCCCAGATCATGAGGGTTATGAGCAGCAGAATGCCGATACGCGAGGCAATGTCCATGACGCGGGGCGGCACGGGCCTGCGGATGACGGTTTCTATGAGCAGCATGACAAGGTGTCCGCCGTCGAGCACGGGAACGGGCAGCAGGTTCAGCAGGCCAAGGTTGACGCTGATGAGTGCCGCCAGAGCCAGAACTGCGGCAACGCCGTGCTCGGTCTGCTGGCTGACCATCTGGGCGATCATGATGGGACCGCCCACGTTGTCCATGGGAATGACGCGCTGAATGATCTTGGCAAAGCCCTGCGCGGTGATGACAATCATATCCCACGTCTGTTCAAGACCGGCCACGGCAGCAGAGCCGCCATTGAGCGGGACCGAAATGGTTTTGCCGGAAGCGGCTATACCGATGAGGAAGCTCTCTTCCTCTTCTCCGAAAATATTCTTGCGGGTAAGGCGCTCAGGCACAACATCAAAGCTCAGCACCTGCCCCTGCCGGTCCACCGTGACGGTGATTTCGCTCCCGCCGCTCTTGCCTATGGTATCCGCAACGTCGTTCCAGTACTTGATGGGGGTTCCGGCGATATCCAGAACCGAGTCACCGGCAAGAAGGCCGACGCTCGCTGCAGGTGTGCCCGCGCGTACGTCGCCAATTTCCGGTGCCATGAACATCTGCCCGCTGTTCCAGAACAAGCCCCAGTAGATGAAGAAGGCCAGAATAAGGTTGGCAATGGGGCCTGCCACAATGACGCACATGCGGTGCCATGTGGGGCGTTTGATGAAGCTTTCGGCGTCGGTGAAGCCGCCGGTAAGATCATTCTCGTCGTTTTCGCCTGCGAGCGAGACATATCCGCCCAGCGGTACGGCGGAAAGGCGGTATTCGGTCTTGCCGTACTGCTTTTTGAGAATGACAGGTCCGAAACCAAGTGAAAAGGCCCGTACGCCAATGCCGAACAGGCGGGCGACGGCAAAATGGCCGAGTTCATGAAAAAATATCAGTCCGCCAAGGACAAGGATAATGGCTATGGCGCTGGTCATGGTTGTTCTTTGCTCCGTGCTGGGGGTGAGATCAGGTCGCCCATTCGCGCACGCGTGCGCGGGTAGCAGCGTCTAGCGCTTCGATATCGTCAAGGGATTCAGGTTGCGAACCGTCATGGGTACGCATGGCCCGTTCTATAAGCTCGGGAATGGTGGCGAAGCCTATGCGGTCGTGCAGAAAGCTCTCCACGGCCACTTCGTTTGCGGCGTTAAGTACTACAGGCAGTCCATTGCCCCCCCGCAGAGACTCACGCGCAAGCTCCAGACATGGAAAGGAGGATATATCCGGTTCTTCAAAGGTCAAGGGGCCGCACTTCACAAGGTCCAGCGGACGGACCCCGGTATTCAGGAGTTTCGGCCATCCCATACAGTAGCCGATGGCAATGCGCATATCCGGCGGGCCCATGTGGGCTATCTGCGAACAGTCGGAATATTCCACCAGAGAATGGATAATGGACTGGGGGTGAACGACCACATCTATCCTGTCGAGCGCAAGTCCATACAGGTGATGCGCTTCAATGACCTCAAGCCCTTTGTTCATGAGCGTTGCAGAATCTATGGAAATCTTTGCGCCCATGGACCAGTTTGGATGGGCAAGCGCCTGCGCCCGCGTGACTGAGCCGAGAAATTCCCGGTCCCTGCCGCGGAAAGGGCCGCCCGAGGCCGTGAGGATTATGCGGCGGACATCTGCGCCGTCATGACCACACAGCGCCTGAAATATGGCGTTGTGTTCAGAATCCACAGGCAGGATGGAGGCACCTGACGTGCGGCAGACTTCCCGTATGAGGTCGCCAGCCAGAACAAGTGATTCCTTGTTGGCAAGGGCAATGACCTTGCCTGCCTTTGCAGCAGCAAAGGTGGCCCGCAGGCCGGCAGCGCCAACCTGTGCGGACAGAACAGTTGTGGCTTCATCCAACGTGGCGAGCCGCGCGTAACCGTCCGGCCCGTGCAGAATGGTAGGGGTGTAGCCCGCAGGCAGCGCAGCCTTGAGATTTTGCGCCGCGGCAGCATCCAGCACGGCAAGATAGGGGGGGCGCCATTCTCCCGCCTGACGGGCGAGCAGTTCCACATTGCGGGCACCGGCAAGGCCGATCACCCTGAACATGTGCGGCTGTTCGCGAAGTACCTGCAGGGCGCTTGTGCCTATGGAGCCGGTTGACCCCAGAATGACCACGGGGCGGGGAAATGCATCAGCCCACGCGGCGTCCGGCAGGGGAGATATGTAATTGATCATGTGCGGGAACCTTCTGCAGTGCCCTGTGCCTGACGGGGGCCGTTGGCGGAAAGGCGCAGGCCGATCTCGGTCATCACGTCGAAGAGCAGGCGGATGTCGTCTTCGGTGGTGCGATGGTTGGCAATGCACAGGCGAACAGCGGCCTTGCCGCCGATGCGCGCAGGGGTGAGAAAGCCCTTTCCGCTACGCTCCAGTTCCGCAAGCAGGTCAATGTGCAGCTGGTCCAGTTCTTCCTGCGTCCAACGTTCATGCCCTTCGGGAACGAAGCGGGCGCAGGCGATGGAAAGGTCGGCAGGTGCGGCCGGAGTCCAGTTGGGAGAGGCAGCGGCAAGTGTCAGGAAGAGCTGTGCCATGGCGCAGTTTCTGTCCACAATGGCGGCAAGCCGGTCCAGTCCGTAGGTGCGGAACGAGAACCACAGCTTGAGCGCGCGCCCCTGCCGTGAAAGCTGGAAATTGGTGTTCTTCAGATCCCAGTCCGATTCCTGCCCGAGATAGGCAGCCTTGGCCCTGAACGTGGCTTTCTGCTGAGCGCTGCTCTTGAAGAGTGTGATGCCGCATTCCAGCGGTACGAAGAACCACTTGTGCGGGTCAACGCAGACGGAATCTGCGCGATTGATGCCGTGCAGTTTGGGCCGGTGCGTTTCGGAAAGCAGGGCGGCGCCGCCGTAGGCCGCATCAACGTGCAGCCACAGGCCCTGATCTTCGCAGAAGTCGGCAAGATCGTTGAGCGGATCGATGGCACCCGTGGAAACAGAACCCGCCTGCGCCACAACGCAGAAGGGATGGAAGCCGGCCTTGTGGTCTGCCTCAACGGCTTCGCGCAGGGCATCCACCCGCATGCGGAAATTTTCGTCCGAAGGAATGCTGCGGACGTGGTCGTGTCCAATACCCAGCAGCATTGCCGAGCGCGAAATGGACATGTGTCCCTGATCGGATACGTACAGGGTGATGGGCTTTTCAATGCCCTGCAGGCCTTTTTCCGCCACGTTGGGTACGTGGGCCTGTCGGGCAACGGTAATGCCCATGAGGTTGGCCACGGTTCCGCCGGAAACGAGCGTGCCGCCCCAGCCCTCGCCGTAGCCGAAGATTTCGGAAAACCACGTGAGTACGATGTTCTCAAGCGCCGTAGCCGCAGGCCCGCCCTTGAAGGACAGGGGAGCCTGATTGAATCCCACGCTGAGCAGCTCGCCTATGGTTCCGGCGGGCGAGGGGCTTGTGGTTATCCACGCCAGAAAGCGGGGGTGGCCGATGCGGGTATTCACGGGCGGGAAGGAGGCGACAACCTCATCCAGCACCTGATCGGGATCGTTTCCCTGATACGGCAGTTCCGAGGGGAACGAGGCGCGTACCTTTTCAAAGCTGGTCTGCGCGACCACAGGGTCGGTCCGCACGGTGCGGATGTGGTCGCCTATGATCTGCATGACGCGGTCCAGATGGTCGTCCAGCCGCTCAAGGTCGAGTGTATAGTCCGTAGACTGGGAGGTCATGTGGTTAGCTCTCCGATAACCTAGAAGAAGGTGTATACGGCACGGGCCAGCGCATAGGCTGGCAGGGCGAGCAGAATGGAATCGATCCGGTCAAGGATGCCGCCATGACCGGGCAGGAGCGTGCCGGAATCCTTGACCCCGAGGGTCCGCTTGAGAGCGGACTCGAAAAAGTCACCGCACTGCGAGGCAATGTTCAGGAACAGGCCGAGCATCAGCCATGCCCACCACGGCGCGGAGCCGGAAGCAAGACCTATGGCGAGACAGACTATCATGCAGAGTGTCATGCCGCCGAGTGAACCTTCCCACGTTTTCTTGGGGCTCACGGTAGGCCATATTTTGTGCTTGCCGAACTTGCAGCCGGTATAAAAGCCGCCGATGTCCGAGGCGAAACAGGCCAGCAGGACGAGGGCCGCTTCCACTGGCGTGAGGCGCAGGGCTATCTGTATGACCAGCGGCAGGTACAGAATACCCGCCGTGAGGATGTTGGCTTCTTCAAAGCGGACCGAGTGGTCCTCGCCCATGCCGTAGCGGACCAGAAAGCCGATGGCTCCCATCCAGAACGCGCCGGTAATACAGGCCAGCATGGTGTACTGGCTGTCTATGTGCGCCCCGTAGAGAACTCCGGCACCGAGAAGGCAGCCGAGCAGCTTGTAGACGAGGTTGCGTCTGCCGGGCCAGAACATGGAGTAGAACTCATACTGACCGGCAGCGGCAACGATCAGGGTTGCCGCAAAAAGAGCCCGCCCGCCGAGCAGCAGGGAAATGATGAGAAAGGGAAGGACGACGAGGGAGGTTATCCAGCGTTGTTTATGTGAGTCGGTCATGCCTTGATCTGGTCTCCGGTCTTGCCGAACCGTCTTTCGCGGTTGGCGTATGCACAGAGCGCGGAGCGAAACTCCTCCACGCTGAAATCTGGCCAGTAGGTCGTGGTGAAATGGAACTCGCTGTATGCATGCTGATACAGCAGAAAGTTGGAGAGGCGTTCTTCGCCGCTGGTGCGTATCATGAGGTCCGGATCGGGCTGGCCTGCGGAATACAGGTGGTCCGAGATGGTTGCCTCGTCGATCTCATCGGGGGAAATGCCTTTGGCAACTATGGCTTTCACGGCCCGCACTATCTCGCCCCGCCCGGAATAGTTCAAGGCAAGGTTCAGCGTCATGGCCGTGTTGGCTGCGGTTTTTTTTATGGCGTGCTGCAGGGCAGTGCGGGCAGGGAGCGGCAGATCCTTCAGTTCACCCAGAATCTGCAGGCGGATGTTCTGTTCCATGAGTTCCGGCAGTTCCCTTTTCAGGAACGAAACAAGCAACTCGAACAGAAAGCCCACTTCGTGCTTGGGGCGCGCCCAGTTCTCGCTCGAAAACGTATAGAGGGTAAGGTGGCGGATGCCCAGAGCCCTGGCCTCACGGACGATTGTGCGGACGGTTTCCGTTCCGGCGCGGTGTCCTTCCGTTCTTTCAAGCCCCCGGGCTTTTGCCCAACGCCCGTTGCCATCCATGATAATGGATACATGGGCGGGCAGGTCTTCTGGGGCGACCCAATCGGGCCGGTTGTCCGTACTCAACTGCAACCTCTTGATATCGTGGTGTAAATTGTAATTTGCGAACTTGAGATGATAGTTCCTTTACTGCAGGGCGTCAAGGCAGAACAAGCCCTGCGGGGCAAAGGTGCAGAGTCGCAGTCAATGCAGCGGGGGAAAAGGCGGGCTGACTAATGAAGAACGGGACCCCCGCTGGTGCGGAGATCCCGGTTCGGAATTAAGGCATGATGTTGATTTCTGGCCAGGGCCTAAAGCCTACAAACTGAAACTGTGTTTAGATGTTGGCTGAAGGTTGAATGAGACGTTTCCTAACCTTGATTCAAAGATAACAGCTTGGAAGAAGCTGTCAAGCAGAATGCACAGTATTTATGCGGATACCTCAAAAAGATATGCTGCTGATGGAAGAAGTGCCTGTATTTATATGTTGTGACAGTGTCTTTTTTTAATGCACTGGTGCAAATAATAAGTGTTGCAACTGTGTTTCTGGGGGGTTAGTGAATACTCCATACAACAGCCCTGACGACACCCTGTGTCAGAACGTACCGGAATATGAGGATTTCCGGAGATGCGGGGTCGGTCGGCCCGACACACTTCCAGCGCTGCCGGACCGTGACCAAGCCGTTCAGAGCCTTGTTCGCAAGGATTCTATTCGGAGGTTACCATGAGTGATCAGCGTTCCGGCCTGGTCTCGTTCAAGATCAGGCCCTCTCTGCTTTCTGTTTTGAAGGCGGGGTATTCCTTACCATTATTTACCCGCGACCTGTGCGCCGGTCTGACGGTGGGCGTTGTTGCCTTGCCGCTGGCCATGGCGTTCGCCATAGCTTCAGGAGCACCGCCGGAACGGGGGCTTTTCACGGCCATTGTCGCCGGTGCCCTTATCTCGCTGCTCGGCGGTTCCCGGTTCCAGATTGGCGGTCCCACAGGGGCCTTCGTCGTTATCGTGGCAGGCGTCATTGCCCGTCACGGCTATGAAGGTCTTGTTGTTGCCACCATCATGGCCGGTTTCTTCCTCATGCTCATGGGGTTCTTCAAGCTCGGCAAGGTGCTGCAGTTCATACCGTATCCCGTGACCACAGGTTTTACGGCCGGTATCGGGCTCTATATCTTCTCATCGCAGATCAAGGATTTGCTGGGTCTGCAGATCGGGGCGCAGCCGCCGGAGTTCATCGGCAAGCTTGAATCCTGCTGGAGCGGCATAGGCACCATGCAGCACGGCGCTGTCATTGCGGGCGGCGTGACGATTCTTGCCATGGTGCTCATCCGCCGGTTCTGTCCCCGTGTGCCTGCGCACATTGTGGGTATTGTCTCTTCCATGCTGGTTGTCTGGCTAGGCGGGCTTGAGGTGGAAACCATCGGTTCCCGTTTCGGCGGCATTCCGGCCACACTGCCTTCGTTCTCCATGCCGCACGACTTTCTGGCACTGGCGGCCACCATGCTGCCGGACGCTCTGGCCATTGCGCTGCTCGCCGGTATCGAATCACTGCTGAGCGCGGTGGTGGCCGACGGTATGACAGGCGAGCGCCATGAGCCGTCTACGGAGCTTGTGGCACAGGGTATTGCCAACGTGGCATCCGGCTTGTTCGGCGGTATTCCTGCTACCGGTGCCATCGCCCGTACGGCCACGAATATCCGTGCGGGGGCCGTGTCGCCCGTGGCGGGGATCATACATGCAATTACCCTTGCTCTGTTCATGATCTGCCTAGCGCCTCTGGCCTCGCTCATTCCGCTGGCCAGCCTTGCGGGGGTTCTGTGTATCGTGGCGTGGGACATGAGTGAAACGCACAAGTTTGCGCGCCTGCTGCGTGCGCCACGTTCCGATGTGTTCGTTCTCATGACTACATTCCTGCTTACGGTGCTGGTGGACCTGACCGTTGCCGTGCAGGTGGGCGTGGTGCTCGCCGCGCTGCTGTTCATGCGCCGCATGAGCGAGGTGGGCAATCTGCGTCTTGGCGGTGCCGGAGACCAGCAGGCTGAAGACCTTTCCAATGATTCGCGCGCGGCCTGTGCGGACAGTGCGTTCTGCCCCTCATCCGTCATGATTTATGAAATTGAAGGGCCGTTCTTCTTCGGTGTGGCCGAGCGGTTCCTCGGTGTGCTGCATTCGCTGCGCGAGCCACCCAAGGTCATCGTCATCCGCATGGATAACGTGCCAACCATTGATGCGACGGCCATTCATGCTCTGGAGACCTTTATCGCCCATGCCAGCAGAATGCATATACAACTGGTTGTATGCGGCCTGCAGGAAAGGGTGACCTTTGTGCTGACCAAGCTGGGCACGCTCAACCGCTTCGGGGACGGAAACGTCCTGAAGGATCTCAAGTCGGCCATGCTGCGGGCAGACAACCTTGCATTGAGCAGTATGTAATGGATATGTGAAAGAAAAAGCCCTCCGGAAGGAGGGCTTTTTTGTGTCTGCAAGGTGAGCCTCGTGGGGAGCCTAGTGTCCGCCGCCCAGATAAGCCTTCTGGATATCCGGGTTGTTGAGCAGGCTTGCGGCCTTGTCTTCGAGCACGATGTTACCCACTTCCATGACATAGCCACGGTTGGCCAGCTTGAGCGCTGCGCGGGCGTTCTGTTCCACCAGTACCACGGTCACGCCGTGGGAGTTGATGGTACGCACTGTGTCGAAGATGGATTTCACCAGAATGGGGGCAAGGCCGAGCGACGGCTCATCCAGCAGCAGGATGCGCGGGTTGGCCATGAGGGCGCGGCCGATGGCGAGCATCTGCTGTTCACCGCCTGAAAGAGTGCCTGCCAGCTGGTCGCGGCGTTCGGCAAGACGGGGGAACAGATCATATATCCAATCCTCGTTCTTGCTGATGAGCGCCTTGTCCTTGATGGTGAAGGCGCCGAGCATCATGTTTTCCGCCACCGTGAGGGTGGAGAACACGCGGCGGCCTTCCGGCGACTGGGCTATGCCCTTGGATACGATGGTGTGCGCCCGCTGGGTATGCAGCGGCTCGCCGTTGAACAGTATTTCGCCCTTGGTTGCCTTTACGAGTCCGCAGATGGCGTTGAGGGTGGTGGATTTTCCCGCGCCGTTGGCACCGAGAATGGTGACGATTTCCCCTTTCTGCACGGAAAGATTGATTCCGTGCAGGGCTTCCACATTGCCGTAGTTCACATGCAGGTTACGAATTTCGAGCATTCCGGCAATCTCCCTAGAGCAAATCGTCGTCGACACCGAGGTAGGCCTCGATGACGCGCGGATTGTTCTTGATCTCACTGGGGCCGCCCTGTGCGATAACGGCTCCGTATTCCAGCACTACAAGGTGCTCGCAGACCTTCATGACAAGGCTCATGTCGTGTTCAATGAGCAGTACGGTGATGCCACGGTCGCGGATAGCCTTGATGAGCTCAATAAGTTCCTGAGTTTCCTGATCGTTCATGCCGCCTGCGGGTTCATCAAGAATGATGAACCGCGGTTGCGTGGCAAGGGCGCGTGCGATTTCCAGAAGACGCTGCTTGCCGTAGGAAAGGTTCTTGGCAGCGTTGTTCCACTGGTCGAGAAGCCCCACGAACTGCAGTTCACCCATGGCGCGGTCCACGGCAAGCCGTTCCTCGCGTTTTTGCGCGGGAGTGCGGAACATGGCGGAAAACACACCGGACTGCATGCGACAGTGGCAGCCCGAGAGCACGTTTTCCAGAGCGCTCATGTTCTGGAACAGCCGGATGGTCTGGAAGGTACGGGCAATGCCATGCTGCACGATACGGTTCGTGCGCATGCCCACCAGATCCTTGCCGTCAAAGAGCACCTGTCCGGTATCAGGGATATAGTTGCCCGTAATAAGGTTGAACACTGTGGTCTTTCCGGCTCCGTTGGGGCCGATGAGCCCCACGATGGAACCCTGTTCCACATTGAACGAGACATCATTCACGGCCACAAGGCCGCCGAAGGTTTTGGTAAGATCTTTCAGCTGCACCAGGCTCATCAGCGTGCACCTCCTTCTGCGGAGGCAGCGGACGGCTTTATTGCATCCTTAAGATAGGCAAGTACATCGTACTTGCGGGGAGGAGGCGGAATGAGACCCTGTGTGCGGAAGATCATCATCAGGATCATGGCCAGACCGAAGACCAGCATACGCCACATGGCAAGTTCGCGGAACAGTTCCGGCAGTCCGATGATGAGGAATGCACCCACCAGCACGCCGCGTATGGAGCCCATGCCGCCGAGGATGACGATGGTGAAGAGCACGACGGATTCCCAGAAAGAGAAGGATTCAGGGGAGATGATGGTCATCTTTGCGGCGAAGATGGTGCCGGTCATTCCTGCCCAGAAAGCACCGAGTACAAACGCGATAAGCTTGTAGTAGGCCGTGTCTATGCCGGAGCCTTCCGCCGCGACATCGTCTTCCTTGATATAGTTGAGCGCCCGCCCGAAGCGGGAATTCTCAAGCCTGTGCATGAAGAAGATGGTGAGCAGACAGAAGCCCCATATCAGGTAGAAGAAGTGTTCCGGCTTCTTGATCTTGAAACCGAACATGGAGGGGCGGGCAATGCCGAAAATGCCGTTGGCACCGCCTGTGAGGCCGAAAATGTCGTTCACAAGGGCAATGCGTACGATTTCCACGATCCCGATGGTGACGATAAGCAGATAGTCGCCGCGCAGGTGGATGATGGGACGCGCCACGATCAAGGCAAAAATGCCTGCCAGAAGTCCGGCAAGGGGCATGGTGTACATGACCGGTACGCCGTACTGGGTGTTCAGAATGGCTGTGGTGTAGGCACCTACAGCGTAGAAGGCGGCATGGCCCATGTGGAACAGTCCGGCATGGCCGAGGATGATATTCAGGCTGAGCGCCAGAATGGTATACAGGCCCACGTTGTTCAATACGTCGGTCCAGTATGGGTTGATGAACATGGGCAGAATGCCGAACAGGATACAGCCAGCAAACAGCGCGAGTGTGCGTTTATCCATCATACCTTGTCTGCCACCCTTTCGCCGAGCAGTCCGGTGGGTCTGATTATCAGAATGAGAATGAGTACGAGGAAGGAAATGGCGTCCTTCCATGCGATCGAGATGTAGGCGGCACCCAATGATTCGATAACGCCGAGCAGAAGGCCGCCGACCATGGCACCGGGGATGTTGCCGATGCCGCCGAGAATGGCTGCGGTAAATGCCTTGAGACCGTAGAGCCAGCCCATGGTGAAGCTGATCTGGCCGTAGTAGAGGCCGACCATCACGCCTGCGGCACCGCCCAGTGCGGGTCCGATACAGAACACCAGAGCAATGACGCGGTTCACGTCAATGCCCATGAGCTTGGCCGCGCCCTGATCTATGGCCGCGGCGCGGATGGCTGCGCCGATCTTGGTCTTGTGGGTGAGATAATACAGGGCGTACATCAGCACGAGCGACGTGCCCAGCATGATGATGCGCACAAGCGGAACATCCATGCCGAAGATCGAGACGATGGTCTTGGGCAGGATGTTATGAGGATAGACCAGAGGGCGGGCACCCCAGATGAGCATGACGGCATTCTGGAAAAAGATGGAAGCCCCGAGTGCGCTCACCACGGCGGAAAGGCGGGGAGAATTGCGCAGCGGGCGATATGCCGTGCGCTCAAGCAGGAATCCGATGAGGCCAACCAGCACGATAACCATCGCAGCCAGCACCACCACTCCGGCGAAAGCTCCCAGATGGTCGGTCAGTCCCAGCGAGGTGAGCAGCGTGAGCCCCAGAAAGGCCCCTATGGTGAACAGATCGCCGTGAGCAAAGTTGATAAGCTTAAGTACACCATACACCATGGTGTATCCCAATGCGATAAGGGCATAGATGCCTCCCACCGCAAGACCGTTGGTCAATTGCTGAAAAAACTCTTCCATGGAGTGTCCCGTGGTAGCAGATGAAGCGCAGCGAAAATCGGGGCGCGGCCGGTCTGGCCGTCCGCGCCCCGCGAACGGGCCGAAAGGTTACTGAAGGATGAATTCGCCCTTCTCGTTGACCTTGCTCAGGCGGTAGAACTTACCTGCGCGGTCACCCTTGGCATCAAAAGATATGGTGCCGGTGAGGCTCGGGTAGTCCTTCAGACCCTTGTGGAAGTATTCAGCGATCTTTTCAGGCTCGGTGGAACCGGTCTGCTTGACGGCTTCGATGATAACGTTGAATGCATCACCTGCGAATACGGACCATATGGAAGCGGGCATGACGTTGAAACGGGCCTTGTACGTTGCAAGAAATTCCTTGGTGGCGGGATCGTCCAGGTCGTTAACACCGGGAGGGCCTACAAACATGAATCCCTTGGCAGCTTCAACACCGGCGATCTTCACGAGGTCGGCATTGTTGGTGGCATCGCCGCCCAGCATGGGCACGTTCCACTTCATTTCCATCTTCTGACGGAGCAGCAGACCGGCTTCGTTGTAGTAGCCGGGGAAGTAGAGCAGGTCAGGGTTGGAGCCTTTGACCTTGGTCAGAATGGTGGTGTAGTCCTGTTCGCCGGGAGTAAGAGCATCGTAGAATACGATGGTGGAAGGATCGAGCAGCGCCTTGGTTTCTTCTGCCAGACCCTTGGAGTAGGAGCTGTTGTCATGCAGAATGGCGATGCGCTTGCTGCCGAAGCTCTTGATGATGCTGGCAGCAGCTGCGCCCTGCGCGTCATCGCGGGGGCAGGTGCGGAAGAAATACTTCATGCCTTTTTCAGTCAGACGCACCATGGTGGAACCGGTGGCGATCTGAATGACTTCCGCCTCGTCGTAGATACCCTGTGCGGCTTCCGTGATGGCGGAACCGTAAGTGCCTATGACTGCAACCACTCCGCTGGTGGTCAGGCGCTGTGCGGCCAGTGCGGCCGTTTTGGGATCAAACGCGTCGTCTTCCGCGATGATTTCAACCTTCTTGCCGTTCACGCCCCCAGCGGCGTTCACTTTTTCTGCAAGAATGTCCACAATGTTCTTCATGTCCTGCCCTTCGGAGGCATATTTGCCCGTCAGGGGGGCCTGCACGCCGATCTTGATGGTGTCGGCCCAGGAAATTCCCGACAGCATCAGTGACAGCACCAGTCCGAGTAACAGCGCGTGAATCAATTTCTTCATCGAAGCTCTCCTCATTGTCGCTCAACATATGGAGTAAAGATGATCCCTAACCACTCTCCTCAACCTCCGAATTTTACACCAAGATCCATAAAGGGATCTCGGAGCATACTGCGTGGCACACTAACGTGGAAAGACGGAATTGTCAAAAATTGTTTAAATACCCAAATGCTTCGCAAGTTTTTTTATACAAAAGCGTAATTCAGGGGTATTGCTGCATTTTTCAGCAATTCCTGCGCATTTTCATGCAGAATGTACCACAAAAATCGCAAGCGTGAGAAGCAGGGGAATATATATGAAATTCAGATGGAAAGGCAATCCCTAAGAAAAACAGTCGATTGTCGACATTAATAAATTTTGCGCGTTTCCGCGTAGCCTTTCAGGATGCGTGCTACTCCTCTACGTCCATTCGCGGATCAGGAGGAATGGTATGGCCGGGAAGGCTCACAGGTCTTGTGCCGTGGGCCATGAAGGGGGGAGACGGCCGGGCGGCGTAGGGCCTTGTTCTGCTTGCTTCGGGTTTCCGGATAGGCTACCTGTTGCGCAATTTCGTATCGGAGTGATTATGCTAATATTGTCATTGCGGCGGGTGGCCGGTTCTTGTGTGCGAGGCGTTGCCGGGCCGGTCTCCGGTCTTGCGGGAAAGCTGTTGGTTTTCTGTGCGGTAGTACCGTGCCTGCTGTGTCTTGCGGTGCCGGGATGGACCATGGGTGCGGGCGAGTCGGATGGCGGCCGGGTGGGGCTGCATATCCTGAACGCATGGGAAGAGAACTCAGGATCGCGGATAGCCATTTATGTATGGTATCCGACTATTCGTCCCGAGCGGCCGGTGTTTCTTGAGCCGTATACTCTCTCCGCCGCCCGTGAAGGGATGCCTGAAGAGGGTAAGTTTCCGGTAATCCTCCTTTCCCACGCTGCCGCGGAATCGGGCCTGTCACACCATGATACGGCGGAATTTCTGGCGCGAAGGGGATTTGTGGTTATTGCCCCCACGCATCCCGGCGATAATTACCTTGATACCTCCCGCATCTACACGGAACATCAGGTGACCGACAGACCGTACCATCTGCAGCAGGCGCTGGATGTCGTGGCCGCGCATCCGGAACTTGGCCCCATTGCCGATATGAGCAGCATTGGCGTGATCGGCTACGGAGCCGGTGCCGCCGGTGCCATGCTGCTGGCGGGAGCCGTGCCCGACCCAGCGGGGTTGCGCACCTATTGCACGCGGGCGGGTATGGATGATCCCTATTGTTCCGAATGGTCCCATGCGCGCCTTGCCCGTTTCATGGAGAAGACCCCGCAGCAGCTGTTGCCAGTTGAAGGCCGTGCCTGGCAGGACCCCAGAGTCAGGTGCCTTGCGCTTCTGGCCCCGGGCTACGGAATGCTCTTCACGGCGCAGGGGGTGGCTTCCATGCAGGTACCCGTGGTGATGATCGAGGCGGAACAGGACGCCATGAATATGCCGGACCTGCATGCACGGTATCTGCGCACGTTGCTGCCGGAAAGTACCAGCTATTTTATATTGTCCGATGCAACGAGCTTTACCCTTCACTCGGTTTGTTCGGAGCGCATGCAGGCGAATTATCCTGCCATATGCCGGGATTCGGGCAGCGCGGACCGGGAGGCAGTGCATAAGGCCGTGAATGATATCCTCCTGCGGTTCTTCGGAAACAAGTTGCAAGGCAAAGCGTTATAACAGGAGTTTCGAGTTTTTTGTTGCCTTTGTTTTCTTGCGAGGTATACTGTAAAGTATTCCAGATAACCTTCTGATAACAAATGAGGAAACAATGGCCTTGTTATCATCCGGTAAATTCGGGTCCACAACCACAGCGGCGGGTGCCCGGGCGACAGCATCCACAGGTTTGCCCGGCGGCAGAACCGGCGGACTCATGACCGATTTAAGCAAACAGGAGCGCGCCTTTTCAGGTGGGCTTTCGTTGCGCAAAACCCCCAAGATCTCAGACGACGAGTTCGCTCAGCTGAGTGCCTTCATCTACGAGAAGACTGGCATCAGCATTCCCGACAAGCGGAAATATCTGCTTGAGAACCGTCTGGGGTCGCGCCTGCAGGAGCTTGGACTCAAGACCTTCAAGGAATATTATGACTATCTGCGTCTTGACCGGAACAAGACCCTTGAGATGGACAAGCTCTGCGAAAAGGTGACCACAAATGAAACCAGTTTTTACCGGGATGTACGCCAGCTCGGCATTTTCCAGAACGACATACTCAAGGACATAATCAAGGAACAGGAGGCGGCTGGCCGCAAAGAACTGTTCATCTGGTCCGCCGGCTGTTCATCGGGTGAGGAACCTTACACCCTCGCCATCATGATCAGTGAAGTTCTGGGTATGTCCGTCATCGGCTGGAACATACGTATCACGGCCAACGACCTTTCTCCCGCCATGCTCACCAAGGCGAAAGAGGGGCTGTATACGGAATACTCCCTGCGTACCACCCCGAAGGGCATCATTGCCAAGTACTTCGATCAGGAAGGGGACAACTTCAGAGTCAAGCCACGCATCAAGAAGCTTATCAATTTCGGGCCGATAAACCTGAGTGATGGCATGGCGCTCAAGCGTGTTCCCAAGTCGCACATCGTGTTCTGCCGCAACGTGATCATCTATTTTGATGATCCGATGAAGCAGAGCGTCATCACTGCCTTCTATGACAATCTGGTTCCCGGGGGCTATCTGTTCCTCGGTCATTCAGAGAGTATCCACAAGCTTTCCACCGCATTCAAGCCGGTGCTCAAACCCGGCGGCATGTGCTACCGGAAGGAAGGCTAGTGCGTTGCGAATGAAGGCAACGAACCGGACAGTCACGTGTGCCCCAAGGCGTAATCAGCCAAACGGAGGAATGGCATGAAACCCGAATCGCCCGCAGCCCAGATGGCGCTCAGCGAAGAATATGTGCGCAACTTTTTCATGTATACCGACCATGACAACGACGCTATTGCGGAGTTGTACCGTTTGAGTGTGTTCCGTACCAGCGCGGCGCTGGGATTGGGATGGGAGATTCCGGACGAAGATGCTCGTCTTACCCGGAATACGGAATATCTCAAGGATACATTCACGCCGGGGTTGGTTGATCCCAAATCACTTGCAGACAGCGAAGCGCAGCTTGCCTCGTTTCCCGATGTGTATTTCCGCATCAAGGAAGTGCTGGATTCTCCGACCAGTTCGGCGGAGGACGTGGCCCGTATCGTCAGTAACGATATGGAGCTCACCGCCAAGCTGCTCAAACTGGTGAACAGCCCCTTTTACGGTCTTCTGGAAACGGTGGAAGACGTGACGCACGCCATCGCCCTTGTGGGGGTGACGGAAGTCTCGAACCTTGCTCTCGGCATTTCCGCTATCAAGGTGTTCAAGGATATTCCTCCGGAACTGATGGATGTGAAAACCTTCTGGAAGCATTCAGTGAGCTGCGGCGTATTTGCCAAGCTCATAGCCTCCAAGATAGACGGACTGAAGGCCGACAAATTCTTCACGGCAGGGTTGCTGCATGACGTGGGCCGCCTGATCATTTTCAAGAAGCTTCCGTATGCATCGGTCCAGACGCTTCTGTATGCCCGTGAGAACATGCTGCCGCTGGTGGATGCAGAGCGTGACGTGCTGGGATTCGATCATACTGATGTAGGCAACATGCTGCTGAATGAATGGCGTTTTCCGTCATCCCTCGTAGATGCCATGACATGGCACCATAAGCCTTCCGGTGCTCAGGATCCTCTGGCGGCTTCCATTATTCAGTTGGCTGACAACATGACCAACGCCATGGAGATATCCCTGGGGTCCATGTATGTGCTGCCGGGGATGGAAGAGGGGGCATGGGAACGGCTGCCGCTGAAATCCAGCGATCTGGTGACCATCGTCGGTTTGTTCGACAATCACATCGACGAATTGTTTGCCTCTTTCCTGTAGTGTGCAAGGAGGCCGGAATAACGTTATTCCGGCCTTTTGAACCTCATCTTCCCCTCGCTTCCACTTGACAACTCGTTCGCTCACTGGAAGAACAACTCTCATGAGTGCGCAATATAACGTAAGTTTCATAAACCCCTTTCTTGCTGCCGTCATCGATGTGCTTGGCACCATGGCCATGGTGGAAGCCCGTCCCGGCAAGCCGTATATCAACGCCCGCCGGACTGCGGTTGGCGATGTTACAGGTCTTATCGGTGTTACCGGCTATGCTGAGGGGGTTATTTCCCTTACACTGGACGAAAAGTGCATACTGCGCATTGTGTCCAACATGCTGGGGGAAGATTATACCAAGATCAACGAGGAAATTGCAGACGCGGTCGGTGAGCTCACCAACATGATCGCGGGGCAGGCCCGTGCGCATCTTGCCAACGAGGGGATGAAGTTTCAGGCTTCAACACCTTCGGTCATTATCGGCAAGAACCATACACTGGGACACATCAACAAGCAGCCCATACTCTCCATTCCGTTCACCACGCCAGATGGTAATCTGGTTGTGGAAATATCCCTGAACAAGGCAGAAGAATAGACCGGGCGTCGCGCAAGGAATCCTCGCGCGAACGCCGATCCGTCTGTTATTTCTAAGGTATTGCGCAATCCAAATGGCAGATGCCTGCAACGCCCTTGACTGGCAGGATGAATGCTATCCCTGCTCCGGGCTGTTCCAGATTGCCTGCCTCTACAATGGATTCAAGTACCTTTCTGCTGATGTCGCCCTTCACCAGCGTGAGCACGATTTCTTTTTCCGGTTCAATGGCAATGCCCATTATGCTCTTAACCTCGCGCAGCCCCGTGCCGCGGCCTAGAATAATGGTCCCCCCTTCGGCACCGGCCTTGCGGGATGCCTCAACCACGGGGCCGCTGTGGCCTTTGTTCACAATAGTGACGATGCAGTCGAAATCGTCATGAATGTTCATCAGGTATCGCTCCTTCTCCGCGAATAGATCATGCCGAGGATCATTATCGACAGAATGGGCGCAAGGGCCACCATGGCGATAAGACCGAATCCGTCGGCAACAGGGTCTCTTCCTTCCAGTGCCTCTGCCGCACCCAGTACGACCGCCATGACGAAGGTAACCGTCATGGGGCCGGTAGCCACACCGCCTGCGTCAAACGCGGCAGCCACATAGTCCGGTTTGGAAAAACGGGCCATGGCCAGCACCAGCAGATAGCCGGGCACCACAACCCACAATATCGGAAAACCCGCCAGCAGCTTGGCCATGCCGAGGGCAACGAACACCCCCACGCCAAGTGACAGGGTTATCAGCACTGGGCGCTGTTTCACGGCACCGGATGATGCCTTTTCCATTTCAGTGGCGAGCACACGCACAGCCGGTTCGGCAGCCGTGGCGGCAAAGCCGAACAGAAATCCGAGCGGCACAAGTGCCCAGCGCCATTCCGCACCGCCGATGATGCGTCCAATTTCTGTACCTGCAGGCAGAAAGCCCTGGGTTACGCCCTGCAGAAAGAGCACAAGCCCGACATAGGAAAGCGCAACGCCTTTGAACATGCGCATGACATAGGCGGTGGGCAGGTGCAATGAGCGGTATTGCATATACAGAAAAAAGACGACCAGCGGAGCAAATGCCATAGCCAGTTCGGCGGCCACATGCCGCATATCGAGAAAGTCGAGTATCAGGTTCATCCGTAAAGCATTCCTATGAGCATTACGCCGATGACAGGTCCGATGGAGGCCAGCCCCACAAGGCCGAAGCCTTCACTGAAGGAGTTCTTGCCACGCAAAACGCCCACGGTACCGATGCCGAGCGCCAGAATGAACGGAACGGTAACGGGACCGGTAGTTACGCCCCCTGCATCAAAGGCAATGGGCAGAAAGCTGGCAGGCGTGAAAAAGGCCAGCACGAGCACTGCCAGATAGCCTGCCGTGAGCACCCGGACGATGGGTATCCCGAGCAGGATGCGCAGAATGGCGCCGCACAGGCATATGCCTACACTTATGGCCACGACGATGACCAGCAGGTTGCGGGACACAAGCCCCGCCGAAACATAGTCAACCTGATGCGCCAGCACGCGCACGTCAGGCTCAGCCAGAGTCACTACCGTGCCGAGCAGAAAGGACATGATGAGCAGATAGGCAACCGAGCCCGATTTTGGCAGCTCGCCGCCGATGGTTTCTCCCATGGGGAGCAGGCCTGCCCGCACACCGAGCAGGAAGAGAAACAGGCCGCCGCCCACAAACAGGCTGCCGAGTATGAAGCGTGCGAATATGTCCCACGGCATGTGGAGCAGCGAAATTTGCAGCACGCAGACAATGGCAGCGATGGGCAAAACGGCAAACAGCACTTCTTTGCTAAGTTCCGTGAGGTGAGAATGGTCTCTTTTCATGAGGCCTCGTACAGGGATAAGGGGGAAAAAGTAGGGGGTGCCGAAGTTGTTGCATGCCACACGCGCCGGTCGGCAGCGAAGCGCCTTTCCAAAGGAATGCGCGTCAGGGCATTTTATGAAAAGATGCCACATTCCGGCATGGGCTGCAACGGAATGTGGCACTTCTTATGTGAAGTAATTTTTATCCGCAGGATCAGCTATGGATTGAGGCAAGTCCCCCTGCGTGAACTTCTTCTTCATGCACGGCGGTAACCTCGTTTCTGGCCCTTGCGGTGAAGGCTTCCATGGCTTCGGTTGTACCCATTATGCCTGCAATGTCGCCTGCCTGCAGTACGAACTCCGCTTCCGGGTTGGGCATGAGCGAGCCATTGCGCAGTATACCGACAACGGAAACTCCGACCGTCGTACGTAACTGTAACCCGGCCAGGCTGCGGCCGGCGAGCTTGCTTCCTTCTTCCAGCGCGATCCATGAAAGCTGCATGCTCGAAGCTGCGTCGCCTATCTGGGTGAGTGTGCGGTATTCGGGATGTGCCTCGAATATGGCTGCGTAACGTTCACGTCGCACCGTATCGGAAAAACGCTGAATTTCGCCCACAGGCAGACCGAGGTGCAGCAGGGCCTGTCGCGTGAGCTCCAGTCCGGCTTCGAATTCTGGTTGAATGGTCTGGCGCACGCCGAGATCAGCAAGGGCCTCCATCTGTTCCGCGCCCGCCACGCGGGCAACTACGGAAAGAGAAGGTTTCATTCTGCGGGCGTGGCCAACCACAGCCTTGGCATCTGCCAGATAGGGGATGGTAACCAGCAGCAGGCAAGCCTTTTCGGTTCCCGCTGCCTCCAGTACGTTATGCTGGCCTGCATCGCCGTATATGACCGGATATCCCGCTATGCGGCACTGCTCAAACCGGCGTGAGTTGGATTCGATTACAACAAAGGGCTGCGCAAGGCGGGAAAGGATGCTTGCAACATAGCGTCCCACGCGTCCGCCGCCAGCTATGACCACGTGACCGCACAGGCCGTCTTGCGGCAGGTTGACGCTTTCCATGATCGGTGCGGGCATGTAGCGCCTGCGCAGTGCATACAGCGGTGCGGTAAGGGATGACATGGGCGGAGTGGCCACCATGCCCAGTATGCCGACGGCAAGGAACATGGTGTATTGCTGGTGCGGCAGGCTGCCGCTTTCCACGCCCACGCGGGCCAGCAGGAACGAGAGTTCTCCGGCTTGAAACATGCTCAGGCCAAGCGCCATGGGCACGACGTTGCCGTAGCCGAAGACTCGCCCGAGAACGGAGAAGAGCACGCCCTTCACTGCAAAGGCTGCAATGGCAATGCCGGTTATGGTGCCTATATTGGCCCAGATGAAGTGCGGGTCGACCAGCATGCCCATAGAGGCGAAGAAGAGCAGGCCGAAAAGGTCGCGTAGGGGAATGATGTCGCTCAGTGCCTGATGGCCGTAGTCCGATTCGCTGAGCACCATGCCTGCGACAAAGGCGCCGAAGGCGAAGGAAAGACCCAGCAGATACGTGCCGTAGCCGATGCCGAGGCCTATGGCGCTGCATGCGAGCATGAACATCTCGCGCGAGTTCCATTCTGCCACGCGGCGCAGGATGCGGGGCATGATGCGCGTGCCGAGCATCATCATCCCTGCAAGGAAGAGGCCTGCCTTGACGGCGGCCCATGCCAGATCAAGATATCCCGCATCTGCCATGCCCAGTTTGGGCATGATGATAAGCATGGGGACTACGGCAAGGTCCTGCACGATGAGCATGCCGATCATGATGCGGCTTGAGAGTGTGCCGAGCCAGCCCTGTCCTTCAAGCGTTTTCAGAATGACCATGGTGCTCGACAGGGAAATGAAGGCACCGAACCACAGGGCGGGAATGGGGTCCCATCCGGCTACGCGGCCTGTCACATATCCCACGGCCATGCACAGCACAATCTGGATGGGCGTGCCTATAAGCGCGATCAGCCGCACCGGCTTGAGGTCTTTAAGCGAAAATTCCAGCCCCAGGGCGAAAAGCAGCAGAGCGACACCTATTTCGGCCAGCAGCTCGATATCATGGATGTCGGATACCGTGATGCCACCCGTGTACGGGCCGACCAGAATACCTGCCAGAATGTATCCCAGAATGAGTGGCTGTCTGAAAAACTGGGCAATGAGTCCGCCGAACAGTCCGGCGACTATGATGATGACAATATCAGCTGCGATTCCCATACAAGCTCCACGGTAAACCGTGCATTGTTTTCATATCAGGCCGCGGGGGCGTAACGGCTGACATAACTGTACATGACCATGAAATGGCAGAAGCTGCCCCCCATGACGAAGACGTGAAAGAGTTCATGAAAACCGAAATGACGGGGATGGGGGTTGGGGCGTTTGCAGGCATATATGACTGCGCCTATGCTATAGAGCAGGCCGCCTCCGCCCAGCCAGAGCAGGGCGCCGGTTTCCAGTGATTGTACCAGCGGATAGATGCCTGCGATGGCCATCCAGCCCATGCCGAGATAAAGCCCCGTGGAGAACCAGCGTGGGGCTCCCATCCAGAAAATCTTGATAAGGATACCCGCTGTGGCAATGCCCCAGGCGCAGCCGAAAAGGCTCCACCCCCACGGACCACGCAGGGGAATGAGGCATATGGGGGTGTACGTTGCGGCAATGTAGACGAAAATCATGGAATGGTCGATACGCCGCAGCAGACGGATGCCTTTTTCCGACAGGGGCAACCAGTGATAGAGGGTGCTGGCCGTGTAGAGCAGCACCATGCCGGTTCCGAAAACGGCAAAGGTGACAATGTGCCACGGCATAGCAGGGGAGGCCACCCGTACAATGAGCATAACTGTGCCAACCACGGCGAGGAGCGCACCTATGCAATGGGTCAGCCCGTTGACGGGCTCCCTCAGATACCGGGATATAGCGATGGACATGGTCCCTCCTGTCGGTTGAACGTGATTGGTCGCTTCAAATCCAGCATAGCCGGATGAATCGGGTGAGACAAGGAATAACAGGCTATGGCGAAAGGTGATGCGCGGTTCGCGGCAGCTGGCCGGACATCATATAATTTGCATGGCATGCGGCTGAACCTCTTGCCTGCAATGAATGTTCTGGTATTCTGGGGTCATGACAAAACAGGTACACGATACTTCCCCTTTTCCCCCCTCTAAGCGGAGGCAGGCCCTTGAGGGCGGATACAAACTCATGGATGCCGCTTTTCTGCAGGAAAGGCTGCAAGGGGGGAGTGTGTTTCTCGTGGATGTACGGGACGCGGCGGACTATGAAGCGGGGCATATTCCGGGGGCTATCTGTTATCCGCTTCCCATGACGATTCAGGCGAGGCTGTTCAAACGTTGGTGGCTCAGAAAGCTGTTGTGCAGTGACGTGTGTTCCGGCGTGGTGTTCTATTCGGGCGGCCCGCGTTGCATGCGTAGCGATTCTGCCGCCCGTGCGGCAGTGATCAGCGGTTTTCCCGATGTCTACAATTATGCCGGTGGGCTGGAGGACTGGATGTCCAGAGGCTTGGGCGTTGAGACAGGTCCCTGTTGCGAACCCGAAGCCTTCGTCTGATTCATCTCATCTGATTGCCGGTGTGCGTTTCCTGAGCCACGTCTGCGCCGCAATGCGCTGTCTTATCCCTCCGAGTTCTTCTCCCGGCCTTGTTTCACGATGAACGATGCGTTCGCCGTGGCCACGAGCCGACCGTCCGGTGTGCTTGCCTGCGCACGGACAAAGGCTATCCTCCCTCCATTTTTCACCACTTCTGCGTCGCATATAAGCACGCAATCGGGACGCACGCCGGAAAGAAACTGTACGTGCAGGTCCACGGTGGCTATGGGGCGCAGTTCTTTCTGGCCGGAGAGCACGGCGTGGGCCATGGCTTCGTCCAGAAGGGTAGAGATGACACCGCCCGAAACTGCGCCTGCGCCTTGCGCCGTGCATTTTCCGGCATCAAGCCTCAGCGTGGCGGCACCGTTTTGCGCATGTTCAACACGTATGCCGAGATGGTTCAGTATGGGATTAACGGTCTGAGGTTCATGCAGAACGGCAGCGAGGTACTCTGACATTTCGAAATTCCGTGGCTGTGCACCCGCGGGATATTCACGGGCGGAGAGGTGTGTGGCGGAGCAAGAAAAGAAGCCTGTGGTCCGGGAGAATGTCCTTCCGCATGACCGGCTGAACGTCCTGCGGCTGCGCAGATGGCTATACGGAGCCGTAGTGCGGGGGCGGACCATCATCCGTGCCGCCTTCATCAAGAAGCGGTGCCAGTGTGCGCAGCTTGGCCCTCATGGCAATAAACATTTTTTCCATCTCGTCCATCTGGAACTGCTGGGCGGTTATGGCCTCATTGAGCTGACGTATGGTCTGGTCCTGAAAATAGATCGTCTCTTCCAGCTGGGCTATGCGTTCTTCCAATGTCTTCATGGGGTATTCCCTTTGTCGTTTTCTGCCGTTTCCGGCGGTTTCAGCCTGTTGTATGCCGCGGGTTATGCTTCCGCAAGGGAGCATACAATGGAGAATTCCTCTTCTGTCACGGGCATGACCGAAAGGCGCGAGCCTTTTCTCAGCAGCTCCATGTTTTCGAGACCCGGGGTGGCTTTCAGAACGCGCAGGGGAACGGGGTGGTCAAATTTGGTTACGAAGCGCACATCTACCATGAACCAGCGGGGAGATTCCGGTGTGGATTTGGGATCGAAATGGCTGTCTTCGGGGTCCCATGAGGTGTGGTCGGGATAACTTTCCCTGACGACTTCTGCCACGCCCGCAACGGAAGGATCCGTCACGCTGTGGTAGAAAAGCACCTTGTCCCCCATGCGCATTTCATCGCGCATGAAGTTGCGGGCCTGATAGTTGCGCACTCCGTCCCACGGGCTTGTGCTGTCGGGCAGGGCCTTCAGATCATCTATGGAAAAGCAGCCCGGTTCTGTTTTCATGAGCCAGTATTTCGGCATAATCGACTCTGTGCAGCCGTACGGAACGTACGGGTTTGGAATGGGCGTTCTCCCTTGTGCAGGGGCCCGGAATGTCCTGTCGTGCGCCAGACATCGGCCAAACGCAGGCCAGACAAAAGCCTGACGCCGGACCTACAGTTTGAGCCATTCTTCCAGCGTGGGAGGTTCCGGCGCGCGGCCCGGAAGCGGGGTCCACGAACAGCGGGCCGTAAGCTCTATACCGCGCTGGATGATGGAAACCGGCCTGTCTGACGATACGACGATAACAATAATATCGTCGTTTGCGGCTGTAAAGCGCACGGCGGAATTGTATCTGGCTCCGCGGGCGCGGTTTTCGCCCGGCACGGCCTTGCCGTCCAGCAGGCAGGCAAAACCGTAGAGATTGGAGTCATGGCCTATGTGCAGCGCGCCGTCCACTTTGGCAAGGGAGCAGGCGAGTTCGATGCCGTCCTTGCTTGTCAGGTCCAGCGGTGAGTGCAGCGTTTGTCCGGCGAGGTTGCGCGAAATGGGCCGCAGGTCAAGAACCAGTGTGCAGCCGTGCTTGCGTTCCTGCGCACAGGCAACGATGTCTGTGACGATGCGGAACAGAGAATGCTGGGTGTCGTAGCTGAGCCGCGATTCCAGCAGGGCCTCTTCCAGCTGCACAAGATTGGCGCGGCGGTTTGTGGACTGGAAGGCTCCGTCCGCAAAGGAGCAGATGATCTCGTCATCAAGAAAGAGAAAGCCGTGCCGGCCCTGAAATTCAGCTAGGATGCTGCCGGGGGGCAGGTGGTCCTGTGTTATGCCAACAATGGTCTTGCCGTCGGAAACAAGCACCCGATGAGAGTCTTCCACAGCCTGCAGCAGTTTGCGGCAATGGCGAAGATTGGCGAGCGACGGTTGTTCCATGCGTGGGAAGCTGGCAAGAAAGTCCAGATGCTTAAGGAATACGGGTTCTACAAAAGCCAGGGCCCCCCGTGGCCATGCACCTTCTTCACGGGTATGCGAAATGCCCAGAATGGCATCAAGTGTGGGGTACACTCTGAGGTGGGTGTCTATGCCTACGGAATCGTTGCGCCGGTCGACAATGTAATCGCGCACGGCGTGAGTTGCATAGCTCTGCAGCACGAATCCGGAGGCGCTGTCACGCATGTCGTTGCTGGCAGCAAGGTCCAGCACGAGCTGGGCCGCGGCATGTTCGAGCCAGCAGCGCGTGGGGCCTGTAGAACAGAGGTCCGGGTGTTCTTCCGTGAACCACATGAGAAAGGGTACGTCACTGTTGCTGCCCCCGAAGGCCAGCAGACCAGTCAGCTGGGGGTCGGGAAAGGGATAGAGTTCATAGGGGCGCAAGGTTTTGTGCGCGGGCGGCGGCGTCTTCCAGTCCTGCTTATCCATGAACAGTTCACGGAGTTTCGGCTGGTGGCCGTCCATCAGATATTGGGGGTCCAGAACATGGATGGGGTCGTCAGGGTGCAGGGAGAGCAGCAGAGCGGCCCTGCTGGGGCCGGAAAAGTGCGACAGCCCCTCGCGCAGACCGTCCAGCGTGTGATAAATGCACAACTTTCGGTATCGGCTGCTCATATGCTTCCCCCATTGATCCGAACTTCGGAATTATCTTCCACAGGGCCCATATTTGTGCGATGTAGAAAGGCAGTATCCTTCGTGGTACTTCCCAAATCGGGCGGTGAAAAGGTGAACCGCCTGAGTGAAAAACATACATGAGAAATCATGAATGTTCCAACCCTTTTTTATTGCTGATGAAAATTGGCTGCGGCGTAGTCTTCTCCGAGCTCTCTTGTGAGGTGCCGCGCATGCCGGGGCGGTTGTCAGGTCATGAAGCAGAAAAAAGTGAAAAGAAAAGTTCTGCACCTGTTTGGCAGGAACGATAGCACTGCTGCCGGCTCCGGCAACGCGGGATCGGAAGGGGGTGTGCGTCCGTCAGTTCCGTCTTCCGCAAAGGGCTCGGCTCAGGCGACGTCTGCCGGTTCCGAAGAGAGTCGGGAAACCCTTGATGATCCGTTCCCGTACGGGTTCGGTTCTGACATTCTGGAACGTCTTGTGGATGGAGAGCAGATTGAGGAGGGGACGGGAGAGGATGCCGGATGCCTGCCGTATGACTGTGGTGAAGCATGGGAATCCGCCTTTTCCGGCGCAGAAGAAGAGGGCGTGCCTCCCCTGAAAAGGGAAGGGCTTCCGGGCGGCCATGCTGCTCAGGGTACTTCTGCAGAAAGTCCTGCGGGAGAATCGGGCGGCAATGTTCTTCCCTTGTTCGGTTCGCGCAGGGTGTTGTCCGGCACCGACCGGCCGGACACGATATCCCGGGCGGACGATGCATCTGTGCGCGGGCAGTGGCACCACGGGGCAGATACGTATCTCCCTGCTGATCTGGGCGAGTTGCTTGAACTGCTTTCCATGCCTGATTTCAGCCCCTCGGTCATAGCGGACGATAGCCGTTCCGAAGGTGAACCACCGTTGCGTTTTCCCACACTGGACAGAGTTATGGGCAGGCTGGGTACAGCAGTTGCCCGCAGGCTGTATGCCCTGTCCACGCGGCGGTGGGTGGTGGTACCCAGTGCTGCAAGGCGGGTGCGTTTTGCTGCATGGTCCAGATTTACGCAGCCTGTTGCCGCCACGCTTTCTTTGCTGCCCCTTGAAGGACAGGCCCTGCTCGGGGCGGACAACGATCTTGTTCAACTGATCACTTCCCGCCTTCTGGACCGGGGGCCGGAACGTAATTTCCCGGAACTGTACTCGCAGGCCAGCAAAGAGACTCCGCTTTCGCGGACTTCGCAAGCGGTTGCTGCCCACTGTCTGCATGTATTTCAGCTTGATCTTGAATGGGCTCTGGCCCCGTTCTTTGAGGTGGAAACGTCCCGCTGCAGGGTGCTTGCGCCCGATGAGCCGGTTATCGAATTCGGTGAGCAGGAAGAGTGCATTCTTGTCACTTTTTCCGTATCGGACGGAGAATTTTCCGGGCGCCTGATTTTGCTTTTTCCTGCCGATATGTTGCGCCCGCTGGAAATATTGCTGACCAGCAATGCGCGGGTGCTCATGCCCGCCTCTACAGAAACGGATGACGAGGTGTTTCTCAGGTTGCGCATTCTGTCTGACGAACAGCTGGGGACGTTGCTGAGCGAGTCGCACCCTCTGCTGGCATCCGTGGTGCTGTACCAAATGTCTGAAGACAGGCGTATCCGTATATTGCAGCGCATGGACAGGGCGTTGCAGGAGGAGCTGGTGCGCCGCATGGGCCGCCGTGCCTCAGTGCTGCGGACCCTTTCCATGGAGCAGCGGGTGGCGGTGCGGTCTTTGCTCATGGGCGAGGCGTATACTTCGCATATTCTGCGTATGTGCACCCCTGAAAAGGCTGCCCGTTTTCTGGGCACCATTGCCACCTTGCCCTCGCTTTTCCCCTCACAGGCCACGGAGATATGCGCAGAAGACAACCCCGGTCTGTCCTGCGGCAGCCCGTTGGTTGTGGACAAGGGTATAGTGGGGCGGCTGCTCATGCGCAGCTTTACCTCGGATACCTTTGTGCAGGTCAGCAAGCTGTTGTCTGAAGGAGCGCACGCGCTGCCGTTCGACAGTCTTTCCATGTGCAGTGCCGAAGCTGTGGCTTCGTTGCTGGCGCACGAAACGTATGGTGTGTGCGGGCTGGTACTCAGGCACCTGCTGCGCAAGTCGCCCGAACTTGCCGCATCCGTCTTCGTACGGCTGCGGGAAGAGGCGCAGGCACCTGTTCTTGAAAGGGTGCTCATGCCCCGCTCGGTGGATGTGGACATTGTGCACACGGTGGAAAATGCCCTGTGCGAATACATTCCCCTTGCGTGCAATGCGCACGACGGTGCGCGTCCTGTTTCCGGCGAGGTGTGCGAGGACAGGCTGGCATCGAACCTGCTTTGCTCGTCCGATGCCTTTGTGCTGTTGAGTGCCATGCCCGCTGATACGAAAAAGCGTCTGGTGGACACCATGGAGCACAGCGGTATCCCCATGCCCGCGGATTGCAAGCCGGCCTGATGGTATAGGGCTGGCGGGGCTTGCAGCGCTGAGGGGGGGGGCTTGCAGAGCTCGATTGGCCTGACGGCTGATACCGTATCTATTCCCTGTACGCCCCTATTGGCTCCCCCACGTCTTTATCTGCTCCCCTTACGCCCTTACTTGCTCCCTTTCCGTCCCTGCGGTCTGCCAGAGCCATAGTGCTTTCCGGATTCTTTCTTGGGGGCGGAACCCTTGGGGCGACCGCCGGAACTGCCTCGCTCGTCGCGCGAGCGGGGGCGGTCTGCTTTTTCCGTCCTGTTTGACCGCTCTGGCCGATCTGACTGACCTGTCAGATCCGGGCGATCTGCTCTTTCGGTCCGGTCAGTACGGTCAGCGTCCGGCCTGCGTCCCCTGTCCTTTCTGTGGCTCTGTTCAGCGCCCTTGCGTCCCATTTCCGGCATGAGAATATGATGCTGCCGCAGGCGTTCCGCATCGGTGCGTGCCACGACAATGGCCCTGCCGTCCGGAGCAATGCCCGCGTAGAACATGGCCGTGGCAACCGTACCCGGAGTGGGGATGAAGCACTGTACCTGCTGGGGCTTCCAGCCACGGCGTTGCAGCCAGTCTCCAAGGCGGCGCATGTCTTCGTCCGAACAGCCGGGAAAGCCGCTCATGAGGTAGGGAATGACATATTGCTCTTTGCCTGCCTTGTCGGAATACCGTTCAAACGCTTCCAGAAATGCTTCAAAAACTGGCAGGCCGGGTTTGCGCATCAGGTCGAGCACATTGTCGCAGATGTGTTCGGGCGCAACCTTGAGCTGGCCGCCCGTAAATTCCATGGTGTAGGCGCGCAGGGCCGTGTTGTCCTGCTGGGCAAGGTCGAACCGTACCCCGCTGGCCACACGCACATGTTTTATGCCCTCTTCGTCGCGTATGCGGCGCAGCATGTTCACGGTTTCGGTCTGGTTCACACGGAACTGCGGGCAGATCTTCGGATGCATGCAGCTTGCACGGTTGCACCGGGCAGGGTCTGCCGCACATTCTGCCTGCCACATGTTGGCTGACGGGCCGCCCACGTCGCTTATGGAACCGTTGAAGCGTTTTGTTGCGGCCATTGCCCGCACTTCTTCCATGACCGACTTGTGGCTGCGCGATGCGATGCGCCTTCCCTGATGCAATGCCAGTGAACAGAAGGAACAGCCGCCGCCGCACCCTCTGTGGGTGGTTATGCTCGTGCAGATCATGCTGTCGGCAGGGATGGCTTCCTTGTAGGATGGGTGTGCCTTGCGGGCAAAGGGCAGGGAGTAGAGCCTGTCCATATCCTCTTCCGGCAGAGGCGTGGCAGGGGGCGCGAGCAGCACGGCCCTGCCTGCAACGGGCTGCACAGCCCACGAGTGGGCCTGATGCACGTGCCGTTCAAGGGTAAGCGTGGCGCTCATGAGCAGTTCCGGCTGCGTTTCCATGCTTTCGTGCGAGGGCAGCAGGTAGGCTGGGGCGTCTTCGGGAATATCGGGGGAAAGTCCTGTGGCCGGTTTGGGAATGCCTGCTTCGGGCGCAATGCTCTCTGCAGGGCCGCGCCCCATGGCGGCGGTACCGGGAATGCCGATGACCAGTTCGCGCAAGGGAATGCCGGAATGCCCACCGTGGGCGTCCATGGCTTTGGCGATTTCCAGAAGCGCACTTTCGCCCATGCCGTAGACAAGGCAGTCTGCCTTGCTGTCCAGCAGGATGGGACGGCGCAACTTGTCGGTCCAGAAGTCGTAGTGGGTGATGCGCCGCAGTGATGCTTCAATACCGCCGATGACCACGCCCATGCCGGGAAATGCCTGACGTATGAGGCCGGTGTAAGCAATGGCGGCTCTGTTCGGGCGGGCGCCCGCCTTGCCGCCGGGGGTGTATGCATCGTCATGCCGCTTTTTGCGGAAGGCGGTGTAGTGCGCAAGCATGGAATCTATGGCACCTGCCGATACGGCCGTGAACAGGGACGGGCGGCCCATGCGCGCTACGTCTTCAGTTGTATCCCAGCGGGGTTGCGCCACGATACCGGTGCGGTAGCCGTGGGCTACGAGCCAGCGGCCGAGCAGGGCGGCGGCAAAGCTGGGGTGGTCGACGTATCCGTCGCCGGAAACGATAAGAACGTCCAGCTCTTCCCAGCCGAGTTCCTCCATCTCCTTGCGGGTCATGGGCAGAAAGGCGGGTTGCGGAAGGGGGGTGCGTCCGGCTGACAGGCTTATATGGGCAGGCGTTTTTTTCATGCGCGGAATATAGGGATGGCGGGGCTTCGTGGCAAGCGGAAGCTTTATGGGCAGAGAGGGCTGCCTATCTGTTTTGTTGTAATCACAGCAGGTTTTGGAGGGGGCCACTTGCCTTTGTTGTTGCCCTGTATTACGTGGAAAGTATTACTGGTATGGCTGGGAATAGCTCCGTAGCACGGATAGGTTCCGTCTGCGAATGCAGAAAAGGAACAGGGACAGCCTGCACATGAGGCTGTTGTTTTCCGTACATTGGTCTGTAAAGAGGTAGTGAATGGGCCTTGCCGCTTCAGATAAAACCTCGAATGGTGCAGTGCCATCGACTGTTCGTCACGATGGCGGAGCACCGGCCGTGTGTGCGGATGCATTTCTGCGTTTTTCGGGAACACAGGACCGCATGAAGGTCGGTGTTGCCCGTTATGTTCCTCCACAGGGGAACGGCAAGCCGCTCACCATGGAACGCATAAGCCAGCTCTTGCGTGAGGCTGGCGTAAAAGTACCCGTCAGTGTGAAAGGTGCCGAGAAGCTGCTGGAGTGCATTGCAACCGGTGCCCCGCTGGACAGGATAGTCATCGCCCGTGGTGTTCAGCCCGAGAATGGCAGTGACGCCTGCATTGTTCCCTATGGCAATGTGAATTACCCCGTGTTTCCGGGACAACCCATAGGCAAGCTCATTCCTGCAACACCTCCCCGCGCGGGCATGCGGGTGGACGGCTCGGAACTGCCGCCCCCTTCATCATTGAAGCCCAGAGATATTGTGATTCCGGATGACTGCAATTGTTATCTGGATGATGCATCCCGCGAGATTTCTTCCACCCAGTACGGTCTTGTCATTCTTTCTGATATTTCCATGAACATCAGGCCGCTGGTGCGGGCTGCCGAAGATCGGCAGACCCTGACGGCCACGCTGTATTATCGCGATATGCAGGCCAGGCCGGTGACTGTGGAGCGGGTTCGGCTGATGTTGCAGGCCATGAATGTGCCTGACGGGCTGATTGACCTGCAGGCGATCAAAGATGCGCTTACCCGCAGTGAACGGACCGGAAATCCTGAAACGGATGTGGTGGTGGCCCGTGGCAGGTTGCCTGTGCACGGTTCGGACGGATATGTGGAGATGCTGCAGCGTGAGGATGATTCCGCAGCCGTGGGCAAAGCGTCATCCGACGGCAGCATTGATTATCGCAACCGCGGGATCATGCCTTCCGTTCAGTCCGGCGAGACAGTGGCTGTTATCCATCCGCCCACCGCGGGAACTCCCGGGGTGGAAGTGTTCGGAGAAATTTTACCTGCGCAGGCAGGAAAGTCCGCCGCCGTTACCTTGGACAAAAGCGTGGTTCTGGCGACAGACGGGAAAAATGTTATTGCCCAGACGGCCGGTCTTGCCCAATTTGCCGGTGGTGTTCTTTCCGTTCAGGAAGTGATGGAAATAAAAGGCGATGTGGATTTCGGTTCCGGCAACGTGCAGGTGGCCATAGGCTCTGTCAAAGTGCGCGGTTCCGTCCTTTCCGGTTTTTCCGTCAAGGCTCCCGGGGCTGTGGTTGTGGGAGAGGCCATTGAATCTGCCCGCATTGTTGCCGCTGGCAATATTGAAGTTGGCGGCGGCATTGTCATGCAGGGGAAGGGATTTGTCCGTTGCGGCGGCAATGTGTCCGCCAAATTCATCTCCGAAGCCGTGATAGAGGCGCGCGAAGATGTGGTGGTGCAGGATTCCATATTGCATTCCACCATTCTGTGCGGCGGCATGGTGGTTGCCGTATCCGGCCGCGGCAGGATTCAGGGTGGGTCCATAACCTGCCGCAAGGGGGTGCGGGCCACAGAGGTGGGAACGGCCCTCGGCACGCCCACAAATATCACGCTGGCCATAAGCTCAAAGGCAACGCGCGATATCGAAAAAGAACGGGATAGCGTGAAAGAGGCGCTGGGCAAGCTTAAATCGCGATTTGGTGAAGCCCCTGCGGAAGAGGTGCTCATGAGTGCAAGGCCGGATCAATACAAGGTGATCGAGGCTGCCATGGGGCTGCGCGACAAGCTGACTGAGCGGCTTGATACGTTGCGGGATATCTTGGCGGAAGCACGGCTCAAGGCTGCTGAACGCATGCGCGATGCCTCGGTCAAGGTTACGGGAACGGTGCATCCCGGCACTGTCATTACCATAGGCGAAGCCGTGTTCACGGTATCCGGCCCTTTGCAGGCCGTGGTGTTCCGTTATGTGCCGGAATCCAGAAGCATAGAGGCTGTGTCTGCCTGATCCGTTTTGATCTTTCCCGTATAATAAAGATGAAAAAAGCCGGTTTGCACCGGCTTTCTGTTTATTCTGCAGTCTTGGGGGGCTCGATGAGCATCTTCCCGTTGGAACCCGTGGGCGGGTGTCCGGGAGGCATTCCCATGCCGCCCTTGGGGGGCATCTGCATGCCGGGCCCCTTGCCGCCCATGGTTTTGCCGTCGGCACCATGCGAACCCATGAAGGCGTGCCATTCATCGTGAGAAATGCCGCCATCGGAGTTTGTATCTATGGTTTCAAAGGCAGCCTTACGCATGTTGGGGTGCTGGGCTTCAAATTCTTCCCAGCTGACTGAGTCGTTGGCATCCTTATCCATCACACCGAACTTGTCGTCCGCTATACCCTGGGTGGTCCACAGGCAGGTTATGAGAGCCGCCAGTGCAAGTCGTTTCATCATGTCTCCTTCTGCCGGAGGCAGTCGTTGTTGGCGTCTGCGCGCTGAGTTTCTGCGCACAAATAGCGTTTCCCGAAGAGTGTGTCCAGCGGGGACCGGCAATTTTCCGGCCCCGGGTGGGAATACGGAAAAAGCCCTCTTCCATTCGGAAGAGGGCTTTGCATTCTGGCTCCCCGGACAGGACTTGAACCTGTAACCTAGTGATTAACAGTCACCCGCTCTGCCGATTGAGCCACCGGGGATTATGTGGAGCGCTGCGCTGAACTCGCGTCCAACGAGGAGAGAGCTATACGGACTTCACCTGAAGCAGTCAAGGAAAAATGTTTCAAAACGAAATTTTCCTTTCCATATGGCGTGGCTGTGCGTATTCTCGTAAAAATATAAAAGCCCCCTTCCTTTCAGAAGAGGGCTCTGCACTCTGGCTCCCCGGACAGGACTTGAACCTGTAACCTAGTGATTAACAGTCACCCGCTCTGCCGATTGAGCCACCGGGGATTATGCTTGCTGTCCGCGTGTTGCGTTCAGCGCGGAAAAGTCTCTAAGCGAAAGCCCCCGGTTCCGTCAAGCAGCTTTTTCATTTTTTTCGTTTTTCAGGGCTGGAATTATTTTGGAGTATTGAACGGATGCGGTTTCTTGACGACAGTGGACAATTGGCATAACCCATCCCAATTCAGATGGATCGAATTTACTACATGGAGTTATTGCCTTGAGCGATCAGGAAAAATCAAAGCGGCCTTCTATCAAATTGCCCACCAAATCCCAGCATGCGGAATATTTCATGCCCATGCTGGAGAGTTTCGCCAACCGCGACGATCTGAACGAAGTGGTTAAAAACAGGGTGGCGAAATCCTGTGACCTGCTTGAGGCGGGATACGCCTTGTTCCCCAACGGATTCCGCAAGGAGGAAGATTTCTCCGAAATTCGCGCAGAATTCGAGGGACTGGAGACTGAGGAGCTTGAAGCGCTCGACCGGGTCTTCTGTTGCGCCGGACGTATTGTCGCCAACCGCTCCTTCGGCAAGGTGACCTTTTTTCACCTGCTCGACCGCAGCGGCAAGATGCAGTGTTACGCTGCCCGCGAAGATATGGGCGAAGAAGAGTACGCCATTTTCAAGAAGTTCGATATCGGTGATATCGTCGGTGTGCACGGCACGCTTTTCCGCACCAAGACCGGCGAACTTACGCTTTCCTGCAAGTCCGTCAAACTGCTTACCAAATCCATTCGTCCGCTGCCGGAAAAGTATCATGGCCTGAAGGACGTGGAAATTCGGTATCGCCAGCGGTATGTCGACCTTATCGTTACGCCGCGCACCCGCGAGATTTTCCGCAAACGTACCCAGGTGGTGCGCGAATTCCGCCGTTTCATGGAAGGCCATGGCTTCATGGAAGTGGAAACGCCCATGATGCAGCCCATTCCCGGCGGTGCCACTGCACGCCCGTTTGTCACGCATCATAATACGCTCGACATGCAGCTCTATATGCGCATTGCGCCCGAGCTGTACCTCAAGCGCCTGCTTGTGGGCGGGTTTGAAAAGGTGTTCGAAATCAACCGCAACTTCCGTAACGAAGGTATTTCCACCCAGCATAACCCCGAGTTTACCATGTGTGAATTTTACTGGGCGTATGCAACCTTCGAAGATCTCATGGATCTTACCGAACAGCTTTTTGCGCATATTGCGCAGGCTGTGTGCGGTTCCACCGTTATCACTTATCAGGAACAGGAAATCGACCTGACTCCCGGCAAGTGGACCCGCATGGGTTTTGCGGAATCTCTTGAGAAGATAGGCGGACATTCTGCCGACCTGTATACCAACTATGACAAGCTTGCCGCATACATAAAAGAACGCGGCGAAAAGGTCATAGCGGGTGAAAAGCTGGCAAAGCTGCAGGCAAAGCTGTTCGATCTGGACGTTGAGCCGCGTCTTGTTCAGCCGCACTTCATCTATCATTACCCCACGGACATCTCGCCACTTTCCCGTAAGAACGAGAAAGATCCCACCATCACTGACCGTTTTGAGCTTTTTATGACCGGTCGTGAACTTGCCAACGCCTTTTCGGAACTCAATGATCCCGTGGACCAGCGTCTGCGGTTCCTTGATCAGGTGGCCGAAAAGGAAGCAGGCGATGATGAAGCGCACTTCATGGACGAGGACTATCTCCGCGCTCTGGAATATGGCATGCCTCCGGCCGCAGGGCAGGGTATCGGCATTGACCGTCTGGTCATGCTGCTGACCGATTCTGCGTCCATCCGCGAGGTCATCCTCTTCCCGCTGCTCAAACCGGAGAGCTAGGCCTTAATCACCCATGAGCTTTGAATCATTCATTGCGCTGCGCTACCTTATGGCGCGCAGCAAACAGACGTTCATATCCGTCATATCCGTCACTTCCATTCTGGGTGTAGCGCTTGGCGTGGCATCCCTTATCGTGGTTCTTGGTGTCATGAACGGCTTCACCAAGGACTTGCGCGACAAGATTCTCGGTGTGAACGCCCATGCTATCACCATGTCCATAGGTGGCGGCATAGCTAACTACGAATCCGTCATGGAAAAAGTGCAAGGGGTTCCCGATATAACCGGGGTAACCCCTTTCATTTATTCCGAGGTCATGATCTCCACGGCCAGCGGTGTGAAGGGGCTTGTACTGCGCGGGGTTGACCCGGCCACGGCCGAGAAGGTTCTGTCCATTCGTGAACACATGGAAGACGGATCGTTCGCCAGCCTTGAACAGGACGGCATGCCCGGCATCATCATCGGCAAGGAACTCGCACAGCGCCTCGGTGTGGGCATAGGCGGCAGGGTGAACTTGCTGTCTCCCACGGGAACCAAGACTGCAACCGGCTTTACCCCCCGGGTACGCATCTGCCGTATTGTCGGTCTGTTCAAGACGGGGATGTGGGAATACGATTCCTCCCTCGGGTTTGTCTCCCTCGGATTTGCCCGCGACTTGCTCGGCTGGAAGGGCGACACCGTCACCGGCCTTGAAATGACTGTGCGCGATGTGTACCGGGCGGATAAAGTTGCCGAGAATGTGACGGCTGCACTGGGCGGATATCCCTATTACTCCCGCAACTGGATGGAAATGAATGCCAACCTCTTTGCCGCTCTCAAGCTGGAAAAGACGGCCATGGGCATCATCCTGACCCTGATCGTTCTTGTGGGATCCTTTTCCATCGTCACCACGCTGGTTATGCTGGTTATGGAAAAAACCCGTGATATCGCCATTCTCATGTCCATGGGCGCGACGCGGTCCCAGATTCGTCGCATATTCATGCTGCAGGGCACCATCATAGGCGCCATAGGCACAATAATAGGTTTCGGTCTGGGGCTTTCCGTGGCATATCTGCTTAAAAGATATCAGTTTATCGAGTTGCCCAAGGGTGTCTATTCGCTCGATACCCTGCCGGTTCTGATAGAATGGACCGATCTTCTGATAATCGGCGTATCAGCCATGGTGCTTTGTTTTGTGGCAACCATCTATCCCGCCCGTCAGGCTGCGCGCCTTGAGCCGGTTGAAGCGCTGAGGTACGAATAGTGACAACAGGCGCATTATATCAGCTTATCGGGGTGGGCAGAGAGTACGAAGGACCTGCTGAAAAAGTGACCGTGATTCAGTCTCTGGACCTCTCGATAGGGCAGGGAGAATCGGTCGCCATTGTCGGATCATCCGGTTCAGGTAAAAGTACCCTCTTGCATCTCTTGGGAACCCTTGATAATCCTTCGTGGGGAACTATTAACTTTCGCGGACAGGATCTTGGACAATTTTCCCCGGAGGCCAAGGCGGCCCTTCGAAATCGTGAGATAGGTTTCGTATTTCAGTTTCACCACCTGCTGCCGGAGTTTACCACCATCGAGAATGTTGCCATGCAGGCTCTCATTGGCGGGGTAAGCAGGTCAGAGGCTTTTGACAGGGCTCGTGACGCCCTGGGACTGGTGGGGCTACATGGACGGATTATGCACAGGGTGACAACCCTGTCAGGCGGCGAGAGACAACGTGCCGCCATTGCCCGGGCCATACTGATGCGTCCTGCAGTGCTTCTTGCGGACGAGCCCACCGGAAACCTTGATGAGCGGACCGGCTGTGTGGTTGCCGAGCAGCTCATGCATCTGAATGAAGAACTGGGGATGACCCTGGTGGTTGTGACCCATAACGCTGAATTGGCGGCCTTGATGCAACGCCGTCTTGAACTGAGAGCTGGAGAACTGTATGATCAAACTGTTTAGACCTTGCTTTGCAATGGTCTTTTTCGCACTCTTCCTGCTTACCTCTGCGGGGGCCCACGCTGCTCCTGTTCAGGACACGAAAATCATAGTGCTACCCTTCGAGGTGAACGCCGGTGAGGATCTGAAGTACCTTGAAGAGAGCCTGCCGCAGCTGATTACAGAGCGGCTGGCAGCAAAGGGCTTCACCGTTATCCCCCAGAATCAGGTCATGGCCCTGATACAGCAGCAGGGTATTACTGAGCTTTCCATCGCCGCAGTACGCGACATTTCACTGCTTTCCGGCGCATCCTATGCCGTGTACGGCAGCTTCAACCAGATAGGCGAAGATGTTTCCATTGATGCCCGTCTTGTGGAAGCATACGGGCTGCAGCCTGCCAAGCCGGTTTTCATTGCCAAGAACGGCCTCATCAACATCATTCCCGCCGTGGATGAGCTGGTTGAGGTTGCTTCCAATGAAATGCAGAGCAAAAACACCATTGCCAAGATTTCTGTCAAAGGGACCAAAATTCTCGATCCCGACGTGGTACTCATGCGCATCCGTACCCGCAAGGGCGACGGGTTGGACGGCAAGCAGCTCAACGAAGACATCAAGCGTATTTTTGATCTGGGATACTTCAGCGACGTGAAGGCCTCTGTGGACCAGACCCGCGAGGGCATGGAACTGGTGTTCACCGTAGTGGAAAAATCACGCATCGAGAAAATTGTCATTGAAGGTTCCGATGCCGTGGATGAGGAAGACATCCTCGCCGCCATGAGCTCCAAGACCGGAGCTGTCCTGAACGAAAAGCTCCTTGCACAGGATATAGAGAAGGTTCTCGAACTCTACCGCAAGGAAGGGTACTACCTCGCAAAGCTGTCTCACAAGGTTGAGGAGCACGCCAATCATTCGGCAAGCCTTGTGTTTACCGTTGAAGAAGGCAAGAAGCTCTATATCAGTGAAGTAAAGCTGCAGGGCGCAGAGCAGCTTGATCCGGACGAAGTGCTCGATGAATTGGCGCTTTCTCCCCACAACATGCTTTCATGGTACACCGGTTCCGGCGTGCTGCGTGAAGATTATCTGGAGCGCGATACGGCTGCCATCGGCGCCTATTACCTCAACCGTGGCTTCATGGATGTGGTTGTAGGTGAACCACAGGTTGAATACCTTGAAGAAGGCATTGTCATCACCTTCCGTGTGAAGGAAGGCAAGCGCTACAAGGTTGGCAACGTTGCATTCAAGGGCGACCTTATCGAACCTGACGATGTTCTCTTGGGCATTGTTGGTCTGGACGAGTGGAAGGCTGATGAAACCTATCTCAGTTATTCTCAGCTTCAGGATGATACAAACAAGCTCACCGATTACTACACTCAGCATGGCTATGCCTTTGCCGACGTGGATTATGATACGAATAAGGTGGATGAAGAGACCATCGACGTCACCTACAAGGTGACCAAGAAGAACAAGGTGTATGTACGCAATGTCTCCATTACCGGAAACACGCAGACTCGCGACAACGTCATTCGCCGCGATGTGCTGCTTGCTGACGGTGAAGTGTTTGACGGCGAGAAATTGCGCAAGAGCAACAGGAAGCTGAATAACCTCGGTTTCTTCTCTGCAGCCGAAGTGGAAATGGTCCCCACCGAGAAGCCTGACGAAGTTGACCTTAAGGTCAAGGTCAAGGAACAGAACACCGGTGCGCTTATGGCCGGTGTGGGCTGGAACAGCTGGGGCGGCGTGGGGATAAGCGGCTCCATAACGGAGAAGAACCTGTGGGGTAAGGGATACACAGCGTCTGCCAAGGCTGCCTTCGGCGGAAAGTACAATCGCTACGACCTGTATTTCTACAACCCCAGACTCAACGACTCCAAGTACTCATTGTCTGTGAACTCCTATCTTTCCAAGAATGAGTACGACGACTATACCACCAGCATTCTTGGTACAACCACGGAAGTGGGCCGTCCCATCACGGATAAGACCAAGGTGTTTGCCGGGTATCGCCTCGACTTCTACAACATTTATGAAGTGGATGAAGAAGCATCCAGACATATTAAAATGCGCGCAGGCAATCGCGTTGCGAGCGTTGTTTCAACCTCGGTCGTGCGTAATACCATCGACGACCCCATGCGCCCCACTTCCGGTTCGCGCATATCTGGCCGAGCTGAATACGGTGGCGGTATCCTGCAAGGTGACGACGACTTCATCAAGTTGGTCGGTGATGCCCGCGCGTACTACGCCCTGAACAAGGACCATGTGCTCATGGGCCGCGTAAAGGGTGGTACTTTGCAGGAAGGAAGCTCCGGTGAGGAAGTGCCTCTTATCGAGCGTTTCTGGATTGGCGGCATCAACTCCGTGCGCGGCTATGAAACTTCCGACTTTGCCGTGCTGAACGAAGATGGTGACAAGATCGGTGGTACCCGCATGGCATTCGTCAACTTTGAATACCAGTGGTATTTCAATAACGACTTCGGCATGCAGCTGGTGCCCTTCTTCGACGCCGGTATGAACCACGACGACACTTATGATCGCGAAGGATCGGATGAAATTCTGATGAGCTACGGTCTTGAGTGGCGGTGGAAATCTCCCCTCGGCGACCTGCGCTTTGCCTACGGCATACCGATCAGCAAGGTTGATGGCGATGAACAGGATCCACGATTCGAGTTCGCCATGGGACAGGCATTCTAAGACATACGGAAGCGCGGCCACGAGCCGCGCTTCTTCTTTTTATTCTCTTTCATGATTGTATCGGGTTGCAACTCTTTTGCTGTTTCATTAGGTTGTAGCTGTTTTCTAGACTTGGCCCCCGGTATCGGGGCTTGTCATCAGATATGTTGAAGCAACCTTTTCAGGAAGATTATGTCTCAAACGCGATTGGGCAGACTGACGTCCATAGTCATATATTCGTTGTGCCTGCTTATCTGCTTATCCTCTCTGGCGTATGGCGCTTCGGTAAGTGCCGATTACAAGAAGGGGTATGACTCGTTCTCGGCTTTGACGAAAAACGCCAAGCGGGCAAAGTACCGTTCCAACTGGAAGCAGCTGGAAGAGTCGTTCATGGCTATTTACAAGCGCGACCCCAAGGGGGCGTATGCTCCCAAGGCCTTGTACTTTGCTGCCAGAGTGAATGAAGAGCTTGGCAAACGTTCCTTTATGCCTTCCGACTACCAGACTGCGGCTGAGTACTATCAGCGGACAGTGAGACTTTTTCCCAAACATAGCTGGGCAGACGATTGTCTGTATCGCAGGGCGGAGCTTCTTCATGAAAAACTGCGTGATACCGATGGTGCCATAGCAGATCTTAATGTTATCCTGCGTGATTATACGCGGGGGGACATGTACAATAAGGCGCTGGCGCTGCATCGGGAGTTGCGGAAGGGTGGAACACCGGCTGTTGAGGCGCCTCCTGTTGTTTCCCGTTCCGCAGAAAAGGTATCAAGGCCTGCCGTATCATCTTCCTCAAAAGCCTCAAGTTCCACACCTGTAAGCGAGCTCAGCGATATACGGTTTCAGAGCAGCAATGAGTATACGCGAATTGTTCTTACGGTAAGTGAGCAGCCTACCTATCATTATCAGATTCTGCCTGCGGATAAAGCCCGGGGGCTTCCGTTTAGACTGTATATTGACCTCATGAATGTTGTGCGCGGCAACGATGTTCCTTCGGAAATTGATGTGAAGGACGGCATTCTGCGACAGGTGCGCACCGGTACTCCCTCTAATGGTGCGACACGCGTGGTTCTGGATTTCCAATCCATGCAGAAATACAATGTCTTTGTGCTGGATAATCCCTACAGAGTCGTAATCGATGTTACGGCTCCGGCTGGAGGAACGTCCGTGGTGACGGCACCTGAATCCGGTTCTAAGACGGCTTCCGCTCCGAAAAAGGAAGCGCCGAAGGAATCTGCCAAGAGTTCTGCTGTGGCAAAATACAAGGCTCCGCCCGGCAGCAAGAAGCAGGTGGGTGAGCTTATTGAGCAGCTTGGGCTGACGGTAAAGACCATCATGATTGACGCAGGCCACGGGGGGAAGGACCCAGGTGCCAATGCCAACCAGATTCGTGAGAAGGACTATGTTCTCAAGGTGGCGACGATGGTCGGAGAAATGCTCAAGCAGCGCGGGTTTACGGTTCTCTATACCCGCAGGGATGATACCTTTGTCCCCCTTGAGGAGCGGACCGCCATGGCCAACGTGCGCAAGGCCGACATGTTTCTGTCTTTCCATATAAACGCGCACCGCAGTTCCGGTATTTCCGGTCTGGAAACCTATTACCTCAACCTCGCCAGTTCCAAGAGCGCCGTGCGGGTTGCGGCGCGGGAAAACGCTGTCAGCGAAAAGCGTATCAGTGACCTGCAGTTCATTCTCACCGACCTGATGCTGAACTCGAAAATGCAGGAATCGAAGGATCTTGCATCCCTGATCCAGAAAAATATGGTCGGCACGGTCAAGTCCGGCGGCTATTCTGTAAGGGATAACGGGGTGCGAAGCGCGCCGTTCTATGTGCTCATGGGGGCGAAAATGCCCTCGGTTCTGGTGGAGCTCGGGTACTGCACCAACAAAGAGGAAGCAAGACGGATACGGTCAGACAAATATTTGAAAAAACTTGCTTCCGGCGTGGTCAAAGGCGTTGAGAGTTACACCAAGCAATTGGGGCGTTATGCCTCCATGTAACATTTCTTGACGTAAAAGCTTATTGGGGGATATTCCATCTCACGCATTCTGATGGCATTCAGTAATCAGGGTTGCGGAATTGGGACATGTTAATCAACTGATGGCAGTAATGTTTTTTTATAGAATACAAGGAGCAATAATCCATGCGTAAGGCAATTTTTCTTTCTTTGCTGATGGTTCTGTTAGCCACTGTTCCTGCTTTTGCCGGCAAGATCGGGTATGTCGATTCCATCAAGCTGGTAACTGAATCCGAGCCTGCAAAGGCTGCTTCCGAAAAGATGGAAAAGGACTTCGGTCCCGAGAACAAGGAAGTTGTTGCGCTGATCAAGCAGTACCAGAAGAAGATGGAAGAAATGAAGGTTCAGGCCGCTGCGCTTTCCGAAGCTGCCCGTGAAGACAAGAAGGTTGAACTGCTCCGTCTTAAGCGTGACGTGGAAGACAGACAGCGCGCCCTTGCCCGCAAGGTACAGGCTGCCAACGAAAGCGTCCGTCACACCATCGCCGCCATGATCGTGAAGGCTACCCAGGACTTCGCCAAGAAGAACCAGTACGACATGATCTTCGACAAGGCATATCCTTCCATGGTGTATGCCACTTCCAGCCTGGATGTGACCAAGGAAGTCATGGTGGAGCTGAACCGCGTATACCGTGAAAACAAGAAGCAGTAAGCATGACGCGCAGGCTTTCCGATATCGCAAGCGAACTGGGGCTTGAACTGCGTGGTGAAGACATGGATGTTTCCAGCGTCAACACCCTTGAAAACGCAGGGCCCGACGAGGTCAGCTTTCTTGCGAATCCTAAATATGTTCCGCAGCTGGCGACCACCGCTGCCGGAGCAGTAATCTGCAGCGCCGAATTCGCCGGTGAGGTGAAAAGGGCGCTTGTCAGCGAGAATCCCTATCTGGATTTCGGTCGGTGTGTTTCACTGTTTGCCAAGCCTCAGGGCGGCATGAAGGGGATTCATGCCATGGCATTCATTGATCCTGATGCAAAGGTTGCTGAAGGCTGCACCGTGTATCCGTTTGCCTTTGTCGGTCCCCGGGCTGAAGTGGGCGCAGATACGGTAATTTTCCCCGGTTGTTATATCGGGGAAGACTGCCGTGTCGGTTCGGGATGCATCCTGTATCCCAATGCCGTGCTTATGGCTGGTACCGTTATGGGAGATGACTGCATCGTGCACGCCGGTGTGGTGCTCGGAGCCGACGGCTTCGGGTTTGCACCGACGCCGTATGGCATTCAGAAGATTCCCCAGATCGGTACCGTAACCATTGGCAGCGATGTGGAAATAGGCGCGAACACCGCCATCGACCGTGCGGTGCTCGGCACCACCTCGGTCGGCGATTCCACCAAGATCGACAATCTGGTGCAGATAGGCCACAATGTGCAGATAGGCGACCAGTGCCTCATCGTCTCGCAGGTGGGCATATCCGGTTCCACCAAGGTCGGTAACAATGTTACCATGGCCGGACAGGTGGGCGTTGCCGGACATCTGACCATCGGCGATGGAGTCACCATCGGTCCCAAGTCAGGTGTGGCCAAGGATATTGCCCCCGGCCTGACCGTGGGCGGCCAGCCCGTTGTGGACAAGGGCACATACATCCGCACGCTGACGATCATGCCGAAGCTGCCGGATATGTATAAGCGCCTGATGCGCCTTGAGAAGGAACTCGCTGAACTCAAGAATGAAGCGGAGAAGTAACAATGACCCAAGAGAATCCCAATTCTTTTGATATCCGAAAAATTCTGGGCCTGCTGCCGCACCGTTACCCGTTTTTGCTGGTTGACCGTGTGGTGGATTATGTTCCCGGTCAAAGCATCGTCGCCTACAAGAACGTCTCCTTCAACGAGCCGTTCTTTCAGGGACATTTTCCCGGCATTCCCGTAATGCCCGGTGTGCTCATCATGGAAGCGCTGGCGCAGGCCGGCGGCATTCTGGTGATCAAGAGTACCGATACCACCATTGAAGACAAGCTCTTCCTGTTTACCGGCATGGAGAAGGTGCGCTTCCGCAAGCCTGTCTATCCCGGCGATAAGCTTGAGCTGCATTGCTCTCTCATCCGTCAGAAGCTCAAGCTCTGGAAGATGGAAGGAAAGGCGTATGTTGACGGCAAACTGGCCGCAGAAGCGGAAATGACCGCTGCCATCATGAACAAAGAGGACATGTAGCATGGCCAGTCAGATTCACCCGAACGCCTTTGTTTCTCCCAAGGCCCAGATTGGCGAAGACGTTGTCATCGGCCCTTGTGCCGTTATCGAGGAAGACGTCATCATCGGTGACCGCTGCCGTATTGATGCCTTTGCCTCGGTAAAGCGTTTTACCCGCATGGGGTCCGGTAACCACATCCATTCATACGCCCTTGTGGGCGGCGAGCCGCAGGATCTCAAATTCGCCGGCGAAGAAAGCTGGCTGGAGATGGGCGACGATAACAATGTGCGCGAATTCGCCACGCTGCATCGCGGCACAGAAGGCGGGGGCGGTCTGACCAGGATCGGCGACGGCAACCTCTTCATGGCGTACACTCACGTGGCGCATGACTGCCAGCTGGGTAACGAGATTGTCATGTCCAACGGTGCGACCCTTGCGGGCCACGTTTCCGTGCAGGACAGGGCCATTCTCGCAGGGCTTTCGGCTGTGCACCAGTTCGTACGCATCGGCGCTTACGCCTTTGTGGGCGGCATGAGCGGCATCAGCCAGGATCTGCCCCCCTACATGCTCGCTGTGGGCAACCGCGCGGGTGTGCATGGCCCCAACCTTGTGGGGCTGCGCCGTCTGCAGGCTTCCCGCGAACTGATTGCGGCCCTGAAGGGTGCTTTCCGTCTCATCTGGCATTCGGATACCCCCCGCAAGGAAGCTCTGGAGCAGCTCGAATACGAATTCGGTACGTTCCCCGAGATTCTTGGCTTTGTGGAATTCATTCGCAGCAGCGAGCGAGGCATTCTACCCGCTGACTAGTTCAAAGGCCGCATTGTACCTTGTGTTTGACGGGGAGGGAGCGCGGCTTCCTCCCCATTTTTAATCGTAAGTCCCTTCTGAGTTTCGGAGCAGGCAGCATGACAAGAGAATCCATTGGTATCGTGGCCGGAAAAGGACAGTTCCCCGCACTGGTGGCGCGCGGAGCCCGCGAGGCAGGGCTTGGCGTTGTCATGTGTGGTTTTCACGGCCATACGGACCCTTCTCTTGAGCATGAGGCTGATACCTTTGCCATGCTGCACCTTGGCGCCCTGAACAAGCTTATCGAATTTTTCCGGGAGCACGGCGTGAGCCGTCTCTGTTTTGCCGGAGCCATCAGCAAGCCCAAGGCGCTTGATCTGCGTCCTGATTTTCGAGCTGCCAAGGTCCTTTTCAAGCTCCGCTCCAAGGGTGACGATGTGCTGCTGCGGGCCGTGATGGATGAACTGGAATCTGAAGGTCTGCGCATTGTGCAGGCGGCCGAGCTTGTTCCCGGCCTGCGTGGGCCCTCCGGGGTGCTTACCCGACGCCAGCCCACGGCAGAAGAGTGGGAAGACCTGCGCTACGGCTGGCCCATTGCCCAGACCATTGGCCGTATGGACATCGGGCAGTGCATCGTGGTCAAGCGTGGGATGGTGGTTGCCGTGGAAGGGCTGGAAGGCACAGATGCCCTGCTGCGGCGCGGCGCGGAACTGGGCGGTGAGGGATGTGTGGCCGTGAAGATCGTCAAGCCCGGACAGGACGAGCGCATAGACCTGCCTGCCCTCGGAACCGCGACCATGCGTACGCTGGTAGACGGCAAATATGCCTGCCTTGCCTTTCATGCAGGAAAAACATTGTTCTTTGACAGGGAAGAGGCGCTGAAGCTTGCTGATGCCCACTCCCTGAGCATTGTCGGACTTGATGAAGCCTTCGGCAACGAATAGGCTTTTTTTTGCCCGTGATAGGTGTGAGTGCTCATTGTCTTTGCGTGGTGTTGAACATTCTATTTCGATGCGAGAGCATAAGGAGTCGTTATGAAGACCGCAGATCGGATGCAGGGCGTCCACAGATCGTATATCCGGGAAATCCTCAAGGTTACCGCACGACCTGAGATTATTTCCTTTGCGGGCGGTCTACCACATCCGGACTCCTTTCCGGCTGACAGGGTGGCTGCCGCAGCAGCAAAGGTCTTCGCCGAGGAGGGGGCTTCCGCTCTGCAATACTCCACGACTGAAGGGTACGCGCCTCTGCGCAAATGGATTGCCGACCGCTATGCGCGGCAGGGGCTGACCGTTTCGCCCGACGACATTCTCATTACCACCGGCTCACAGCAGGCGCTGGATATGGCAGGGCGGGCGCTGCTCAACCGTGGTGACGCAGTGGCCATAGAACGGCCGGGCTACCTTGGTGCCATTCAATGTTTCTCCATGTACGGGGCGGATTTCAAGCCGGTAAACCTGCTGGCAACCGGTGTGGATACGGACATGCTGGATGACGTGCTGGAAAGAACCGGAGCAAAGGTCTTTTACGCTGTACCCAACTTCCAGAACCCATCGGGTATTTCCTATGATGCGTCCACCCGTCACAGGGTTGCCGAACTGATGGCCCGGCATGAGTGCATGCTCGTCGAAGACAACCCCTATGGTGAGCTGCGTTTCCTGGGTGAGGATGTTCCCCCTGTGCGGTGTCATATGCAGACCCCGTCCATCCTGTTGGGATCATTTTCCAAGATGGTGGCTCCGGGGATGCGCCTTGGCTGGATTTATGCGCCGGACGGTCTCATGGACAGCCTTGTCAGGGCAAAGCAGGCCAGCGACCTGCATACCGCTACGCTTACGCAGTCCATTCTGTACCGCTACCTTGTGGACAACGATGTGGATGCGCATATCGCTTCCATCCGCGACCGATATAAGCGGCATCGCGACATAATGGTTGCCTCCATCCGCGACCACTTCCCTGAAGAAGTTGCCACTACGGAACCGGAAGGGGGCATGTTCCTCTGGTGTACGCTGCCTGACAGTGTTTCCGCGGAGGAAGTGTTCAAGGAGGCCATTCGCAACAACGTGGCCTTCGTACCCGGCAAGCCGTTCTATGTGGATGGTACTGACAACACCTTCCGGCTCAACTTTTCCAATGCCAGCCCCGAGAAGATTGAAGAAGGCATTGCCCGTCTGGGCAAGTGTCTGCGCCACTGCCTCTCGTAAAGAGGAACTTGATACAACTGCAGGCTCCGGCATGGCGACATGCCGGAGCTTTTTTTCTCCTGTACGGGGTGAGGGCAGGCGGGATCTTGCAGTTGCCCGGCAAGCGGCATAGAATATGGGTTCCGATGCCGGATTCAATCGTAATTCAAGGTGATATATGGATTTCAATACAATATGGCAGCATGTCTGCATGGTCAGGAAGCAGGGACCGCTGGTACACAACATCACCAACTACGTGGTGATGAACAACACCGCTAACGCGCTGCTCAGTGCTGGTGCTTCCCCCATCATGGCGCATGCGCCGGAAGAGATGGAAGAACTGGTTGGCATAGTCAACGCGCTGGTGCTGAATATCGGTACACTGAGTACGCCGTGGATCAAGAGCATGCTCATGGCGGGAGACTGCGCCCGCAAGCGCGGCATTCCCGTGATTCTCGACCCTGTGGGGGCAGGGGCTTCCACCCTGCGCACTAATACGGCCATGCGCATCATGCAGACAGCATCACCGGCGGTGGTACGCGGTAACGGATCGGAGATTATGGCGCTTTGCGGTGCCGGCGGCGGCACAAAGGGTGTAGATTCCACCATGCAGGCAGCAGATGCCAGCGATGCCGCGGCCCAGCTTGCCCGTCAGTACGGCTGCGTTGTGGCTGTTACCGGTGAGGAAGATATTGTGATGAACGGTACCTGTTCCGTCCGCATAAAGGGCGGCAGCCCCCTGATGGGCCGCGTAACAGGCATGGGCTGCACAGCCACCGCTCTGATAGGCGCGTATGCCGCAGTTGCGGAATCATCGTTTGCCGGAACCGTGAGTGCTCTTGCCGTTATGGCTACGGCCGGTGGCATGGCTGCGGAAAAGGCAGCCGGACCAGGCAGCTTCCAGATGCATTTTTATGACGCGCTCTATGTCATGACCAGAGAAGACATAGAAGCGCAGGTGGAACTTGCCGTAACCGGCTGCCCTGAATGCGGGAACGAGGGAGCCGGACAATGAGACAGCTTATAGACTATTCGCTGTATCTGGTGACGGACAGGGACCTTTGCGGTGGCACCGGCGTTGTGGAGACTGTTCTGCAGGCTGTTGCCGGAGGCGTGCGTGTTGTCCAGCTGCGTGAAAAGACGTTGGATACCAGACGGTTCATCGAGACCGCCACGCAGCTCAGAAAGGAACTTGCCCCCCTTGGCGTGCCCCTGCTCATCAATGACAGAGTTGACGTGGCGCTGGCATCCGGTGCGGACGGCGTGCATATAGGGCAGTCGGACATGCCCTACGAGCAGGCCCGCGCCATTCTCGGTCCCAAGGCCATCATCGGGCTTTCCGTTGAAACGCAGGAACAGGTGACTGAAGCCAAGCGCCTTGATGTGGATTATCTCGGCATAAGCCCCGTATTTGCCACGACCACCAAGAAGGATGCGGCCCCCCCGTGGGGGCTGGAGGGCGTTCGGCGCATCCGCCTTGTCACCAATCATATTCTGGTCGGCATAGGCGGCATAGGGGCAGACAACGCGGCTGATGTGCTCATGGCCGGTGCTGACGGTGTGGCCGTTGTTTCCGCCATTTGCGGAACCGCCTCGCCACGGGCTGCGGCAGAAGCGCTGTGCAGGGCCATACAGCGCTGATTGGGTGGTCTTGCTGGTATCGGGGGGGGCGACGGTATGATGTTGCCAGCCGTTGGGCCTGTATTCAGCTGAACATTCGAAATAGTTAGCCCGACGTTTAATCAGACAGTTAACCGGACATTTGGCCGGACGTTCGGCGGGACTGTACCGGTCCAAGCGTCAGGCCATAGAGAACCGCATGGCTGAACACTGCCGGATCAGCCGGACAGATTGAATTTGAGAATGCCCGATAAAAAGCACCCCGCTTCACACTGTGAGGCGGGGTGCCGGTATTACGGGGGCAGGGCAAGAGCGGGCCGGAGGCAGGTTGTGATCAGGCACCGTTGTAGACAAAGGCTTCCTTTTCCACCGCATCGGGGGCAATGCCGTAGGCGGTCAGCTCGTCCAGAACCGTCTGCTGCATGGCAGAAGGCCCGCAGAGATAGAAAGAGGCCGTGGTGGAGTGGATGTGCCTTGCCAGCGTATCGCGCGAAAAATGCCCCTTTTCGAAACGGATATGGGGCTTGTCATCCTCATAATACATATTAGGGTTTGTTTCCCTGCTGAGCACATGGATGACGGTCAGATTGATATGCGTGGCAATTTCTTCAAGCTCTGATGCCGCAAAGGCATCGGCAAAGGTCTTGTTGCACCAGAAGAGGGTGCAGGTGTTCTTTGCGCCCGTTTTTCTGAAATGGCGCAGAACGGAAAGGAAGGGGGTTATGCCCACTCCGCCTGCCACCATGACCACCTCTTCACGGTAGGCAATGTCCTTGCAGAAGGCGCCGAACGGACCCGCACACTGTATCTTGGATGCCCCGGTGAGCGAGGGGATGAGCTCGGACGTGAAGTGGCCGTTGCCTTTTATGGTCATTTGCAGCTTTTCGCCGGGAGCACCGGAGATGGTGAAGGGGTGCGGTCGCGACCATTCGCCGTTCTCCATGATGCGGATGGTGGCAAACTGGCCGGGGCTGAAGCTGGAGAACCGCTCGTCTTCCACATCCAGGACGACCGTGGTGGTCGTTTCATTTTCTTTGATCGTCTTGAGAATTTTGGCTGGTTTGCCTGTGCTCATGGTGCCTCCGCTGTGTGGGACGTTTTTCCGACTATGCAGACATTGTACCCGTTTGCGGGGGCTTGTCCAGTCGGGTGGAGCGGTTCTGCCACGTTGTCTGTGCCGGAATGCCGCGCTGTAATCATGCTGCCGGTTTCTTCAGCCCGTATTTTTTGATGCGGGATTGCAAGGTGGTGGGCTTTATGCCCAGCAGCTCTGCGGCTCCGCCTTCGCCCTGCACACGCCAGCCGCAGGCCTCAAGGGCGCGTACGGTGTTTTCGCGGTGCAGTTCTTCCATTTGCATTTCGGTGTAGAGCGGACCATCCGGTGTGTATGCCGGAGTCGCTGCATGCAGATGGGGAGTGCCCGACAGATGGGGTGTTCCCGAGGGGGGGGTGCCTATGCGGTGGGCGCCGAGACGGTTGAATTCCAGCCCGCCGTTGTGGGACATGATGACCGCGCGTTCGATCTCGTTTTGCAGTTCCCGCACGTTGCCGGGCCAATCATAGGCCTGCAGCTGTTGAATGTGGCGATAGTGGAGCTTTGGTTCGGTTACGCCGAGCCGACGGGCCGCGTTGCTGACGAAATGATGCGCAAGCACGGGTATGTCTTCAAGCCGCTCGCGCAACGGCGGGTTGTGCAGGGGAAAGACGGAAAGGCGGAAGTAGAGGTCCTGCCGGAACAGGCCAGCCTCAACATCCGCTGCAAGGTCGCGGTTTGTGGCAGCCACGATGCGCACATCCACCTTGCGGGGGCGGTCGTCGCCTATGGGCTCGAAGGTGCCTTCCTGCAATACGCGCAGCAGCTTGCCCTGCAGTTCAAGCGGGATTTCCCCCACTTCGTCGAGGAAGAGCGTGCCGCCGTCGGCCATGAGAAAACGCCCTGTCCTGTCGCGCACGGCACCGGTGAAGGAGCCTTTGATGTGGCCGAAGAATTCGCTCTCAAACAGTTCATGCGGCACTGCCGAGCAGTTTACCCGCACAAGCGGCCCCATGCGGCGGTGCGAGCGTTTGTGTATGGCTTCTGCCAGCAGTTCCTTGCCCGTGCCGGATTCGCCGAGAATGAGCACCGTGGCATCGGTGGGCGCAACCACCTCTATCTGCTCCATGACCTTGTGCAGGGCCGGAGCGTTGCCAACGATATGGTCGTCTGCATGGGCTGTGCGCACCGCCCGGCGCAGGTGTTCGTTTTCCAGCTCAAGTTCGCGGCGCAGGGTCTGAATCTCGTCGAATGCGGCGGCGTTTGCCACGGCCGCAGCCAGCGAGTCGGCATAAATTTTGTGCATCTTGCGGTGCATGAGCAGCATGTCGGCCAGCTCGTCCACCATGGGACGGTCGTAGAACACCGCCATGACACCGAGCAGCTCGTCCTTGTGCATGATGGGAAAAGCGGAATAGGCGTGGTAGCCGTATTCCACGGCCCAGTCCGGTCTGTCCCACTGATCGCCGGAGGCGGCATAGCTTGGCTCGCCCTTGGTGCAGGGGCCGAGCAGCGGGTCAGAAAAGGGAACAAGGTCGTAGGTGCCTTCCTTGTGCCGCCATATGGCCGGACGCGGCTTGCCTGCGCCTGAAAAGGCCATGAGCCTGAGCTTGCGGTCAGCACCCGGTGCGCTGTAATCGGAGGTGCCGGTAATGCGCAGCGAGGCCACAATCCACAGTCCGCCGAAGATAACGTGTCGGCCGCGGTAGGTACGCTTGGTTACGCGCAGAATGCCTTCAATGGTCCGCTCACGGGCAATGCCCAGCATGAGGTCAAGAAACGGGCTCACATCAACGCTGTGCAGCGTGGGAATGAGTTGCGGGTCTTGATCATCCGGTATCCGGCTGGCAGATGGGGAGGGTGTTCTGTCTTTCATGGACATGTGGGCTCCAGTTACGAAAAGTCGTTACGAAAAATCGTCATATACGAAAAATCGTAACGAGTCTATACAAGCCATCCTGCGGAAACCCGCAAGGCATGCGGCTTTTTAAATATGCTCTCTTGGCACGGTATCTGCTATACACAAACATAATTCAAAGGATTTAAGTCCGTGTGGTCCCTCGCTTCGCGGACATTGATTCAGTCGCTTCATTTGGCAAGCCCCCTGAGATCCCCTCTCAGGGGGCTTGTCCGTTTCGGGGAGAAGTGTTGCACTCATTTCTCCGTTGGTCTAGGCTTGAAAGAAAACCGACCACGGGGTGGACTGATGGCGACTGCGAGCAACGAGGAAGTGGAAAGCAGGATAGAAGGCATTCTCGACAGGCGGTTCCGCTTTGCCGGGAAAAGCTCCCTGTGCAGCTGGTTGCGCGGGGAGGCCAGAATACGTCTGCATACCGTTGCGGCTCAGAGGGGCGTTCTCGTTCTCGACCGGTTTGTTCCAGAGCCGCTGGCCAATGCCCAGCGGTCCGGCCGGCCATACCCTGCGGAATCAGTGCGGAGTGGCAGCAGGGATACCGTGGAAGAGGTCATCCAGCAGGCAAAGCTGCCATCGCTGCCGCAAGTTTTTCATGAACTGCAGGGACTCATGGACCGCGACGATGTGACCGTGCAGGATCTTGGGCAGGTCATCAGTCTTGATCCCCATATGACCACCTCCATCCTCAAGCTGGTGAACAGCGCCCTTTTCGGCTTCAGATCTTCCATCGATACAGTCTCCCGCGCCATTGCCGTGCTCGGTCTGCGGCAGATATCCACGCTTGCCCTTGGCACGCTCATGCTCGGGTTGTTCCGTGAACGCCCGAACACCTATCTGGCCATGGATAAATTCTGGGAACACTCCATAGCTGTGGGCATGACCGCGCAGGAACTGGCTCGGCTGAACGGCCGCGAAGGGCTTGAGCGCTACTTTGTGGCCGGTCTGGTGCACGATGTGGGCTGGCTTGCCCTCACTTCGTCAAACGGGGAACTGGCTTTTGAGGTTATGCGTGCCGCGGAAGGTTGGAAGTGCCCGCTGATTGAGGCGGAAGGCAAGACGCTCGGTATGACGCATGCGGAGATCGGGGCAAAAATGTTCGAAGGCTGGTCTCTGCCTGCCAATCTGGTTGCCGCCGTGCGATACCATCATGACCCTTCCATGTCTGCGGAGTATGACGAGCCTATCTACGTGCATCTTGCCGATACCATAGTAAAGGCCATGGGCTATGCCGCGACAGATGACTGCCGCGTTTCCCCGGTGGATATATCTGCGTGGGATGCTCTTGAGCTGAAGCCGGAAGCACTGGATAAGGTCATCGACAAGCTGGATAAGGAACTGGCCACCCTGTGCAAGGTGTTGCTGCTGGGCTAGACGAGCTTTTGCAGTGCCTGCGTAAGCCGCAGCCATGCGCTTTTTTCCCGCACCTGCATACGCAGATACCCCTGCGGCATACCCGGAATATTATCGCAGACCCGCACAAGAATGCCCTGCGCAAGCAATGCGCCATAGACCCGCTGCGCCTCTTCGGGCTTTCGTAAACCCGCAGTGACGTAGTTCACCCCGGCGAATATCCTGTCATTCATGAAGCACCCTGTTTGCTGCAGGGCATTTATGAAGCCGGTGCGCAGTTCGCGCATCATGTCCAGCCGTTCCCTGTATGCGCCCATGTTTGCCATGAACGCAATGCCCGCCTGCTCGGCAAAGGCCGAGACAGTCCAGGGCGTTTTACCTTTTGCAAGACGCTCGGTGAGGTCAGGCGAGGCCACGGAATAACCGAGTCGCACGCCGGTGCAGTAGAAAAACTTGGTGAAGCTCTGCACCGTCATTACCTCCACCCCCTCGCGCATCATGTCCGCATAGACCGCCAGGCGGTTTGCATCGTATTCGGGCAGTCCCCACAGAAATTCGCTGTAGGTGTTATCCACGAGCACGGTTGCAGCCTGCGTGGCGTGCAGAATGTCCGTCATGTTTGCATAGGTCACACAGGCAGGGTTGTTGGGTGAGCAGATGATGGCAAGGTCCGCCTGGGTGCGGCGCAGTGTATCCAGTTCCAGTTCCGTGCAGGCAAAGCCGTTTGCCGCGCTGCAGGGGATAAGGGTGTATGGCACGTTGAATGCCTCGCAGGCCCGCACATATTCCGAGAAGATGGGGGAGAGCAGTACCACATGCTGAGGGCGGAGCTGCTGGATGGCAAGAAAGATGTTTTCGGATGAGCCGTTGCCCACAAGAATGGAATCGGGAGACACCTGCTCGTGTTCGGCCAGCACCTCGCGCAGGGCGGAGCACCATGTGTCCGGATAGTGGCGGTAGGGATAGCTGATGCGGCCGAGAATGCCGGATGTCAGATCATCACACAGAGAATTGGCGTTGCTGGAAAAGTCGAGAATGGCATCCGGCGTAACGCCCAGAGTGCGTGCAAGGCGGTATACCTCACCCCCGTGTGTTCCCTGTGTGTGCTGTGTTGCTGTCATGCTATCCGTGCTCCGCCGTATCAGTCCGTTACAAGGCCACGGGCGGAAAGCAGGTTGCGGTAAATGGCCTCCATCCGTTCTGCGCGGTTGCCTATGGAATACTGCGGCGCAAGGGCGCGGCTGTTGGCGGCAAAGGCTTCGCGCCGTGCTGAATCCGTGCGCATGATCTTCAGGGCTTCTGCCATGGCCTCGGGGTTGTCTGCGGGTACGGATATGCCGGTGTCGGCAAGCAGTTCCTTCACGCCGCCTACGTCCGTTGCCACGGAAGGCAGCCCCATGCGTATGGCTTCCAGCAGGGTGTTGGGCATGGATTCCGAGCGCGAAGGCAGGATGAAGGCATCCAGACAGTTCAGGTGGTCTGCCACGTTTTCCGTATGCCCCACAAGGCGCACCCGCTCGCTGATGCCCAGTTCTTTGGCCAGGGAACCGTAGACATCGGCTCCGACGCCAACGGCCACCAGTGTGGTTTCCTGCATGTCGGCAAGGGCAAAGGCGCGCAGCATGACATCCGCTCCCTTGACGGGGTTGTTGCCCGCCACGGTGCCGAAGACAAAATGGGTTTCGGGAATGCCCAGCGCCGCCCGCATGACCTGTGCGGGAGTGTCCGGGGTGGTGCGGTCGTCCGGTATGCCGTTGTAGACCACATGCAGGCGTTTCTTGCCCACGCCGAAGCGGGCAAGCACCACGGCGCACGCCTTGGAATTCACGGCAAAGGCTCCTATGCCGGGAGACCAGTATGGCAGCGGGTTGCCGGGCTTGTAGACAACGCCCCGGTGGGCCACGCAGACCACGCCGCGCGAACGCCAGCGCAGGCCCCACCATGCAGCCTTTTTAACGGCCTTGTTGTGGAATGCGTGAAAAACGGCGGGGGCTCCTTCGGGAAAAGCGGCCTCAATGGCGGTGCGCCACTGCTTGGGATTGTCGGGCAGGTCGGCCCATGTCATTTCCGGCGCCAGCGTGCGCAGGGTGGAGTGGGCCGGAGTGAAGAAGGTGAGCGAATGGCCTCGGCGTACGAATTCCTGCGCAAGATACAGAGCCTGCCGCGAACCGCCGCTCTTGGTGCTGGATGAAGTGCAGAATATGATGTGCATGTAACTTAGCGTTTTCCTGTGATATCCATGAAAAAGGCTTCCAGCTTGCGGGCCTGCGTTTCCAGCGAGAAGGCGTGAACACACTGGTTCCACGCTTCGTGCTTCAGGTGCAGCAGGGATTCCGGCCGGGCCGTGAGCAGGGTGCCGAGCGCGGCGTGGAAGCGGTCGTCGCTGCCGGTGCCGGGTTCGACAAGAAATTCGTTCATGCTGTCCGGCCACACTTCGGCCACGCCGCCCACGTTGCGTGCAACGGGGATGCAGCCGACAGCCATGGCTTCCAGCAGGGTGTTGGGCAACCCTTCGCTCAGCGAGGGCAGGGCAAAAATATCGGCCTGTCTGAGAATGGCTCCCACGTTCTGTGTCCAGCCATGCCATGTGATTCTGTCTTGCAGCTGCAGTTCCTGCGCCAGCGCGTGCAGGGCGGGTTCTTCGTTGCCTGTTCCGGCCACATGCCAGTGAAAGTCGTGTCCTTCATCCCGCAGGCGGGCAAGAACGCCCATGAGTTCGCGGTGGCCCTTGTCTTTGTTGAGCTGGCTGGTGGTGGCTATCTGCAGGGGCGAGTTGAGGTGCTCCGGTGCTTTGTCGGCAGGCACCTTGGCGGAGTGGATAACGGTTGTATCTGCTGCATCAATGCAGGGCAGGTGGGCCAGCAGGCCGTCGCGGTTGAAGCGGCACGGGCACAGGTAGTGCGGGCGCAGCCAGTTGTGCAGTGCGCGCACCTTCCAGACGTTTTTCATGTCTTCGGGCAGGCCCACGCGCTGCACCAGCGGAATGCCGCACAGCTTGGCCGCAATGCCGGCTGTGCGCAGGTCGCGGCCCACGTTCACGAGTGCACAGTCTATGCGTTCTTCGCGGAAAAAGCGCATGAAGCGGGCTATGGCAAAGGGGTTGTAGTCAGGTCCGAAATCAACGGCACGGGCATCCAGTCCGAGTCCGAGCGCCCGCTCTATGAACGCGCCTTCCCTGCCGAGCACGATGACCGTGTGGCCGAGCCGTTGCAAGGCGGCGGCGAATTCGAGGGTCCATGTCTTGACGCCCCCCCATTTGCGGGTGGCATTGAAAAAAGCGAGACGCATGCACTACTCGTGTCGGAATGTGTTCAGAATCTTGGCGGCAAAGACAGCCGCGCCGTATCCGTTATCTATGTTCACCACGCTTATGCCTGCTGCGCAGGAGTTGAGCATGGCAAAGAGCGGCGTTATGCCGCCTGCACCCGCACCGTATCCCACCGAGGTGGGCACCCCGATGACGGGGCAGCCGCACAAGCCGGCTATCACGCTGGGGAGTGCGCCCTCCATTCCCGCCACCACGATGAGCAGTTTGGCCTTGTGCAGCGCGGCGAGATGGGGAGTGATGCGATGAAGCCCCGCCACGCCTACGTCAGGCACCAGTCCTGCGTCAAGTCCGTAAAAGCGTGCAGTACCCAGCGCCTCCAGCGCCACGCCCATGTCGGCGGCACCTGCTGTGACTACGAGTACATCTCCGTTTGCGGTGTATGGCGGAGTAAGGGAGAGGTCGCGGCCGATGCAGAAAAGACCTGCGTCGGCATGCAGTGTGCCATGCGGAAAATGATGTTGCAGCAATGCGCCTTGCGCGGCGGATACCCGTGTGGCCAGAACAGGGGTTTGCTGCCCTGAAAGGCGTTCAACCGCCGTGATCAGCCTGTCGTCGCTTTTGCCGAGCGCGAGAACCGCCTCGCCCAGACCGGTGCGCATGGCTCTGTGAAGGTCAACATGCACGCCGTTCAGTGCCGCTTCGCTGGGAGCGGTTTTCAGGCGCAGGGCGGCTTCTTCCGGCGACAGGGTGCCTTCGGCCACGGCGTTGAGCGTTGAGTGCAGCAGGGCTGCCATATCGTGATCGTGCATGAATCCCTCGGGGCGCGGAGCCGGGTTTTCCGTGAATTATGCCGGAGGCTACGGGAGCGGCAGGGGGAGGTCAATAGCATGTTTTGCCAAACCTATCATTTTATGACATTGTTCATCGCTAATTATTGCGATTATGACCGCATGAGGTTATCAAGGAAGGCATGTCACCGAGACGTATACTTTTTCTTGCTCCGGCAGCATCTGTCACGCACATCTTTCCCCGACTCAAGGACGCAGGGTACGAGGTGGGCCTTGCGGAGAATCTGAAGGGAGCCTCCGCGTTCATCCGCAAGTCCGGACCGAGCGTCATCTTCTCACGTCCGCAGCTTCCCGGCTACAAGGTCGATGATCTGCTGGCGGTGAGTCAGGATGATGCCTCGTTCCCGCCCGTGATCGTGTTCAGCGACAAGGGCTCCGTGGAAGAAGCCGAGCGTCTGCTCAACATGGGTGCGCAGGATTACTGGCTGGAACCGCTCATCTACGACAAGGTTATTGCCGCTGTTCCCGCCGGCCGCAAGTCTATTCCGGCACCTGCCGTCACGACGCTTGGCGGGCGCAAACCCCAGATGCCCGAGACCGGAAAAGGCCCGAATATCATCGGCAGCAACCCGGTCATGCGCAGGGTTCTGGCCCTTGCCAAACAGGTGGCTCCCTCGCGGGCGACGGTGCTCATTTCCGGCGAATCCGGCACCGGCAAGGAAATGTTCTCCAAATTTTTGCATGTCCACAGCGACAGGGGCAACGGCCCCTTTGTTGCCGTGAACTGCGCGGCATTGCCGGAACATCTGCTGGAAAGCGAACTGTTCGGGCATGAAAAGGGCGCATTTACCGGAGCCATAAACCGCAAGCTCGGCAAGTTCGAACTGGCCAGCGGCGGGACCATTCTGCTGGACGAAATTTCTGAAATGGACCTTGGGCTGCAGGCCAAACTGCTGCGTGTGCTGCAGGAAAGCGAACTTGATCGCGTGGGCGGCACCGAAACGGTCAAGGTTGACGTGCGCGTTCTTGCCACGACCAACCGCAATCTCGAAGACTGGGTCAAGGAAGGCAAGTTCCGGCAGGATTTGTACTTCCGCCTTAACGTCATTCCCCTGCGTCTGCCCGCCCTGCGGGAACGGGGAGAAGATGTGCTGGCTCTGGCCCGTTTATTTGTGGATATGTACGTTCGCGAATACGGGCTTGCCCACCTTGAATTTTCGCAGGAAGCGCTCGACTGGCTGGTGTCCTATGACTGGCCCGGTAACGTGCGTGAATTGCAGAACCTGATGGAACGTGCCACGTTGCTGGCAGGACGCGGCCCCATCAGCAAGAATCATTTTCTCCTTGATCCGGATAGCTGGCCCCTGTTCGGCGAGGATGAGGATCAGGATGCGGAGTCTGCCGCATCCGGCGGGATGGCGGATTCCGCCGGTCCGGTTGCCTCCGGCGCCGGAATGCAGACTGCCTCCGGCACATCGGTGCCGGGCGGCGACGGAAGCGCGCTGTTTGCGCAGGGGGTTATCCCCCTGCATGAAATGGAACGCATAATGATTCTCAAAGGATTGGAGCAGACCTCCGGCAACCGTACACAGGCTGCGGAGATGCTCGGCATATCCGTTCGTACGCTGCGAAACAAGTTGAACGAGTATCGCGGCGAAGGGCTGGACATACCTTAAGGGTCCACCCCGATATCGGGAAAAAGGTTAGGCCCTGCGCCTGAATGTGTGAGCATGGCTGACGGCATGAACTCCGCCGTTTCGGAGCATGTGCATTGAATCGACCGTCAGCGGTGGGCGTATGGGGGATGACGGCCTGATATAATCAGGCCGGATGCGGCGGTATTGTTCGTCATTGCGGCAGCGACGCCTTGAGCGGCTGTGTGCGATGGAACCGGCCTCCGCATAGGGTGCGGACCTGCCGCAAGGCTGGCCGCAGCTTCATGTCGGGACCCGTGCGCGGTTCGGCATATGCGTTCCGGCTAAAACGGAACGGGTGAAGCCGTCTGCGAAACAGACGAATGCTAGGAAGAAGACTATGTCCATGAATGTTACGCAAAAGATCATTGCGGCCCATCTTGTCTCCGGTGAAATGGTTGCCGGGGGCGAAATCGGCCTGCGCATAGACCAGACCCTGACGCAGGACGCAACCGGTACCATGGCGTACCTCCAGTTCGAAGCCATGGGTGTGGACCGTGTGCGTACCGACCTGTCCGTGAGCTATGTGGACCACAACACCCTGCAGATGGGCTTCCGCAACTCGGACGACCATCGCTTCCTGCGCACTGTGGCGCAGAAGTACGGCGTGGTGTTCTCTCCTCCCGGAACCGGTATCTGTCATCAGCTGCATCTGGAAAATTTCGCCAAGCCCGGCGCAACGCTGGTCGGTTCTGACAGCCACACGCCCACTGCGGGTGGCATAGGTTCCCTTGCCATGGGCGCGGGCGGTCTTTCCGTGGCGCTTGCTATGGCCGGTGAGCCCTACTTCATTGCCATGCCCAAGGTCATCAAGGTGCAGCTTGAAGGCAAGCTGACCGGCTGGGCCTCTGCCAAGGACGTGATTCTGCATCTGCTCGGCCTGTTGACTGTAAAGGGCGGCGTGGGCAAGGTGTTTGAATATGCCGGTCCCGGCGTTGCCACCCTGTCCGTGCCCGAACGTGCGGTCATCACCAACATGGGTGCGGAACTCGGTGCCACCACTTCTCTGTTCCCCAGCGACGACAAGACCCGTCAGTTCCTCGCAGCCATGGGCCGCGAGGCAGACTGGAAGGAACTTGTGGCCGATGCGGGCGCAGCGTACGACGATGTCATCGTCATAGACCTTTCCAAGCTGGAACCCCTTGCCGCCCAGCCGCACATGCCCGACCGCGTGGTTTCCGTGCGTGAACTGGCAGGCAAGAAGGTGGATCAGGTTGCCATCGGCTCCTGCACCAACTCCTCCTATGCGGACATGAAGTCCGTTGCGGGCCTGTTCGGCGCAGCCAAGGTCTGCCCGGAAACCGATACCCTGATCAGCCCCGGCTCCAAGCAGGTGCTGAAGATGCTGGCCCGCGAAGGTCTGGTGGAGCCGCTGCTCGACGCAGGCGCGCGTCTGCTGGAATGTTCCTGTGGTCCCTGCATCGGCATGGGCGGTTCTCCCGTTTCCGCAGGTGTTTCCGTGCGTACCTTCAACCGCAACTTTGAAGGGCGTTCCGGCACCAAGGACGCGGACGTGTATCTTGTGAGCCCGCTTACCGCAGCCATGGTTGCCATCCGCGGCGAGTTCACCGACCCCGCCACATGGGGCGAGGCACCCGCAGTGCCCGAACTGCCTGCTGACGTGCCTTCCATCCGCGATCTGTTTATCTTCCCGCCTGCCGACGGCTCCGGCGTGGAAGTACTGCGCGGACCCAATATCGTGCCGCTGGAGAAGTTCGACGGTTTCGGCGACAGCGTGACCGCTCAGGTACTGCTGAAGGCCGGTGACGACATCACCACCGACCACATTATGCCCGCAGGTGCCCAGATCACCGCGCTGCGCTCCAACGTGCCCGCCATCAGCGAGCATGTGTTCAGCCGCGTGGATGAAGGGTTCGTGGCACGCGCCAAGGCCTGCGACAACGGAATTATCGTGGCCGGTGAAAACTACGGTCAGGGTTCTTCCCGCGAGCATGCTGCGCTGGCTCCCCGTCATCTCGGTGTGCGTGCTGTCATCGCCAAGTCGCTTGCCCGCATTCACCGCGCCAACCTCGTGAACTTCGGCATTCTGCCCCTCATTCTTGAGGACAAGGCGGACTATGACCGTTTTGCGCTGGGCGGCAAGGTGACCGTGCCTGTGGCAGCCGTGACTGCCGGTGGCTCTGTGGAAATCACCTTGGAAGGCGCTGGCAGCGTGGCTGTGAAGAATGATTTGACGCAGAAGGAATTGGACATTATTCGGGCAGGCGGACTTCTGAACTACGTCCGTCTCTCAAAAACAGGCGCAGCTTAACGGTAGCGCCACACCGCTAGAACCAAAGGATACGGAGCATGTTGGACTCTATTCGGCAGAATGCCCAGTCGTGGGGCGTAAAAATTGCCTTTGCGCTTATCATTATCGTGTTCGTCTTCTGGGGAGTGGGCTCCATGAGCAACTCCAGCAGATCGTCCGTGATTGCCACGGTCAATGAAGAACCGATTCTGATTCCCGAATTCAAGCAGGCCTACGATCAGCAGTTTGCCATGCTTAAGCGTCAGATCCCCGGTCTGAAGCAGGAAGACCTGAAGCAGCTGGGATTCACGCAGCAGGTGCTGCAGCAGCTCGTGAGCAAGAAGCTGCTTCTGCAGGAAGCAGAGCGTCTCGGCATTACCGTTACGCCTCAGGAGCTGAAGAAGACCATTGCTTCCATCGCGGTGTTCCGCAATGAGAAGGACGTGTTCGACGGCGACCTGTACAAGCGTGTTCTGGAAGCGCAGGGCATGACTCCCGGGCAGTTCGAAGAGTCCTACCGCAAGGATATCCTGATCCAGAAGATGCAGGAGTACATCGGCCTTCCGGCTTCCGTGACCGATGATGAAGCCCGCACTGCCTTCAACTACGCGGCTGAAAAACGTTCCATCGAGTTCACCGTGCTGTCTGCTGCCTCCTTTATGACCAAAGCTTCCGTGGCCCCTGAAAAGGTCAAGGAATTCTATGAGCAGAACAAGGAGCAGTTCAAGCAGCCCGCAACGGTGAGCCTTGAATACATCACCATCACCCCCAAGACTCTGGCCAAGAGCGTGAAGGTGGACGAGGCAGAAATCGCCGCCTTCTATGATCAGAATGCCGAAACCTACTTCGTGCAGGATGAGTCTGTGCATGCCCGCCACATTCTTGTGCTGGTGGATGCCAACGCTCCAGAGGCAACGGTGAACGAAGCCAAGGCCAAGATCGATCAGGTGCTTGCCCGTCTGAAGAAGGGCGAGGACTTTGCCGCGCTGGCCAAGAAGTATTCTGAAGGTCCTTCCGCCCCCACCGGCGGTGACCTTGGCGAGTTCGGCCGCGGTGCCATGGTGAAGCCTTTCGAGGACGCAGCCTTTGCACTTGAAGCCGGCCAGGTTTCCGATATCGTGCGTACGCAGTTCGGCTTCCACATCATCAAGGTGGAGAAGAAGACCCCCCGTCGCGTGAAGTCGCTGGCCGAAGTGCATGACGACGTTCGTCAGCGTCTGGCTGAAGACAAGGCCGCAGACGGCGTGGCAGATACACTTGACGTGGTGTTCGAAGAAGTCATGGCCGGCAAGTCCATGGCGGATGCAGCCGCGGCGCATGCCCTTGACCTGCGTACCACCCCCGAGTTCCCCCGTGCAAAGGCGATGGACATCGTGGGTATCAAGCCTGAATCCCTTGATGCCGTGTTCGGTACCATAGCCGGTGGCGTTGTTGAGACGCCTCTGGAAGTGGAGGGTGGCTACATGGTTGCCCGCGTGACGACCAGCGCCCCCGAAAGCTACATCGACTTCGAGCAGGTGAAGACCATGATCGAAGGCCGTCTGCTGCAGGAAGCAGCCATGCAGATGGCTGGCGAAGAAGCCAAGAAGATTGCACCGGAAGTTGCTGCAGGCAATCTGCCCAAGGAACTGGCAGATACCGTGCAGGTGTCTCCGCTGTTTGACCGTCGCGGTTTTGTACCGGGACTGGGGCAGGCTCCCGAACTGGTGAATGCTGTGTTTGCAGCATCTGCCGACAAGTGGGGCGGACCTTTCATGAGCGCCGCAGGTGCCGTGTTCTTCCGCCTGAAAGATTCCAGTCTGCCGTCCGATACGGAATGGGATTCTGCAAAGGATCAGGTGAAGGAATCCATGCTCCGCGCCAAGCGTCAGGAGATGTTCCGTGCATTCATGACTGATCTTGCCAAGAAGAGCGAAGTACTGATTCAGAATCAGGACGTTCTCGACAAGATCTAGCTCCGTCTCTGTTAGCATATGCAAAGGGGCAGCCTGCGGGTTGCCCCTTTTTTGTTGTAAATTGCGGTTGGCATAAGCACCGTATGTTGGGTATGGGGTCCACATGAAGAGAATTCCTTTCACATACAGTCGATTATTTGCGCTCACGGTGTTGCTTGGTCTCTGCCTGCTCCTCTTCCTCATGATCCAGATGCGTCTGGTGGAAAGGCAGCTGGCCGGGCTCGCATTAGGCTATTTTTCGGATAATGCGCGTACCTCCATTCAGAATGTGCAGGAGAATATCGGCCGGCTTGCCCGTGACGGCGCCTCCATCCCCGACAGCGCCCTGGTGGATGAGATGCTGTTTCTTCTGGAGAGCTCACATGCCGGATATGTGCTGGTGCTGCCGGGGCACAACCGTGCAGAACTCATCGAAGGCGAATCCGGCGTTCGCGTGAGCATGACGGAAGAGGGTGAGGGCAAGGTGTCCTACGGTATATCCGAGGTCGGCGGCACGGGAGCCGCATCCGGCGGGCTGGATGTGGAAGAACTCAAGGAACTGACAAGCACCATGCGGGCCAACCTCATGCTGGTGCTGCCCGCAGCGGATACCACGCCCGTGATCGATCTGATGCGCACGCCGGAAGGCAAGCGGTTTGTCATGCTGCATGTCCGTTCTACCGCGGGAAGCGAACCGGTAACCGTGTGTCTGCTCTTTCTGCCGGAAAAGTTCCTGAACAGGCTTGTGGCCCCCATTCCCATGCAGATGACTGCCGCCCTGCTGCAACAGGACAGGGTGATTGCGGTTTCCGCAGGCGCAGGCAAGGCATTCAGGGAACTGGCCGGTAATGATATGCGCGGTGTAAACCTTGTTGACCTGCTCGAAAAGGTGGGCCCCGCAGGCGAACTGGACCATGTGGAAACCGTGACTGAAGAAATGAACAGCGGCCTGCGTGTGATATTCATCAGTCAGGGCATGGGGTTGCTGAAAGGGTTGCTGACGACCCCGTTATTCCTCTCTTCCGTGGGCGGCTTCGTGGTGGTGCTGGTGGCGCTTGTGCTTGCCATTTCCCGTTACCTCACCCGCCACAGGCGCTATTACCGTCCTGAAGTGAAAGTCGATGCCGATTTTGTGCGCAAACTTATCCGGCAGGGTGAGGGCATGCACGTGGAGTTCAAGTCCACCCTTCGCCAGAACCTCTTGAGCGGCAAACGTGACAAGAGTATGGAAATAGCCGTGCTCAAGGGCATGTGCGCGTTTATGAATACATCCGGCGGCACCATGATCGTGGGGGTGGGGGATTCCGGCGAAGTGCTGGGGCTTGAGCCCGATGAATTCCAGAGCGAAGATCACGCCCTGCGGCATCTTGGCAATGTGTTCAACGAATGCGTGGGACCAAGGCATTTCAACTGCGTATCCCTGCATGCCTGCAAGCTGGATGGCAAGCAGCTGCTGGTGGCGTTATGCCGTCAGTCCACCTATCCGGTGTTTATTCGCTACCAGAGTACCGAGCATTTCTACGTGCGGCAGGGGCCCTCGAACCGGAGCCTGAGCATTGGCGAATTCTGGGAGATTTCCGACAAGTTTAAACGCTGAACAGAGTAGGTTTTTTCCCTGCAGGTCTGATATGGCCGGGAAGGTGCTGTGCGGAATCCGTTCCGGACGGGCCTTTCCGGCCTTTTGGCTATGTGTGGCATGTAGTAGCCGAATAGTACCCCAAATCGAGAAAAGCATGTAAGGTGAGAAAAAAATAATCAGGAGGCATTCCGTCATGGCAAAGAAACTCTTGCTGATTTGTGGCGATTTTGTGGAAGATTACGAAGTTATGGTGCCGTTTCAGGCTCTGCAGGCCATGGGATATTCCGTGGATGCCGTTTGCCCCGGCAAGAAGGCCGGTGAATCCGTTGCCACCGCCATTCATGATTTCGAAGGGCATCAGACCTATTCTGAAAAGCCCGGACACAACTTCACTCTGAACGCAACCTTTGACGATATCCGCCTCGACGATTACGCAGGGCTCATCATTCCCGGCGGTCGCGCTCCGGAATACCTGCGTCTGAACGAGAAGGTGCTGGCTATGGTTCGCCATTTCCATGAAACCAAAAAGGTCATCGGCGCGGTCTGCCACGGTGCACAGCTGTTGGCTGCAGCCGTGGCTCTGGACGGCAGACGCATCTCCGCGTATCCTGCCTGCTCGCCGGAAGTGCGGCTTGCCGGTGCTGAATACGTGAATCTGCAAATGGACGAAGCCCATGTGGATGGCAATATCGTGACCGCACCGGCATGGCCTGCCCATCCTCAGTGGCTGCGCAAGATTGCCGACCTGCTCGGATAGCATTGATGCTCCCGCAGGGCGGCGACCACGGAGTATCTGCCCATGTGTGAGATGTATGCATCTACCAGCCCGGCGGAATATGAACAGGTGACACGCTCTGTCAGACTGCACGGCGGTGTGACAAGCGTTCGGCTGGAACGCCGTTTCTGGAACGTGCTTGAGGAACTTGCGGCATCGGAGAATACCTCCCTGCCCAGATTTCTTGAAACGCTTCATGATGAGGCGGTTGTCATACACGGAACAGTGGGGAATTTTGCATCCCTGCTGCGGGTCGTATGCACGACGTACCTCAGCTCCCGTCCCGCTGTGGAGAGACAGGCGGTCTGAACCGCCCCGGATAGATTCCCGAAGCCCCCGCCAATGCGGGGGCTTTTTTTCGTCCCGTGTGTGTCTGGACGAATGTCGCAAAAGCGGTTAGCGGAAGTTGTAAGGAGAACGCATGCATTACGAAGGCGACATCATACGCCCCCCCAGTGAAATAGATTCCATTCTGTTGCAGGTAACCACAGGCTGCCCCCATAATCGGTGCACCTTCTGCGGTGCCTATCAGGACAAATCATTCCGTATAAAGGATGATGCCGTGATTGAGGCAGACATTCTCTGGGCCGCAGAGCGGCTCAGAGGGATGCGCCGTCTCTTCTTGTGCGACGGCGACTGTCTGTCGCTGCCACAGGCCCGGCTTGTGCGCCTGCTGCAATCCATTCGCACACATCTGCCCTGGGTGACCCGAGTGGGAACTTACGGCAGCGCCATGTCCGTTGGCCGTAAATCGGATGCTGAACTGGCCGAGCTGCGCGGGCTCGGACTCTCGTTTGTCTATATGGGAGTGGAGTCGGGGGATGATGAGGTGCTGCGGCGGGTGAACAAGCATGTGACTGCTGCCCAGCTCATAGAGCAGGCACGGCGTGTTTCCGCAGCCGGAATGAAGCTGAATGTTTCCGTCATTGTCGGACTGGGCGGGGTGGAAGGCAGCATGCGCCATGCGCGTGAGACGGGCAGGGTGCTGAGTGCCATGTCGCCGGATTTCATAGGCGTGCTCAGCCTCATGCTTTTACCGGATACTCTTCTGCATGAGCAGTGCAGGCGCGGTGAATTTGCAATGCCCGATGCACAGGGGCTGCTGCGCGAACTGCGCGAGATGCTGTCGGCAACGGATATCCGTTCGGGCATTTTTCTTACCAACCACGCCTCGAACCACCTGCCCATGCGCGTGCGCCTGCCCAAGGACAAGGCTGCCGCGCTGGAAAGGCTGGATGCCGCCATAGACGGGTATGTTCCCATCAAATCCGAGTGGATGCGCGCCCTTTAGACGGGGGGATCGGCGCTCTCTTCCTGATCGGGCTGATCGGGCTGATCGGGCAGGATCATGCGGATGGGTTCATCCAGTCCGTAGGCCTTGGCAAAGTTTCTGATGCGGGCGATACATGCATCCGAGAGTTCCTGCCCCTTGCTGGCCAGAAGAACGCCGTCTCTGGTTTCTATGTCCTGCGCCGCTATCTGGCCGGGACGCAGGTCTTCCAGATACAGCTCGTCGGTGATTTGCACTTCCTGATCGAGCACGGTCTGCTGAAAGGCTGCAAGAATTTCTTTGTCGTACACCCCTCTGGTATCGCGCATGTGCAACAGGGCTTCGCCCGGCACCATGCCACGAGAGAGAAGAGTATCGTAGTCCAGCATGATCTTCAGCGCGCGCGATCCGAAATGCAGATCCTTGTCGTGGCCCAGTGGAACATTCTGCTGCTGTATGATCTGCGCCACATCCCGCATGCGCGGAATATGGTTGAGCAGGTCGTACCCCACGCTCGGGTGCATGTCGAAAAGCTGCTGTTCCTCGCCGTCGAGCTCTTCCCCGTGCATCTGCTTGGTGAGCACTTCCGATGTCAGGGTAACGCACCCGATCTGGCAGAGCATGGCAGCCAGCTCCAGTTTCAGGGCATCCTGCCTGTTGAAATGGCGTGAGAGAGCCACCATATGCCGCTTGATGCGTTCGCTGCGGCCAAAGGCCTCCGGGTTGGTCAGGGCCAGCACTTCAGAGAGCACCTTTATGGAGCCGCGCAGGGTACCACGCAGAAGTTCCCGTTCGGATACGACCAGATTGTGCTGGTTTACCCCCGCTTCTATGGCCCTGATGAGCGTTTCCGTCTGGCAGGGTTTGGTGAGGAATCTGAACACGGCGCCTTCGTTCACGGCTGCAACGGATGCGTCCGTGTCCGCATACCCCGTGAGCAGAATGCGTATGGTGTCCGGCGCAAGGCTGCGTACCTCGTGCAGGAATTCAACCCCGTTCATCGAGGGCATTTTCAGGTCGGAAATGACAACCGCAAAGGTCGGGTGATCGCGGATGATATCCAGCCCGGCAAGAGGGCTGGTGGCCGTGGTTATGTCGAAACGCTTGCAGAGCGTCCGCTTGAAACTGGCCAGAATGTTGGCCTCGTCGTCGACAAAGAGCACTCTGTTGTTTTTGCCTTCCTGTAATTGCGTCATGTCGGCTTCCTGCACGGGGCTGCATGGTTGCGTGATCGGGGAAGTGTGCTATTTGGGCGATTCAATATGTCGCAGTTCGTTGCGCTGCGGTTCCCGGTTCACAATATGAAAATATATGATACGGTGCGCCCTTGCCAACCGGTATAATGATTGTTACCTCTAACATCGGTGTCGGTTAGGGATGGCGCATAGTTGCCATCCTATGACATCTCAAGACAGTAAACAATGACCCATTTTTTGGAGGAATCATGCTCGGAAGAACCGTGAGCACTGCCGGTGCACGGCGTGGCGAACTTGTTAATGCCTTTATGCGCGGCGTATACGGCTGGATGACTGCAGGACTCGGTGTTACCGCGCTGACTGCTCTTGCTGTCGCAAGCAGTGAATCCATGCTGCAGCTCATTTTTGGTAACGCCATGATCACCATCATGCTCTTCATCGGGCAGATCGGTCTGGTGATGTACCTGAGCGCACGCATCAACAAGCTGTCCGGCTCTGCGGCGACCGGCCTTTTCCTTGCTTACAGCGCGTTGAACGGCGTTACCCTTTCCGCCATTTTGCTTGTGTATGCATCGAGCACCATTTTTAATGCCTTCTTCACGGCGGCAGGTATGTTCGCGGCCATGTCCATTTACGGCATGGTAACGAAGAAGGACCTGACCGGCATGGGGCAGTTCATGATGATGGGTCTTTTCGGCCTCATCATTGCTTCCATCATCAACATGTTTATCGGTAACGGCCCCATGGATATGGTGATCAGCATCATCGGTGTGATCATCTTTGCCGGTCTTACCGCATATGACAGCCAGAAGCTGCGCTACATGGGCGAAACCATGCCCATGGGCGATGAAACCGCCATCCGTCGCGGTTCCATCCTCGGTGCGCTGACCTTGTACCTTGACTTCATCAACCTGTTCCTCTTCCTGCTGCGCCTCTTCGGCGGTTCCAGAGACTAGGAACGAACTCAGCCTCGACGAACAGGTGCGGCTGATGTATTGTGCCATCGGCAAAACCGTATCGTGAGCTGAAAATACACGGAATCGGGATGCCGCTGTCATGACGGGCATCTCGCAAGTTGATATGAACAAAGGGAGCCTCGGGCTCCCTTTGCTTGTTCCGTGCGCAGGCCTTGCCCGCAGGTGGCATGAACGGGCCGGATGCGCCCGCCCGCTATCGGTGTTTTGGTTGTCGGGGGAGTGGTTGGTCGTTTTTTCTCCATAAGATAATGGAGTTGCCATGGCAGCGGGATGTACACTTTCAGGAGCCTGTGAACAGGCGCAGCGGGTTTTGCGGCCGGTGCTGCGGCCTTTGGGACTGGTCTACGGTGCGGCCATGGCTGTTCGCAGGCAGCGGTATGAAAAGGGGGCGGCTCACGTTTTTCGGCCTTCCGTGCCCACGGTTTCCATAGGGAACATAGGCTGGGGCGGAAGCGGTAAAACCCCCGTGGTGGACTGGCTGCTGGACTGGGCAGGGCAGGAGGGACTCCGTTCCGTTGTGCTGACCCGCGGCTACAAGGCCACGCCGCCCACATTGCCCTATGTGGTGGAGGCAGACAGCCCGGCATCCTGCGCCGGAGATGAGCCCCTGATGCTGGCCCGGCAGCACCCGCAGGCCCGCATAGTGGTGGACCCTGTGCGCAGGCGTTCCGGTGCATGGGCGGAAAAGAGCCTTGCGCCTGATATTTTTGTGATGGACGACGGATTTCAGCACCTTGCGGTGCGCCGTGATATAGATCTTGTTCTGTTGCGGCCGGATGACCTGAAGTCGGAATGGAATTGCGTTATTCCTTCCGGTTCATGGCGCGAAGGGGCAGATGCCCTGACGCGTGCTGGCGCCATTCTCATCAAGTGCTCTCCATCGGAATTTGCAGCGCTGCTGCCCGATGTGAAGAAGCGTCTGGGGCGCCTCTCCGTGCCGGTATTCAGTTTTTCACTCCAGCCCGTGGGGATGCAGTCCGTTCTCGGAGAAGATATTGTCACTTCCCCCGGCATGATTGTCCGTAACGGCTATTCCCTGTTCAGCGGAGTCGGTGTGCCCGCGCAGGTTGAACGGACAGTGGCGTCGTATGTCGGCATGTCGCCTTCGCGCTATCATGTTTTTCCCGATCATCACGACTACACGCCTGACGATGTGAGATCCATGGCGGAAGAGGGGCTTCCCCTGCTTTGCACGCCAAAGGATGCAGTAAAAGTGGCGGACCTCGGTCTTGCGGATGTGTCCGTGTGGACACTGGTTCTGAAGACCGTATTCGGTCCGGCCTGGAATACCCCCGACACCTTCCCTGAATGGTGGGGGAACAGATGGCAGGCATTGCAGTCTGCCTGAGGAATTTTGATGATGAAATCGAAAAAGAAAAATCCTGCGGAATTTTCCCTTTCGCAGAATGATGTGCTTGCCATGTTCAAGGAAGCACGTCGTCCCATGAAGATCGACGATCTGCTCCGCATGGGCAATATCAGCAAGCGCTGGAAGCGCGGTCTGGAATTGCGCCTTGAGGAACTGAAGGATCAGGGGCGCATACTCCGCCTGAGAGGCGGGGCGTGGGGGCTGGCCGAACAGCTCAAGATGATCACAGGCACGCTGGAAGTGCAGCGCTCCGGCGTGGGCTTTGTGCTGCCGGAAGACCGCAAGCGCAATGACGTTTTTGTGGCTCCTCACGACTTTGGCGGTGCCATGCACGGCGACAAGGTTGTGGTGGCGCTGTTGCCGGGACGCCAGCAGGGCAAGAATCAGGAAGGGCGCATAGTGCGCATTCTGGAACGGGCGCACGAAACGCTCACCTGCAAGGTCGTGCGCAAGCTCGGCGGCGAGGGGGGCTATCTGTGTCGTCCTTCTGACCCGCGCCTGAAGATATCCCTCATGGTGAACACGGACGTGCTGGACGGCAAACCCGCCAAGGGCGAGCTTCTGGTGGTGCGCCCCGAAGAGATGGTCGAAGACGGCCTGTGGAGCGCCGTTGCGCTGGAAAGCCTTGGCAACGAAGAAAGCGCCGATGTGCAGGAACGTCTGGTCAAGCTGAACAACGACATTCCTACCGTCTTTCCTCCCTCGGCGCTGGAACAGGCGGCAAGCCTGCCTGCCCTGCCTGCGCAGGAGGATTTTGCGGACCGTGTCGACCTGCGCCACATGTCCTTCGTGACCATTGACGGCGAGACGGCAAAGGACTTTGACGACGCCGTGTATGTGGAGGCGCAGGGGGACGGGTTCCGCCTGTGGGTGGCCATAGCGGACGTAAGCCATTACGTGCCTGTGGATTCTCCGCTGGACAGGGAGGCGCAGGAACGCGCCAACTCCTACTACTTCCCCCAGTCGGTTGAGCCCATGTTTCCGGAGGCGCTCTCCAACGGGCTGTGCAGCCTCAATCCGCGTGTGCCGCGCCTTGCCATGGTGGCGGAAACTTACTTCTACAGCAACGGCAGCTACGGTAAATCCAAATTCTATCCGGCGGTTATCGAGAGCAAGGCCCGCCTGACCTACGAGCAGGTGCACAAGGCGCTGGAAGAAAAGGATGCGGACACCCGTCTGGTGCTTGATCCTGTTCTGCCCATGCTGGAAACTGCCGAGGATCTGGCCCGCCAGCTGCGTGCACAGCGCATGCAGCGGGGCAGCCTTGATTTCGATCTGCCCGAAGCCGGGGTGAAGTTCAATATTTACGGTGAGCCTGTGGATATCACCCGCAGGGTGCGCCACTTCTCGCATCAGATCATCGAGGAGTTCATGATCGCGGCCAACGAGGCCGTGGCCCGTTTCCTCACCGAGCGGGGAGAGAACTTCCTGTACCGCTCGCACCCCGACCCGGATGGAGAAAAACTGCTCGGGCTGTTCAGGACGCTTCAGCGTACGGATATGGCCGAGCATGTTCCTATGGACCCCACGCCGGAAGCCCTGCAGCATGTGCTGAGAGTGGCAGCGGGTACAGATCAGGAATTCATCGTGAACCGCCTTGCGCTGCGCACCATGATGCAGGCTGTGTATACGCCGGAGCACGAAGGCCACTTCGGTCTTGCATCGGACTGCTACTGCCACTTCACCTCGCCCATCCGGCGGTATGCGGACCTTGTGGTGCACAGGGCGCTCAAGCATGCCCTCAAGGTGCCCGGCTATGGGCCTAATCCCGGTCCGGGGCAGCTTTCAGGCATTGCCGACCACTTGAACGCACGCGAGCGTAAGGGCATGGAAGCCGAACGCGAGATCTTGAAGCGGCTCACGGTGCTCTTCCTGCGCGATAAGGTGGGAACAAGGTACACCGGTATCATCAACGGCGTGACAGACTTCGGCTTCTGGGTGGAACTTGAAGAGGTCATGGCGGAAGGGCTGGTGCGTGTTTCCACCATCAACGATGACTATTACGGGTATCTGCCCGAACGTCAGGAACTGATTGGCGAGCGCACGGGGCGCAGGTTCCGTCTGGGGCAGAGGGTGCTTCTGTGGCTCACCGAAGTGAATCTGAACAGGCTGGAAGTGAACTTTGCCCTTCGTGAAGAAGGGGAATAGCTGCACAGCAGTTTGAAATGAAAGGCATCTGGAACGATCAGTTTCAGATGCCTTTTTTCTTTCCCGGGCCCAGCGTGCCGAAACGGAGGAATATTTCCGCAAGCCGCTGGTTGAGATTGGTCGTGGTGCGGGAGATAAGGTCCAGATTCAGGTGCACGCTGATGAATACCTTGTTGTGGGCATGCTGCCACAGCGTGAGCACTGCTCTGGCAAGCTGTGGCTCCAGGTGCATGATTTCCATGATGGCTTTGAAATCTGCCGGAGACTGCTGGGCAAAGAGCAGATATTCCTCGTTGTCCGGGTCTTTCACCCACAGCTTGTTTTTGCGTATGCGGTTAAGGCCAAGATCCATGAGGGTATCAACCTCTTCTTCCCTGACTCTGCGCAGGCGCGTGCTGCGGATCTGCATTTTGCCGCTGTCTTCGCCTGACCGCTGGCGGATGATGGAGATGAACTGCAGTTCCAGCATGGCAAAGAAGGCGCGCTCTATGGATTCCAGATCAAAGACCCCGAGCAGGTGCATGATCTGGGCGGCTTCCTTGCTTTCGAACATGGATAGGGATTTCTGGAAATCCTGCCGGAGTATGCCCAGACTCACCGATGTCGCACAGGCCATGGTGAGCATCTGTTCGAAAATGAAGCGGGCTCCCTGCTGCGTCAGTTCTTCACCGTCCGCTCCCTTGAGCGGCTCTGCCAGCGAGTTTGCATGCAGCATGGTATAGGCGGACTCGAACGCAAGCCCGGCTGAATCCATGCACAGGATGCTTGCGATATAGGGAATATCTGCCGGGGCAAAGGGGTAGTCCGGCTTGTGGGAAAGCTTTGTCAGGTGGTCCGCTAGACGTTTGCGTGCCTTGCGCGCTTCAAAGGTGCGCAGCGATGTTTCGTAAACGCTCTGCGCACGCGTTTTTTCAATGCTCTTGTTGGTGCGTTTGAGGCGGCTGAGCATGTCGTCAAAACAGAATCGCAGGACAATCTGCGATTTTTCCCGCCGCACCATATACAGCTGGTTGGCGGTCATTTCGCGATAGGCCCCGTCGGCCAGCTTGGTGATGAAGTGGTCGAAGTTCTCCTTCCAGAAGCGCTCGCCGAGTTCCACCTTTTCCATGATGGCGTCTATGGCGGGCAGGGATTCTTCTCCGTAATGGCGGATGAGCACTTCACTGAAGTTGTCCACGGTGAGCGCCGTGGTGTAGACGACAGCCTGAATGGCCTTGAGCAGCAGCGATTCCTGATTGACCAGATCGGCCACTTCACCTTCTGCACCGGCGGTGTCTCCTGCCGTGAGAAGTCCGCCGTACTTATTCAGCTGATTGATGAAGAAGGTGATAAGGGCGCTGGTGTGCGCATGGAGCGGGTCGCCCTGCGCGCGGGTGGTGAGAAAATCGATAATGGCGTGCTGCTGCGGGGGCAGCAGCGGGTATTCGTTAATGCGGTCCTTGTTGGTGGCAATGAAGCAGAGCAGCACCTCGCGTTCCATCAGTTCGCGGATGGTCTTCTTCTCCTTGTGCTCCTTGAGCACGCTCCAATATGCAGCAAGGCGCTGCTGCGGGGTGCCGCCGTTGGCCGGATCCTGAGTCATGAATACCTTTGCCTTGTAATACAGGTGCGGAAAGTTCTTTCATGTCAATAGCCTGAAAAAAACTGTTCCGGCAAGTAGCTATCTTGCTCAGGCGAGAAGTTCTCTCGCCATGGCCTGTCCCTGTTCGCCTCCACCCGCCATGCGGCTGATCTCTTCCCATATGGCACCGTCATCAAGCGCCTGACACAGGGTGTAGGTGTTGCCCTCGCGCACTTCCTTGCGAACCTGAAAATGTCTTTTGGCTCTGGCTGCCAGCTGGGGCCAGTGGGTGATGAGAATCACCTGCTGATGGTCGGCCAGTTTGTCCAGAGAGTCCGCCACGGCATTGAGGGTAAGGCCACCGACACCGGCATCCACTTCGTCGAAGATGAGACTCGGCGTTTCCTTGCGGTTCATGATGCCCACAACTGCCAGCAGGAAGCGCGAAAGTTCGCCGCCCGAGGCAATCTTGTCCAGAGGCTGCGGCGGCTGGCCGGGGTTGGGTATCCAGAGCAGGGATGGGCGCTCTTCAATGCAGTCTGCGCGGCCGGGGAATAGCTCGGCAGGTTTGAATTCGAATCTGACCTGAACGTGTTCCGAGAAGCCCAGTCCCTTCAGCTCGGCAACAATCGCCGTGCACAGTGACTCGCCGGCAATCTTGCGCAGGGGATTGAGTTCCTTGAGGAGCAGGGCAAGCCCGTCCAGCAGCGTTGCTTCCTGCTTGGCGAGTTGCTTGAGATCGAGCGAACAGGAATCCATGAAGGAAAGGTTCTCTTCGATCTCGGTCTGCAGGTCCACAATCTCGTCCAGCGAACGCTTGAGCTTGCGCTTGAGCTGCGCCAGTTCGTACAGGCGCGCCTCAATGGATTCAAGGCTGTCTTCGTCGGGAGAAGTGGCAGGTTGCTTGCGGAGTCGTGCGGCGAGATCCTGCAGGTTCTGCCGTGCCTCTATGAGCAGGCTCGCATCGTCATCATAATTGGGAAGAACGCGCCGCAGGGTATCCATGTGGCGTTCAAGCTTTCCCAAGCCGTCCAGAATGCCGCCTTCGCCTGCACCCAGCAGGGCAAGAGCCGCATCTATGGTGTCCTGAATGACGGTCTGGTTGCGCAGTTCCTGCTTCTTGGCTTCCAGGGTTTCTTCTTCGCCGTGCTCGGGACCCACCTTGGCTATTTCGCGTTGCTGATATTCCAGCAGTTCGCGTTTGTCCTCAAGGTGCCTGCTGCGTTCCAGCAGTTCTTCGCGGCGTGCTGCAAGGGTGCGCAATTCCTTCAACAGGGTTTCGCGCTGCCTGAGCAGGTCCGGCCGGTTCAGAAAATCGTCAAGAATCTTGGCCTGAAAGGCAGGCTGCAGCAACTTCTGCTGTCCGTGCTGGCTGGTGTGCACCAGCAGGCTGGGGCGCAGGTCGCGGATGGCATCCTGAGAGCTGAGGGAGTCGTTTATGTAGAGGCGGCTTCGGCCGGTTGCGGCAACCAGCTCGCGTTTGATGACCACGTCGCCGTCCGGCATGGCAAACAGGGCTTCCACCTGAGCCTTCTCCGCGCCGGGACGCACGAGATCCGGAGACATCTTGTCGCCGGTGAGAAAATTCAGCGCCTTCAGAATGAAGCTTTTTCCCGCACCGGTCTCACCCGTAAGCACATTCATGCCCGGGGCGAATTCCAGTTCCACGTCGTCAATGAGCGCCAATTGACGGATTCTGAGCAGTTCCAGCATGAGGGTATCCCGTCAGGGAAGGTTGATTCGTTACAGAGAGCGAACTGTATCCAAAGTCCTGTCCGTTTGCAAAGGGAGAGCTGCATTCGGTCAGCCTGTAATAGCCCTGTCAGGGCCGTTCAGTATAGCGCAATCACTGAGAAAGTCTCGGGTCCAGAATATCCCGCAGGCTTTCGCCGAGCAGGTTGTAGCCCAGTACGGTGATAAGAATGGCGAAACCCGGAAACAGCGACATCCAGGGGGCGATTTCCAGCACCTCTTTGCCTTCCATGAGGATGTTGCCCCAGCTTGGCATGGGGGGCTGCACGCCCAGACCCAGAAAGCTCAGGGCAGATTCCGTGAGAATGGCACCCGCAACTCCGAGTGTGGCGGAAACCAGCACGGGGGCAAGGGCATTGGGCAGTATGTGCAGGCCCATCAGGCGTATCTTGCCTGCCCCGGCGAGCCGTGCCGCGGAGACAAAGTCGCGCTCGCGCAGGCTCAGGGTTTCTGCCCGCACAAGTCGCGCCACTCCCATCCATGAGGTCAGACCGATGACGATCATGATGTTGTTCAGGCTCGGTTCAAGAAAGGCGATAACCGCCAGAATGAGAAAGAAGGACGGAAAGCACAGCATGATGTCCACAAGGCGCATGATGGCTTCGTCTACCCATCCACGGAAGAAACCGGCCACAAGTCCGAGCGCTATGCCTATGCTGACCGAAATGCCCACGGCCACAAAGCCGACCCACAGTGATACGCGTGCACCATACAGCATTCGCGAGAGCACATCGCGGCCAAGAGCATCGGTTCCGAAGGGGTGCTGGGCGTTCGGGGCCTGAAGAATGGCATTGAGATCAAGCGCTGTCGGGTCGTGGGGGCTTATCCAGGGGGCCAGTATTGCTGCGCAGGACATGATGCCCACGATGCACAGACCCAGCGTGAGCAGTCCGTAACGCTGCCAGAACTGCCTGTGCAGCAGTCTGCCGGCAAGGCTGGTGGGGGAGGCACTCATCTAGGCGTCGCCTCCCGTGCTGCGGATACGGGGGTCTGCCAGACCGTAGCACAGGTCCGCCAGCATGTTGCCCGCAAGAGTGAGCACCGCGCCTAGCACAAGGTTGCCCATGATCATGGGATAATCGCGTGCCATGACAGCCGTGTAGAACAGTTGTCCCAGACCGGGCAGGGCGAAGATGGATTCAATGATCACCGATCCGCCTATGAGGCCCGGAACGGAGAGGCCGAGTATGGTGATTACGGGCAGCAGGGCGTTTCGCAGGGCGTGTTTGAAAATGACCGTTCTGAGCGGCAGTCCTTTGGCGCGGGCAGTCAGGATGTAATCCTGCCGCAGCACTTCCAGCATGGACGAACGCATGAACCGCGACATCCCCGCGAGGGAACCGAACGTGTAAATGAAGATGGGCATGGCCATGTGCTTCGCAATATCAAGCAGTTTTCCCAAGGGCGTCAGGCTGTTGTAGTCCAGCGAGGTAAGCCCTGATATGGGCAGCCATTGCAGATGGATGCCGAAGTACAGCATCATCAGAAGGGCAAGCCAGAAGCCCGGCATTGCAAAGCCGATAAACACGAAGACCGCGCTTATGGAGTCGAACCACCGGCCCTGATAATAGGCAGCCGCCACCCCAATGGGAACGGCAATGAGCAGGGTAAGCACCATGGAGGCGACATTCATGCCCACCGTAAGCGGCAGCCGCTCTTTAATCTTGTCCCATACGGGGCGGTAGTCGCCTGACATGGAACGGCCGAAATCCAGTCGGACCAGCCGCTCCAGCCAGTTGATGTATTGTATGTGCAGCGGCTTATCCAGCCCGTAGAGCTTTTCAAGGCGAAGGCGTGCCTCCTGCCCGACCAGCGGATTCATCGACGTCTGCAGGTCGGTGGGGGAGCCCGGAGCCAGATGGATGACCCAGAAACTGATTATGGTGATGCCCCAGAGGACAAGGAGCATCCACCCAAGCTTGATGAAAACACGCTTGAGAAGACCGCGCAGGGCGGTGGGAACATTCTCGGTTAGGGGCATCCGGCTGGTGTCTCCTATTCTGCCATTTCAAGCCAACGTCCGATCTGACGCACTTCATCATCCCATTGGGGAGACAGGCGCACGTTCAGAAAGTCGTTGTAGGAAGCGTCCAGATAGGTGAGGCATTTCTCGATCAGGAACATCTTTTCCAGAAAGGCTGCATCCGGGTCGTCATCTTCCGAGTCGGCTTTTTCCACCTTGGGCGTCTTCAATCCCCCGAGGGCGAAGTCTTCTGCCTTCAGCGAAAGCTGCCATGCTTCGGGATCGTGTTCGATACGGATAAGCGCACGGTTCACCTTTTTGCCGGTGGAAAGGCCAAGGCGTGCTTCGCGCAGTTCAGAAAGGTTGCCGGATACGGTAGCGGTTTCAAGGGTTTCACCTTCGCCGCCCTGTACGGAAACACGCTGCTCTACATACAGGAAATAGGGATCTCCGTCAGGAGTCTGAAACTGTCCGCTGCGGGTTTCGCTGCGGAACCAGAGCCATGTCAGGTATTCCTGTCCGAGAACCACATCGATGGTTTGTCCGAGATAGGGAGTGTCTGCCATATAAACTCCTAGGCGAAGCGGGTGGGTTCAAGGGTATCGAGCTTATTCATAACATCCTCTCCCTTGAGCTTTACGGCAAGGGCGTAGGGGGTCATGGGCTCAAGGTCCAGTCCGAAGGTGGTGGAGAAGTATTCCTCGAAAAGCTCCAGAACCTTGGATTGGGTGGAGGCGAGGTACACAGCGCCCGTCTGGATGTTCCAGACCGCGTTGAATTCAGCAGGAATAGGGAACGAGCGGGCGCGCAGCTTGAGCTGTACCTGCTCACGCAGTTCCTTTTTCCGCTCGCGCGAAACGTACTTCTTGCCCTGTTCCTTGATTTTGCGTTCCTCATCGCGCAATGCCAGTGCAAGGTGCTTCTTCAGCACGGCAGATGGTATGCGGCGCGTGTCGAGGCGCAGGGAAAAGGTGATGAACTCGCCCTTTTCCGGCGGTGCGGTACGCCAGAAGGAATCGAGCATGTCGTCAAAACATACCCAACCCCAGCCGCGTTCCTCGGCGGTATCCTCAATTTCCTTGAAGGCGAATTGCTTGAGTTTATCAGGTACCTGCGACCAGAGGTCGGAAGGCACAGGTTCAGTTATATGATAGCGGGTGAAGCTGGCGCTTGCATTCATGAATCCCATGAGTAACTCCTTTGTGTTCGCCGAAGTGTGTAACGCATCTTGCTCCATATCGCCAGAGAAACAAAAGCCCCTATATGATGATAGGGGTGCAGAGCTGGTCAAAAGAAGGATGTTGTAGAATGTTATTCATAGTTTTCAGTATGTTAATTTGATAATATGCACATTCTTCAAAAAAGCGATTGACTAAAACACGTTTTAGGGTAGTTTCCACCTCCGCGCCGATGAGGCGAACGAAACGGTTCTTTCACAAACAGCTCAACACATTCGCACCGAAAGGTGATGAAAAAAAGTTGAAAAGATGCTTGACGGAGTGGTGGAGTTTCGATAGCTTGAAAATCCGCCTCTGCGACAAAGTGTTGCGTTTGTGAGGCTCTGAGGTTCTTTGACAATTAAATAGCGAGTTGGACAGAAAGATATCAGCTAGCGTGATTAAGGGAATTAGCCCCCTTGATCATGAAGACACAGAT